>CALDHX010000016.1 GCA_937901525.1 uncultured Bacteroidales bacterium
CTTTTAAGCTCAAATGCGAAGAAAAAAAATTACCTCGTTATGGTAATAGGATTACTCCTTTGTGGTAATTGGATTACCATAACGAGGTAATACTTCTACCTCTAAGAGGTAAAAAAATAAATCAAAGAAAAAATAAAAAAAAGCAAAGAAAAAAATGAAAAAAGTAAAGAAAAAAAATAAAAAATCAAAGAGTTTTTTTGCGCTTTTAAAGCAAAGAAAAAGTTGAGTCTTTGATTTTATGGTCTTTAATCAAGGGTGAATAAATCAAAAAAAATGCTTGCGATATTTTTTTGTTTGAAAATATCGCAAGCATTCATCTTTAAGTGGGGTGAAATAAGTCTATTTTTATTGCAGGTTAATAATTCTGCAAGAATAGTCTTTTAACAAGTTAATGCTACGTTGTTTCTGGATTAAAAAGTTTGTTCAACCAAGAAATAAAATCTTGACAGATAATTGGAGTGGTTGAAAGATATTTTTTTGTTATGGCAAGTCCCATAGGAGTGCCGGGATCTTCTTGCCAAGCTAACCAAGTGTGTATTCTTGCTTTTGATTTATGAATTTCTTTGTATTGATTTAATTTTTCTTCTTCAATTTCCGATAATGCTTTATCAACTTTTGGTAATAATTTATCGTCTTCGGAAATAAGAAAACTTACAAAATCTTCTAACATTCCTTTATCGTTATTGTTAGGCATTAACCAAACTCCAACTTTTATGTCATCTTCTTCTATCGGAAAAATGATTGTACCATTTTTATCGCAAGTTTCAGGTATGTTCTCGTACTTTCCTGATTTTTTTAGAATATTGCAAACCTCTTTCCAACGTTTGTTTAAATCTGTATCGGCATCTAAAACAACTCCAATAGTGTTTAAATTTCCTGAGCCTTTTAATAGAGTAGGTAATTGTTCTAATAATTTATCTATACCTTTACAATCTATTATTTCAAATGACTCTTTTATTTTTAAATTTTTGCGAAGAGATGAAATAACATGTAAATCGTCGTTTCCTTCTACCAATAATTGTTGAGAATATTTAGCCATATTTTATCGAATTTCAATATTGTGTTCGGAAACTGAGTTTAATTCTTCTGCGTTATATTCAACTAATTCTATTCTTCCGCTTTTGCGTTTTTGCATTCTATAAAAACCACCTATTGAAGCATTGTTTTCTTCTTTTAAAACCTCAGTAAAACTATTTATACAATCATTGCTATGAGTTGTAGCAAAGACTTGAATATTTAATTTTTTTGCTAAATCAAATATTACCCTCCATAAATTTTCTTGAACAGAATAATGTAAACCATTATCTATCTCATCTATTAGCAAACAGCCATTTTCACAATTTACTAACGCAAGAATTATTGATAAAATATGATTGATGCCATCTCCCATGCTCTTTAATGGAAATCTTTTATTGTTTCCTCTAAGTTTTACAATAGGTACTCTGTCTCTGTATGGATTCTCACCTATGAAAACTAACCTTTCTATATTTTTTTCAATAATTTGCAGAGCTTCAATTACATCATCTTCTTTTTCAGTAAGAGTTATTTTGTCAAAAAGTTGTGCTATTTGTATGTTGTTTAAAAGTTTGGTACTTAGTCTGATAATTGTATTAGAATTATTGTTTGAATCTAATCTTTTAAATAAAGAATTTGTTGGTAAATTTAAATACAAAATAGATTTGGATAAGTCTTGCGTTGTGATTTCTATTATTTTTTGTACATCTTCAATGTTGGTGTCTGGGATATAATTAGATATGTTTATTTTTTTTACTATTTCGTAAGTTTTTTCTTCTACTATTGAAGTATAATAATATGAAAATTTAATTGATAATGAGTTGTTTTTGTCGCTTATTTCAATAACATTATTTTCAGAAACTTCTTCATTTCTATCGGTAAATAGTGATGAAAAAGCATTTGTATTTTGATTTATTATTTCTATTTCGTTTTTATCTCTAAGAGAAGAAAATTCTCCTCTTTCTTCTAATATTTCAATAATTTGAGAAGGGTTATAGTAAATAGCAATAGCCTCTAATAGGGTAGATTTTCCAACGTTGTTTTTTCCAGAAATAAGATTGATTTGAGATAAATGAGGAATTTCTAAGCCATTTAGATTTTTGAAATTTTTTATTTTTAGAGATTCTATCATAATTCAATAATTTACTATTTATTTATGCAAAGGTAATAAATATTTTCTAAGAAATTTCTATCTCTCCTTCAAAAACTTTCTTTCCTTGGCCTATTAGGTGGACGTTGTTGAAGGTGTTATTTTCTTTTTTGTCAAATTTTACTTGTAAATTGCCTCCTTGTGCGGAAATATTTATTGTGTGATTTGAGTTTTCTAATCCTTTCTTTACGCTATATGTAAGGGCAGCGGCACAAATGCCTGTTCCGCATGCTAAGGTTAAGTCTTCTACGCCTCTTTCGTAGGTTTGTATTTTTAAATTCTTGTCAGCGATTTCTTGAACGAAGTTTACATTGCAACCTTTGTAGGTAAGAAATCTTTCATCGTAGCGAAGTGTTCTTCCTTTTTTTATAATGTCTATTTCTTCTAAGTTGTTTTCAAAGACAACAAAGTGAGATGTTCCTGTATTTATGTAAAATCCGTCTTCGTGTGCTTGAAATAGGGTAGGGGTTGTCATTTTTAAACTAATGTTTTCTCCTTCTATTGTTGCAGAGTGAAGTCCGTCAGGTGCAAGAAATGTACATTTGTCTTTTATTACTCCTTTGTCGGCAGCGAATTTAACAATGCTTCTGCCACCATTGCCACACATCATTCCACCACTGCCATCGGGGTTGAAGAATTGCATAGAGAAGTCTGCTTTGTCGCTATTTTCAAAAATAATCAATCCATCGCTTCCTATGCCAAAGTGTCTATGGCATAGGAATTGTATGTTTTCTTCGCTTAGGATTATGTTTTCTTCTCTGTTGTCAATGATTACAAAGTCGTTACCTGTTGCTTGGTATTTGTAAAAGTGTATTTTCATTTTGAAGAAAACTTATATAATAATGAAACTCCAAGTCTGTAATTTCCTATTCTATCTTCGCAAACTCTGTCTTCATATTTTACGTTTGTGTATTCGAGAGTTAGGGTGAAGAAAAGGTCTTTGTTAAGGAAGAAATCTACTCTTGGTGCTATGCGATAAAGGTTTTCTACGCTCATTCCTGAACCGTAAGTGTTGATGTGTGTTCTGTCAAAGTCGTGTGTTGCTCCTGCTATGAAAAGTGCAGGTGTTATTCTTCCAAGACTGTAAGATACATCGCACCAAAGTGAGTTTATTGTTGTTGGAGTGTAGTTTCCGTTAAATTCATAAAAACCTCCAATCATACAATAGTCGTTTAGGTTTCCTCCACTTATTGCTTGTAGTTTAAAATTAAAGTCTTGGTTTTTGTAATTCAAAAAGGCAGTGTAGGCAAGTGAAGAAAGAATGGCGTCTTTATCTTTGTTTGGTTTTAATTCTTTGTATTCTGCTCCAACGCCTGCAAATAAATTAGTAGTTTTTACTTGAAGTTGAAGGTTTAATTCTGGGATTGAGGCAAAGGATTGTTGTCTGTAATCTCTTCCTCCGCTAATTCCTATTGAGGCATAGTCTCTTTGCCAACCTGCTGTGGCAACTATGTTAAGAATTTTCAAAGGTGAGTAATCTAATCTTATGTGATTAAGACGTGAAAAAGGGTGAAAAGGTGCTCCGTTGTTAAGGTCTTGCATTGCAGGCATCATTTCAGGAACGCAAAATGCACTCCAACCATGTCCCATTGTAAGACTTACTTTTTCCCAACTCATTTTTACGTTTGCTTGTCTTAGACGTAAAAGGTGCATATTTGCATCGCTTTGTCCTGTAAAGTCGGTTTCTAAATTTCCTACTACTTTTGCTCCGAGAATATCGTTAAGGAATATTCTCGCTCCAAAACGACTTGCTGCTGCTGAAAAGTTTTGATTTGTATTTTGGTTTTTGTCTTTGCCGTTTTCATCATAAGCGGCAGGTTTTGGATAAAGTGAAAGTTGTCCATCACGTGCTTCTACTATTTCGTGAGAGTTTATGAAATATTGTGGGCTAACCCAACCGTAGAATTCAAAACCGAATTTCTTTTCTTGTGAAAAAAGGTTTGAGAATAGGCAAACTAAACTCAAACCTAAAAAGATTTTTTTCTTCATTTAAAAATGTTTTTTATTTCTTTTTCAAATTTGCTATTGATAAGATAACTCCAAGTGCTACTCCTAATAAGGCTGCAAACAATACTCTGTATTCTGATGGAAGTAAGAATGTGATTGTGTGTGCAGGATACCAGAAAAGTGGAATTGTTTTCTTGAATACAAATCCCCATTGCACTTTCCAATTAAGGTTTGCTATTATGTTTCCAAAAGGAATAGGAGAGAAGAAACCTTTTAATGTTCCTCCTGTTTGAAGAATGTGTGTATCGGTTACTTTATGTACAGTCATAAACATAGGAGCAAAGAAAGTGTTCATCAATACAGATACTGTTACTGCGTAAATCAATTGAACTCCAAAACTTTCCATTCCAATAGTTAGTGGACTTATGTTTAAACCGAAATAACCTAATACCTTAAAGCTACCTGCTGAGAAAACTGTCATTGCAATTGTGATTCCAACTCCAAGTATTCCCCAAACAAATGCTCTTGGTAGGATTCCAAATCCCTTTTCGTTATAAACTCCTTTGCTAATTCTTAATCCAATACATTCTCCTGCTGTTGCAAGAATTGCAAACTTAAAGAATGCTAATACCATATAACGCCAATCTTTTACAGAAGACCAAGACATAAACCAATTGTTAATAGGTTCTACAAAAACAAATGCTCCTACAACAATAAGTGTTACTAAAATAAATATTAAATCTTGTTTTTTCATTTTTAAATATGTGTTTTGTTATTGTTATTGTGCTGCCATTAATGAATTTAATAGGTTTTTAATCTTAGGATTTGTCTCTAATGCTTCTTGAACCTTAGTTAATGAGTTGTTATAAGCAGTGTTGTAGATAAATCCGAAGATTTGACCTGTTTGACTAATTAAGTTTTCATCGCCACTTGAAAGAATATTTTTATCCAATTCATCAATAACTGATAAAATACCATTTTCTGCTTGTGCCTTGTCGGAATTAAGTAACGAAATTGCTTGATTTAATTTTGCTACATAAGAGTTTAATAAACTTCCTGCACGGCGATAATTGATTATTTCAGTTACTTGTGGAAGCGATTGTGCAAGTTCTGCTTCTGTTTTTAAGCTGTAATTTTGTGCTAATTCACCTAATTCAGCTAAAACATAGATTGAAAGTAGTTTTTCGCCTTCAACAGATTTTGCTTTCTTGCCTTTGAATTGTTCAAGATACTTTACATAAGAAACATAGTAAGAAATAGTCTTATTTAACACATCTTGACCTTTCTTTATTTCACCAGCTTTTAAGTAAACTTCTGCAAGAGCAATGTCATAACGGTCAAATTGAAGTTTTTCATTAGGGAATTCCTTAACAGCTTTATCTAATACTTTGATAGCTTTATCAATTTGTCCTTGCGATACAAGGTGATTTGCAAGAATAGAGAAGTTTCCTCTCATATTCTTTGAGTTATTCACCGAAACAGCTTCTTCTAAGTAAACACCCTCTTGATTAACTCCACCCCAAGCGAATTTTTCTGTGAAAAGTTTATAGGATTTCTCTGTATTAAAGCCTCCTCCTGTTGGATATGGCATAATTCTAAATACTATTCCTTCTTGTTTGATGTATTGTTGAATGTTAGGGAAAACCTTTGCCAAATAACGAGGGTTCATAACATAGATTGGACGTTCAAAATGATTTGTTCCCAAAATATCAAGAAGCATTAATTCGTTTCTAATCAATTGTTCATAACGATATTCTTGTGGAATATTAATAGAAAACTCAACTCTTCCCTCTTCTTCATCAACCAATTCTTTTGGATAAATACCATTTGCAGCAGCTTTTGCTTTATTGAAAGAAATATAGAAGTTATTTGTTGGAATAACCTTTATAGAATCTCCCTTAGGATCAAAAGTTGTTGTGTTAGGATCGGTTTTTAAATCATTTAAAACACTTGTTATTTCTCTATAAGGCTCATTGCTTGGAGTAACTAATGATACATCTAAATCCAATCCGTAATATTTCTTATCTAATGTGAAAGGTAATTTGTCTGATTCATAAACCTTGTTGTAAAGTTGTTCAACATACCAATGCATTCCTGATAAAGTGTAATTCAATACTCTTACGTCAGTGCGTATTCCTTCAACTTCTTGTGCATACCAAAGAGGGAATGTGTCGTTATCACCAAATGTTATAAGAATTGCATTCTTTTCGCAACTTTCAAGGTAGTTTCTTGCAAATTCTCTTGCCATATATCTACCACTTCTATCGTGATCGTCCCATTCTTCTGATGCCATAAGCACAGGTACTGCAAACAAGCAAACAGCTCCAATGATTCCTGCACGAGCAACATCAGGAATTTGTTTAATCTTTTTAGTCCATTCATAAAGAGCATAAACTCCAAGACCAATCCAAATAGTAAAGGCATAGAACGAACCAGAATAAGCATAATCTCTCTCTCTTGGTTGAGCAGGAGGTTGATTAAGGTAAAGAACTATTGCTAAACCAGTCATAAAGAATAACAAGAAGACTACAAAAGAATCTTTTGGAGATTTCTTTATGTGGAAAATAAGACCTGCTAAACCTAATAATAAAGGTAAACAGAATAGTTTGTTCTTTCCTGCATTATTTGCTAAATCAACAGGAAGATTATCTTGTGGTCCAAGACGCAATTCATCTATGAAATCAATACCTGTAATCCAGTTTCCATGCAATAAATCCTTAGTTCCATTGCTTACATTTGTAGGTTCATTGCCAGAAAGATTCAAACCATGAGATTGAATATCGTTTTGTCTTCCTGCGAAGTTCCACATAAAGTAACGCCAATACATGTGATTGACTTGATAACGGAAGAAATAGGTTAAGTTTTCGGCAAAGGTTGGTTTTCTGTCAGAATTTTCATCTATACCCGCCCACATCTTATAATATGTAGGGTGATTACGACTTTCGTCATTCGACCACATACGAGGGAAAATAGTTGTCTTATCTGACTCATAAACTATCTTACCACCTTGTTTTACTTCTATATATTTTCCGTTTTCTTTGTCTTTTATGTATTTTGAAGTGCCCTCTTCTTGATCAACAACCATAGCATTGTAATATTGACCATGGAAAAGAGGAGTATAACCATATTGTTCACGGTTAAGATATGTAAGAAGGGCAGTAGCGTCCTTAGGAGCGTTTTCGTTAATAGGTGTATTTGCATTAGAACGTATTACTAAAACAAAGAAAGTAGTATAACCTATCAAAATAAACAAAACAGAAAGTAAAGCAGTGTTAAGAATTACTTTTTGTTTCTTAATAGAATACCACACACCAGCAATAAGAAGTCCAATCAAAAGCACAAAATAAATGATAGTTCCTGTGTTGAAAGGAAGACCTATTGAGTTTGTGAAGAAGATTTCAAACTTACCTGCAAAAATAACAATGTAAGGAACTATAAAATAAAGAATAACAGCAACAAGTAGCATAGAAATTACGCCAACTAAAATGAAATTGCGTTTTTTATTCTTTTCTTGATTAGGATATTTTTTGAAATAGAAAACATACGTAATAGCAGGGATTGCCAAAAGGTTAAGAAGGTGAACTCCAATAGAGATTCCAACCAAGAAAGCAATCAAAATCAACCAACGGAGATTGTGAGAGTCATCTGCCTCAGCCTCCCATTTCAAAATTGCCCAGAAAGAAATCGCAGTAAAGCAACTACTCATTGCGTAAACCTCACTTTCCACTGCCGAATACCAGAAAGTATCAGAGAAAGTATAAGCTAAACTTCCAACAACAGCACTTGCAAAGATTGCAATCATTTGTCCTAAGGTCATTTCTTCCTTATTCTTTACTAATTTCTTAGCAAGCATAGTGATTGTCCAGAAAAGGAAAAGAATAGTAAAGCCACTACAAATTGCACTCATAGCATTCATAGTATAAGCCACTAAACTTGTGTCGGAGCCTGCAAGATTAGAAAATAAAGAGCCGATTAATTGAAAAGTAGGTGCTCCAGGAGGGTGTCCTACTTGAAGTTTATCTGCTGTTGCGGTGTATTCTCCACAATCCCACCAAGGAACAGTAGGCTCTGCTGTGATAAGGTAAACGGTTGTAGCGATTAAGAAAATAACCCAACCTAATACATTATTGATTAATGTGTATTTCTTCATGTTTTTTATTATAAAATATAAAAATTACCAATTTACTTTTTTACGTTTTATAGGCATTGTCATACATCTTGCGCCACCACCTCCACGAGGAAGCTCCGCAGCATCAAATGTAACGACAAATCTTTCGTAATCTCTCATATTTACTTTGTCCTCACAAACATCTTCTGCTCTCAATACCTCAAAACCAGCATTATTCAAAGCATCTATTGTGTGAGTGTTGCGAGCATAACCTAAAATCTTGCCTTCACCCAAAGCAAAGAAGTTTGCACCAGAGTGCCATTGCTCTCTGTCTTGATATAAGTAATCATCTCCACCACATAAAACAGGTTCAAAATCAAAACCTAATTTCTTTGTTGCTTCCAACATATTATTTCTTTGGTGATAATAGATTTGACCATTGTCAATTTCAATGTGAGTTACAGCAAACTTACCTAAACTATTTCTTATTATAGGTTCATAAATCATACATCTATCCTTAGCAAGCATAGTAAATACCATATCAAGGTGAATGAATGATTCTGGTTTTTCAGGCAATTGTTGCACAATAATATGTTGTCTTTCTTTTCTTGCAGCGTAATACTTTGTTAGAAAATCAATACCAGCCTTATTTGTACGACAACCATTACCAATAAATAAAACATCTTCTCTTGCTATCAATACATCACCACCTTCTGTATGTGCACCTTCGCAAACTCTTGGATTAATAGTTTCTGTTGAGAAACGATTTTTAAAGATAGCTTCCATAACAAAACTTTCTCTATCTCTAACATCTGTACTCATAGAGTGAATCAATACCTTGTCGTAAACACTTGAAGAAGCATCGCGAGTAAAGAAAAGGTTATACAAAGGATTAAGAGCGAAGCCATTTCCTTTTTTATAACCCTCAATAAGAATGGTTGCAAGTTCTGTATTGTCTTTTTCAATCAATTCAGCAAATAATTCTTCTTTTTTTTCTGCTGCAAGAATCTTGCTAACAAGTGAAGATTTTACTTCTTTATTCAATAATATTTCAGCAAGTAATTCTTTTACTTGATAAGTCTTTGTCCATTTGTTTAATACTCCTGAGAAATTAGAGTATTCCTTTGATGCTATTTTTAAGTTAAGTAAATCACTATATAAAGCTTCTTGTATGCTATTTGGCGTCATCATTTCAATCTCTACGCCCGGTGTATGGAGTATAACACCTTCTAATTCTCCTATTTCAGAATTAATTTCAATAAAACTCATAAATTTATATTTTTTATCAATTTGCAAATATAAGGCTTTTTTTTGATTAAAGCGTTATTTAGGAATAGAACTTATTAATCTTTGCGTGTATTCCGACTGAGGATTTTCATAAATATTGTCAGCTTCCGATAATTCTTCTATTTTACCTCTACGCATTACCATCATTCTATCAGCCATATATTTTACAACTGCTAAATCGTGAGAAATAAAGATATAAGTCAAAGAAAACTCTTTTTTCAAATCGTTTAAAAGGTTCAAAACCTGAGCTTGCACACTTACATCTAACGCACTAACGCTTTCATCGCAAATAATTAACTTAGGTTTTAAAACCAAGGCTCTTGCAATGCCAATTCTTTGTCTTTGACCGCCCGAAAACTCATGAGGATAACGATTGAAATGCTCTCTTTCTAAGCCGACTTTCTCCAAGATTTGTAAAACCATTTCTTTGCGTTTTGTTTTATCTTTCTCAATTTTATGAACAATCAACGGCTCTTCAATTGCTTTTCCTATCGTTAAACGAGGATTTAAAGAAGAGTAGGGGTCTTGAAAAATGATTTGAATATCCTTTCTTAGGAGTTTTAATTCCCTTTTCTTTAAATTGGAAATCAATCTATCTTCAAAATAAATCTCTCCCTTTGCATTTTCAATCAAATTCATCAAAGAATATCCCAAAGTGCTCTTTCCACAACCACTTTCTCCAACAAGTCCAAGAGTTTCTCCTTTATATAAATCAAAACTAAGGCTTTCTATTGCAGTGAATTTACCATATTTAATATGAATATTCTTTGCTTGTAAGATAGGAGGGTGAGAATAAATCTCTTTATGTTTGTTTTCTCTCTCACTTTGCGTTTCTACATCTTGTTGCAAATTGTTTTCTGAAAGGAAATCACTCACCGTTAGAAGTTTTTTAGGACGATAATCCATAGGAGGACGTGAAGCAATAAGCCCTTTCGTGTAAGGGTGTTTCGGATTAGAGAAAAGCTCTTCCTTATTTGCCATTTCCACAATCTCTCCCTTGTAAATCACAGCAACTTTGTCGGCAATTTGACTTACAACACCAAGATCATGCGTAATGAAAATAACGCCTATGTTATATTTTTTTTGGAGTTGCTTAATTAAATCCAAGACAGTCTTTTGCACAGTTACATCAAGAGCAGTTGTAGGTTCATCACAAATGAGAATATCAGGCTGACAACTAAGAGCCATTGCAATCATCACTCTTTGTCTTTGCCCACCTGAGAGCTGATGAGGATAAGAAGAAAAAATCTTTTCAGGATTAGGCAAACTAACCTCTTGAAATAAAGACAAGCATTTCTCTTTACTAACACCCATTTCCATAACCTGCTTTCCACACTTCATAACAGGATTTAAAGCAGTCATAGGTTCTTGAAAAATCATTGATATTTTCTTGCCTTCAAAGAGGATATTACCTTCAATTTTTGATTTTTTTCTATCTAAAAGTCCCATAATAGCCAAAGAAGTAACGCTTTTTCCGCTACCACTTTCGCCAACCAAACCCAAGGTTTCACCTTTTTTTAAAGCAAAATTAATTCCTTTAACAACCTCGTGCCAAGATTTATTGCGTTGAAAACTTATGTGTAAATCCTCAATTTGAAGAATGTTTTTATCAGTGTTTTCCATAGTTTTTTTCTTCTAAGAAATGCTTCTGCAAAAGTAAAGAAAAAAAATATTTTTTCTTTGAAAAAATTTTAAAAAACAAAGAAAAAAAATAAAAAAACAAAGACTTTTTTTTCTGATATTATGAAATGAATTATTTGTTATTTTTTTTAGCTGTATATCAGTAAGTAAGAAAAAAAACAAGTAAAAAATGTAAGAAAAATTTTGTGGGAATAAAAAAAGTATCTATCTTTGCAAACGCAAATGAGGGGGTAACCCTTTAAGAAATGCAGATTGTCCCGTGGTGTAATGGTAACACAACTGATTTTGGTTCAGTCATTCAAAGTTCGAATCTTTGCGGGATAACAAAAAGGAAAGCACTTAAAAATGCTTTCCTTTTTTGTTTTATTGCTTTTCTTAATCTAAGGCTTCTATTATCTTACTTACAAGTCTATGACGCACAATATCACAGGCTTGAAGCTCAATGATAGCTATTCCTTTTATGTTTCTTAGTCTCTCAATAGCAGGAAGAAGTCCTGAGGTTTGATTTTTAGGAAGGTCAATCTGCGTTATATCTCCTGTAATTATGAATTTAGAGTTTCTACCCATACGAGTGAGAAACATTTTCAATTGTTCCATAGAAGTGTTTTGTGCCTCATCAAGTATAACGAAAGCATTATCAAGAGTTCTTCCACGCATAAAGGCCAAAGGTGCTATTTCAATTACGCCTTGTTGTATAAGCGATTCTAATTTCTGTTGAGAAAGCATATCTCTTAAAGCATCGTAAAGAGGTTGTAAATAAGGATCGAGTTTTTCCTTTAAATCACCGGGTAGAAAACCGAGATTTTCACCGGCTTCCACAGCAGGACGAGTAAGAATGATGCGTTTTACTATTTTTGCCTTTAAAGCTCTAACAGCAAGTGCAACTGCTGTGTAGGTTTTTCCACTTCCAGCAGGTCCAATAGCGAAAATCATATCATTTTCTTCGCTTTCTTTAACCATTTTTGCTTGATTTTCGCTTCTTGCCTTTACTCTTAGTCCGTTATCTCCATAAACAAGTATTTGTTCTTCTTTTTGTTTGAAATATTCGTTTTGTTGTAAGACAGACATTATTATCTTTTCATCAATATAGCCCTGATTTTCGTATGCAACTACAAGGTTATTGAAAAATTTTTCAAAATCATTAATTTCTTTTTCCTCTCCACTTATCACTAATTTGCTACTTCGTTCCAAAAGATTAAGAGAAGAAAAAATGTTTTCTAAGAAACGGAAATTCTTATTGTTAATTCCCCAAAATTCTCTAAGGTCTATGTTGTCTAAATTAAAAGTTTTCTCCATTTATTCAATGATTTTTATTTCAGTTCTACGATTCATCGCTCTTCCTTCTTCGGTATTGTTGTCTGCTATCGGTTTAGAAAATCCATATCCCTTAGCTTTTAGACGTGAAGGGTCTATTCCTTTTTCAGTTAAGTAAGAAACAATAGCCTCAGCTCTTTGTTGAGAGAGCTTTATGTTGAGTTCTTCTTTACCAATATTATCGGTGTGTCCTTCAACCATTAATTTCAAAGAAGGATTCTTTTGCATTAATTCTATAAGAGTGTTCAATTCAGCAAAAGATGTAGGAAGTAGAGAGTGAGAGTTAGTCTCAAAGAAGATGTTTTTCAAAACAATGCTTTCGCCCGCTTTGATAGGAGTTAAGAAAATCTGTCTTTCTTGCTTATCTTCAAAGGTTGAGAAGTTTTCCGAATAGAAAAGATAGCCCTCACACGCAATTGAAAAAGCATATTCTTCTCCTTGTGCAAGACAGATAAGGAATTCGCCTGTCTTTTCATCAGAAAAACTTTCGTGAGCAACCCTTCCTGTTGAAAGATTCTTTATTTGCAAACGTGCATTCAAAGGCATTTGAGTTTCTTTATCAAGAATATTTCCCTTTATGTAAGAAGCAGCTACCGGTCTTATTTCTTCTGGCATTGTAAAGTAATAAAGATCTAAGTCAGAAGAATAAATTGCATAATCACCTCTTGCAGATAGAGTGAGAGAATTTTCGTCTTTTGAAGTGTTTAGAGGATAACCAAGGTTTATTGCTTGTTGAAATTTTCCGTTTTCTATTTTTGAATAAAACAAATCAAAACCTCCCATGCCAATGAGTTCATCACTTGCAAAATAAAGCACAGAATTTGATTGATGAACAAAAGGCGACATCTCATTTCCTATCGTATTTATGTTTGTTCCACAGTTTTTAGCTTTTGTCCACTCACCATTGTCTTTTAAGTAAGAGAAATAAATATCAGCTTTACCAATTCCACCTGCTCTATTAGAGGTAAAAAAAAGAGTTCTGCCATCTGAGGCAATGCAAGGTTGAGAATCCCAAGCGTTTGAATTGACATTTGCTCCTAAGTTTTTAGGTTCTTGCCATTGACCGCCTATTTTTTCGCTTACATATATATCGCAACTTCCTAAACCATCATCTGCTCCACAGCGTGTAAAGAAAATAAATCGTCCATCGGGAGAAAGACTTCCTGCTCCTTCATTAAAATCGGAGTTTAATAAACTTGGTAGTTTTTCTGCCATAGTCCAATTTCCATTTTTATTTTCTGAAATAAAAAAATCCTCTCCTTTATTTCTTCTTGTAAAGAGTAGTTGTGAAATATCGGCTGTTAAACAAGGCAAATACTCATCATATTGTGTATTTATCGCATTTCCCATATTTTTTGGAGAGAAATCAACAGGATTTTTCTTTTGAAGAGTGCGAAAATCTGCTAATTCTTTTAGCTTTTTAGTCTCTTCTTGATAACGCTTGCAAGGAATAGTGTTTGCAAACAATGTAACACTATCGTATTTTTCTTCTAATAAATAAATGCTTGCAAGATCAAGATAGAGTTTACAATCAAAGGTTTTGTCCTTTTGCCAAACTATTAATAATTCTTCTTTTGCTTGCTCAATATTGTTTTGAGCTATGTAGATTTCCGAAAGAGCTAAGTAAGTAGAAAGAAAATCGGGATATTTTTCTCTTATTGATAATAATTCCTTTTGTGCATTTTCTACTTCATTAATACGCAATAGTTGCACAGCTTTCTCAAAACGTTTTTCTGCTTTGCTTTGTGCATGAGACAAACTCACGCAAAAAGACATAACCAATAGGATAAGAATTGCTTTTTTCATTGATTTACGATAAATATTTTTGCAAATATAAATAAAAAATAAAGAAAAACGCTCGCAAGTCTTAGAAGTTTAACTTACGAGCGTTGTTTTTATGTAAAGTGTTTGTATTATTTAACTACAATCTTTGTTGTGCTTACAGAGTTTCCATCTTTTACCTTCACAACGTATGCACCTGCATCAACCTTGTTAAGCATAAAGTTTCTATCTGCTGTTTCATATACTTTTTGTCCTAACATATTGAAGATTTCTGTATATATGTTCTTTCCACCTTCAATGATTATGTTGCGATTTAGATTTCTTACAAAAATTTCCGATACGTTTTCTACATCAGATATTGAAACGCTGTTTTTCTTGTTAATGATTACTTTGAAACGGTCTTCATTTTCTCCGCTTGCAATCATAGTTTCATAAGCAACTCCTGCTTCCAAAGTAATTTCTTCTTCACCATCAACTAATGTTACTTCATATTGTTCTGGAATATGCGAAACAACAATTTGAACATTGCGAGCTTCTCCCGATTTAATATTCATAGGAGCAGTGTAAGGTAAAGTGTTTGCAGCCTCAATGCAAAGATTTCTTTCTCCCAATACAAAATAAGGCTCAGCAACAGCACCACTTCCAAACATTTTATCAGCATCAAAAATATCATACTCAGCCAAAGCGGTTTCCTTATGTAAGAAAGTTACAGGAACAGCATAATCATCAGTAAGAACATCAATGTCTATATAATTAACAACCTCTTCAACTTCCGATTTAGACGAACCTGAATAGTATAATTCTTCTAAATCAAGATTTATAGTTTCGTTATTACTTATCATATTTAACATGAAACCTTGAAAAGGTGCAATTGTTCTGTCGTGATAATAGGTAGTCGTAGTAAAAGTTGTACCATTGAAGGTACAAATTGATTGAATTTGTCCTGGATTAGCACTAAAAATTTTTTTAGTAGATAGCGTGCAATTAAAAGGATTTGCTAAACAGAACCATCTTCCTTGATTATCAGGAGCATGACCATTAAATGTTAAATTATTGATTGGTAAATTATCCATTGTTATTGAGTGTTGTCCAGTGTAATTACTACTAGAAACTGCAAAAATACCGGTACCTCTATTAACTATACTTTGCTCATCATCATTATATTGAAGATATGTTTCTGTATTCCAATTATTAGTATTATAATCCCAACCTATAGCCCAAATATCTCTATTAATATTAGCAAGTAAACTTAGATTATTGCAATGAGGAAAACCAATAAAGTTCCATTTTCCTCCTTGTAAACTTAAAGTTAAATTTTTTGTGTGATTTTTCCCAATAATAATGGCATTGCTTATGCTACTCAGTTGAGCATCACTAATTGTTGCATCTGTAAGGTTAATAGTAGAACCTGTAGCTATATTCATTGTAGAATTAGTAAGGTTAGTACTACCCCCTGTTATTTGAATAGATGAGCTAATCTGTGTTGTTATTGTTGAATTACTTAGATTTGCATCAGAGAAAGCTCCGAAAGCATTAGTTTGAATAGTTAATGTTCCATTATTTAATTCTAAGTTATTATTTAAAGTAAGTTTAGAATTACTTTTTACTAAAACAGAGTTGTGTATCTTAATATTTCCATTAATAAAACTAATATCCGAATTAGTTAATGTTAAAGAATGAAATACGTAATTTTGATTTAAAGTAACGTTGCTTGATGTAATATTTCTAAACTCTAAATCATAACATTTAGAATCTATAGTTTTAGTTTTTACATAATCAATAGTAGATTTTAAAGTTGGAAAAGAACCTTCAACTGGAACAGAAAAAATACCTGTTTGACCTTCATAATTAATTGTTATCTCTTGCTTTATCGTATATACACCAGATTCTTTTGTGATAATAAACGCTCCATTCGAACTATGATTTTGCGCTATTGTTGAAATAGAGAATAGTACAAACAATAAAACTATAATGCATCTTATTTTTTTCATAATCTTAATCTTTGTTTTGTTTTGTGTTTCTATAAATTCTATATCCTGTAACAGATGCTCCTAAACCTAATAACAATAAAGTAGCAGGTGCAAGAGGTGGATTAAGTTGTTTGTTTAATCCTGTTACTGTTGTTGCATCAGCATTATTTACAGTCCCCATATCAGGGACAGGTGGCATTTGTGCTGATAACACTGTGCAAAAACCAAGGCAAATCATAATTGCTAAAATTTTTCTCTTCATATTTGTATTAATCTTTTGTTGTTCTTAAATAATTTTACTTTTTATAAGTGATAAATCACTACAATTCAATTTGCAAAGGTAGATATAATTTTGCAATTACGGAATTTTTTCAAAGAAAAAAAGAAAAAAAGCAAAGAAAAAAAATAAAAAATCAAAGAAAAAATTTAAAAAAGTAAAGAAAAAAAACTCGTAAGTCTTAGAAGTAATTTGACTTACGAGTTTTTCTATTTTTAATATTGTAGTGTTATTTCACTATTACTTTTGATGAATAGGTTGAATCGTTATTTGATGCCTTTACAACATAGCAACCTTTTTGTAAAGAAGAAAGATCTATTAGAGAATTGTTTGTAATATTGTCTGTAATCATTACACGGCCATACATATCCATAACCTCCATATTGTAAACACCTTCTTTTAATCCCGAAAGAATTATTACATCTTTTGTTGGATTAGGAAAGATATTTAAAGGCAATTCCTTTACATCGGCAAGACCAACTGCGTCAATATCCACATAATTGTATTCATAATCACATACATATTGTAAAGTGAAGTTTGCATCTAATGCCCAATATTCTTCAAGTCTGTATGTGTTTTTATTTGTGTAGGTTTCAGGACGAGTCATTTCTGGAGTCCAAGGCATAAGTGTTTCTTCTAAAAGGCGATTATCAAAAGTGAAAATAGAACGTTCTGTTTCGTTTTCATTAGCATCGTATGCGTGTATTTCGGTGCAATTACCATTTTCATCGTATGTGTAAGTTCTTGTACCATAAACCTCCCAAGAATAGCCATCAAAAGTGTTGTATGTAATAAGGCTTAATTTTCCTTCATTATATGAATAATCTATGCGTTCATTAGCAGTAAATGTTGAATTAGAAGAAAAAGGATCGTCAGCATAGCTCCATGTTTCAGTAGTCAAAAGACCGTTTGCGTATTCATATTCTATCAATTGCAAAAGCATATCACCCATTGTTAAATCGGTGCTTATTAATTGACCTTGCGGGTTATAGAAATATTCATACAAACCACCTAATTCAAATTCTCCACCAAAGTTATTGTAATTTGCTCGTGATGCAATTAAGCCTTGATTATTGTATGTGTATTCCAAATAATAAACATTTACCCAAGTGTTACCCATTAATTGATAGCCATCAAGACGCACCATTTGATTTTGTTCGTTGTAACGAATAGAATCTATCAATTCATATTCAGCAGGAACAATTTCGTGAACCGCAACTAAACGATGATAAGCATCGTAATGATATTCACAAGTTATGTAAAGGTCATCAGTGTTGTAAGAAGACAAAGCATAATTGTAATCTGCTGTTGAAAGCATCTTTTCAGCAGGACGGAAATTAATTGTTTTTTTATCATCGCCTCTTTGCGAATGTCTTTGAAACCCTTGTGCAGACACAGAAATCACCACCGCACAACAAATCATAAATAATAAAATCTTTTTCATACTCTTTTTTGTTTTAAAGTTTTAGGCTACAAAAATAATAATTTTTTTAATATTTATTTCTTCGCTAAGTGTGTTATTATTATCATTAGTATCTCTTGTCCATAGAATGCCCAATATTTTTCTCCAAATCCATAAATATCCATTATTTCTTCATAGGTTGTTGGTCTATTAGTTGCTAATTGTACAAGAATTTGATTTGTTAAAGTGGGAGCATTTTCTTTTTTGTAGTTATTCTTGTATTTATATAGTTTATCAAATAAAGACAAATCTGTAAGTAAATTACCAAATGAATCAACTGCTATTTTTACTACTTGGTCATTTAAATATATGTCTTTGTATTTTATTTCGTTTATTTTTGGTGGTTTACGTTCTGTTTTTTGTTTTTGTTCTATTATTTTAGAAGGGAGGTCTTTTATTGTTTCTTCTTTATAGTATGATTGTTTTTCTAACGATTCATCATTTACTCCAAATGTATTATTTACCCAAAGTTTGTATTGGGTTTTGTTTATTGAACGATTACAACCTGAATTATCATTCTTATAATTTGTACAACCTAAGAAAAAATTGTTATTATGTGATTTTACGATTAGGTATCCGTCTTTACACCAATCACATTTATGAATTGACATTTCTTTCTCTCTTTTATCATTTGTCATAAATCCACAAATCTCTTGGTCATTTGTGCAAATCCATAGTTTTAATCCGTAGTTTTTATTCCATTTCAATTGCATTGGATAACCACATTTAGGGCATTTGTTTTTTACTCCATTATCATTTGTTGTTAGTGAAGATAATTCTCCATTTAATGTTACGTTTGGATAATTATGTGGTTCATTTAATAGCTCTTTTATAAATTCTGATGGTTTGTTTTTAGGAGTTATTATGAATACTCTGTTTTTTGTTCGGGTTAGTGCTACGTAAAACAGACGTCTTTCTTCGGCATAGTTATATGAGTCATCGTATGACACAACAAGTTTTAGTATTGGGTCATCTTCTACTTTTGAAGGAAATCCATAAACATTATCTTTTGCATTTATTATTATGACATTTTCTGCACTTAATCCTTTTGAACTATGTGCAGTCATAAAATTGAGTTTTACTTTTGCACCATATTTACTTGAAAATACGTTTCCACTTTTTTCATCATAACTAAATTGATTGGATTTACACATATTTTTTGCGTCAAAACCATATCTACCAATCAATAGGATAGAAGGAATGTTGGTTTTGCTTTCTATAGAATTGTATTTTATGATTTGTGCTATTGCTTCATTAATTGCTATTCCTATATCGTTATAAATTCCACCTATTGATTTGTCATTATTTGAAGAATAACTATCATCATAACTTTGAATAAAGACGGGGTTCTCTATTCTTTTGGGAGAAATTAACGCTTTCTTTATTTGTTTAGAGTTCTTTTGAATAAAGTTTCCTGCAATATTGATTATTTCTTGTGCATTTCGATAGGTGCGTGTTATTTTTAATTCTGTACCATAACCGACTACATTACAAAATTGTGTAAACAAAGGAAGGACCGAACCACTAAAAGCATAAATGGATTGCCAATCATCTCCAACGGCCATTATCTTAGCATTGCATAACTGACTTAATTCTTTTATCAAATTATATCTTTGTCTTGATATGTCTTGATATTCATCTACTATTATATATTTTAATTCTATTTTTTCTTTTGAAAGTTGTTTGTTCTTAATTATTTGAGCTGAATTATTTATCATATCTTGAAAATCAATAGAGTTAAACTCTTTTAATTTTTTTTGGTATTCAAGATAACATACTTCACATATTTCTAAAAAAAGTTGTGTTCTTGGATTTTTTATTGATTGTTTAAACTCATTAAATTTTTGATATTGAAACCCTTGTGTTTTGAAATTACTAATAAAAGTACAAATAAACCAAGTTAATTTAGTGATATATTTGCTTTCTTGTTTATCAATAAGTTGTTTATAAACTTCTACTGAATTGCGTTTTTTTAATTCATATCCTCTTTTTAGTAATTCTTCTTCAAGGTGTGAAAGAATTGAGCGATTGTCTTTATATTTTGAAAATGTATATATTAAATCAGTTTTATGGCTTCTATGTAATTTGATTTTATTATTAACAAAAGTTTTATATCGTTCTAATTCTTGTTGAGTATATCTACTATTTTCACCTGTTTCTGTTATGCCGAAGTGTTCTATGTATGTAGTTTTTTCTCCTTGTTTAATAATAAAATCTGGTGTGTATGGTTTTCTTGAATCAAGTACCTTATATTGATAAATTGGTTCGTACTCATATTCTATTTGATGCATATATAAGAAGTTTGCAATCATAACTTCTTCTGCTGAACGTAGGGTCTCATTTCTTAAAGTTTCCTTTTTTTGCGTCTTTCTATCTGTTATTTCTTTTATATATTGATTTAAATTACTTTTTAATGTAGAAAAGTCGCTATTTGCAATGAATTTAAAATAGTCGTTTATATTGTTACTTTCGTATGGTGCAGAAATATAAGAAGCAAAGAAAAGTATTAATTTATCTACTAATGCATAATTTGTTAGAATATTTGTTTTGAGATAGTTGTTTATGACGTTATACATAAATCCACCATCAACAACTCTTTTTTGTTCGGATTCACTTTGTCTTAATATTGAATAACCAACAGAGTGAAAAGTACTTATTATTGCTGATATTCGTAAATTGTGATTTATTCTGTTTTTTAATTCGTCTACTGCTTTGTTAGTAAAAGATATTACTAAAATTTGAGATGGTTTTATGTGTTTTTTTTCTGTTAGATATTTTACTTTAGCTGCAATAGTTGTTGTTTTTCCTGCTCCAGCTCCTGCAATAACAAGTGTATGGTCTTCATCAGAAAGTATTACTCGTCTTTGTTCTTCATCAAGCATTATATTAGGATCACAATCTCTTAAAATAGTATCAAGATATTGTTTTTGAGAACTTAAATGTCTTTTAATGTATTCTTCATTATGGGATTTTATTGAGGGCGATTCTTTCTTTAAATCTTGTATTTCTTTGTATAAATTTAAAAAACGATTGATTTCTGAAATTTTTATATTGTATTTTTTTGAAAAATCACTAATTAAATTATTATTATAAAAGTTTAATATTGAATCATACAAATCTTTATATTCTACTATAAGGTTTTTGTAATCACTTCTTGCAATAAAAGAATCTTGTTTTAATAATTCTTCAATTTTATTGTTGAATACGAAAATACCAGAGTATAATTTATGGGTTATTCTATTAGAAGAAATTAAGTTTTCTTCGTTTTGTGTAATTTTCTTCTTTTTAAAGAAGTCAAATAATCCCATTTTTTATTTCGTTTTTTGTTTTATTTGAGAAAAAGCGGAGCATTTTTTTTCTTATACTCCGCTTTTATTTTGTGTTTTTATCTTTTAGACTTATTCAGCCCAAGCTACAACAAGATTTCTGTCGCCGTATGCGTCATCAACTCTTGATGCACATGGCCAATATTTGTCATCGTGTTCAAGAGGGAAGGCTGCCATTTGACGAGTGTATGGTCTGTCCCATGTATCTGCACATACAACTTGCATTGTGTGTGGAGCGTTCATGATTAAGTTGTTTTGCTTGTCTGCTTTTCCTTCTTCTATGTCGCGAATTTCTTGACGGATTTGAATCAATGCATCACATAATCTGTCCATTTCTGACAATGGTTCTGATTCTGTTGGTTCTATCATCAATGTTCCGTGAACAGGGAAGGCAACAGTAGGAGCGTGGAATCCGTAGTCCATCAAACGTTTTGCTATGTCGCCACATTGTACGCCTGATGATAGAGAGAATTGGTTGCAATCCATGATAAATTCATGAGCACACATTCCATTTGTTCCTGTGTAAAGGATATTGTAAGCAGTTGCTATTCTTGTTCTCATGTAGTTTGCGTTTAAGATAGCATATTTTGTTGCTTGTGCTAATCCTTCGCCACCACACATTTTTAAATATCCGTATGTGATTGGTAATAAGCCAGCACTACCAAATGGAGAGGCAGCTACAGGTGAGCCTTTTGTAGAACCTGTTGATATTGTGCTGTGTGTTGGAAGATAATCAGCAAGTGCAGCTGTACATCCAATAGGTCCAACTCCTGGACCACCACCTCCGTGAGGCATTGCAAATGATTTGTGTAGGTTTAAGTGGCAAACGTCTGCTCCCATAAAGCCTGGTGAGGTCAAACCTATTTGTGCATTCATATTTGCACCGTCCATATAAACCAATCCACCGTTTTCGTGAATTATGTTGATAATATCTATAATACCTTCTTCAAATACTCCGTGAGTAGAAGGGTAAGTAATCATTAAGCAAGAAAGATTTTCTTTATTTGCTTCTGCTTTTTCTTTTAAGTCAGCTATATCAATTTCTCCTTCTGCTGTTGTTTTGATTACTATAATGTTCATTCCTGCCATTGCTGCAGATGCAGGGTTTGTTCCGTGAGCAGAGGCTGGAATCAAGCACACTCTTCTGTTTTCTTGTCCGTTTGCTATTTGGTAGTTACGGATTGTCATCAATCCTGCATATTCTCCTGCTGCTCCTGAGTTAGGTTGAAGACTTACTTTCGCAAATCCTGTGATTTTTGAAAGGATTCTATCCATATCTTCAACAAGTTCGTAGTATCCTTCTGCTTGATCTCTTGGTACAAATGGGTGAACGTTTGCAAATTCTGCCCATGTGAATGGTATCATTTCCATTGCAGCGTTCAATTTCATTGTACAAGATCCAAGAGGAATCATTGCTCTGTTTAAAGACAAGTCTTTTACTTCCATTTTCTTTAAGTATCTCATCATTTCTGTTTCTGAATGATAAGAAGAGAATACTTTTTGAGTTAAGAAAGCTGATTGTCTTTTTAAGTTTGCTGGTATTCCTTTTGGTTCAGCACAAGAAAATTCTACAAATTCTTTACCTGCTGCCTCTGCAAGTACTCTTAAAACTCTTTCTACGCCTTGGCAAGAAGTTGTTTCGTCTGTTGAAATTCCTATTGTTTTGTTATCTATCAATAAGAAGTTGATTTTGTTTTCAACTGCTATTTTACAAACTTTTTCTGCTTCAACAGGACATGCTAAACGTATTGTATCGAAATAAGTTTCGTTTAATTGAGTGTAGCCATATGTCTTTGCATTTTCTGCAATTGTAGTTGCAGTTTTGTTTATGTCTTGTGCAATTTCTCTAATTCCTTCTTGTCCGTGATAAGCTGCATATTGTCCTGCCATAATAGCAACAAGGGCTTGTGCAGTACAAATGTTAGAAGTTGCTTTTTCACGTTTGATGTGTTGTTCTCTTGTTTGAAGAGCAAGACGGAATGCTTTGTTGCCTTGTGCATCAACGGTTTGTCCTATGATTCTACCAGGCATTGTTCTTTTGAAGTTTTCTGTGCAAGCAAAATATGCAGCAGAAGGACCACCAAAGCTCATTGGACAACCAAATCTTTGAGTTGTTCCACAAACGCAATCAGCTCCCCATTCTCCTGGAGGAGTTAATAAAGCCAAACTCATTAAATCTGCTGCAACTGCAACAAATATTCCTTTTGCTTTTGCATCTGCTGTGAAAGCTGCATAATCCAATACTTCACCTTTACGATTTGGATATTGAACTATTGCACCAAAGAAAGTAGAATCAAGAACTGTGTCGTCGCTTCCAACAACTACTTCAATTCCACGAGGAACGGCTCTTGTTTTTATTACATCTATTGATTGAGAGAAAAGATTTTCGCTAACAAAGAATTTGTTTACGTTATCTTTTTGTTGTTGGCGACTTCTTGAACCATAGAACATAAGCATTGCTTCTGCACATGCAGTTGCTTCGTCTAACAATGAAGCATTAGCCAAAGGCATTGCTGTCATAGAGCAAATCATTGTTTGGAAAGTGAAAAGAGTTTCCAAACGGCCTTGTGAAATTTCAGCTTGGTAAGGAGTATATGAAGTGTACCAACCTGGATTTTCTAAAATATTTCTTTGTAATACGGCAGGAACTATTGTGTTGTAGTATCCTTGTCCGATGTATGTCTCATACATTTTGTTTTTTGAGGCCATACCTTTTAACATAGTGAAATATTCATATTCATTCATTCCTTGTGGAAGGTCCAAAGGTTGTTTGAAACGAATCTTTGCAGGTATAGTCTTATCAATTAGTTCATCAATGCTACTAACGCCGATGACTTTTAACATCTTCTCAACTTCTGCTGGTTGAGGACCGTTATGACGGTGTGCAAAATTATTAGTTATCATCTTGCTAAATGTTTGTTGTTATTTATTTTATAATTTATTTTCTTTCTTATCTTTTATAGGAATTAAAATGCACAATTTCCTTTAATGGTTTACGAATCTTTTTTCTTGTAATAGCTGCCGAATAACCCAAAGAAATTACCAACGGAATGCGTTTCTTCTCAGGTACATCAAGCAATTGTTTCAATCCCTTTTCATCAAACCAACCAAGTATGCAACTTCCAAGACCCAATTCAGTAGCTTGCATACATATATTATTAGCCGCAATTCCTATATCTAAAAGAGGATATTCCTTATCTTTTATAACCGAGCCTAAGGAGGCAGTGAGGTTAGCTTTTTCCAAGACTATTGCAATCAAGACAGGAGCTTGTTTTACAAAACGATTCATTCCCATTGTCGCAATCCTTCTTTGAGCTTGTTCAAGTATTGGTTGATTATTTATTACAATAAAAGACCAAGGCTGAGAATTGCAAGCAGAAGCCGAAAGCCTTCCTGCTTCAAGGCAAGAAAGGATTTTCTCTTCCTCAACCTTTTGAGAAGTATATTTTCTATCGCTTTGTCTTCTTAACAATAAGTCTTTAAAGCTATCCATCGCAAAAAAAATTAAATGCTTGCTGATGAAAATTCTGCGTCTGCTTTAATCTTCTTTATCAATCCTTGAAGAACTTGACCAGGACCAACTTCAACGAAAGTATTTGCACCATCTGCAACCATTGCTTTTGAAATTTGAGTCCATTTAACAGGAGCTGTCAATTGAGCAATAAGGTTTTCTTTAATTTGAGCAGGATCTGTCATAGGTTGAGCATTAACATTTTGATAAACAGGACAGATTGGAGCTTGAATATTAGTATTTGCAATAGCCTCAGCAAGTTCTACTCTTGCAGGTTCCATTAAAGGAGAGTGGAAAGCACCACCAACCTTCAAAGGTAAAGCTCTTTTAGCACCAGCAGCCTTTAAAGCTTCGCAGGCTTTATTGATTCCTTCCATAGAACCAGAAATTACCAATTGACCAGGGCAGTTGTAGTTAGCAGGAACAACAACTTCTTCAATGCTTGCACATACTTCTTCTATTTTTTCATCATCTAAACCAATGATTGCCGCCATTGTACTTGGTTGAAGCTCACATGCCTTTTGCATTGCATTAGCTCTTGCAGCAACAAGACGTAAACCATCTTCAAAACTCATAGCCTTTGCAGCCACCAAAGCAGAAAATTCACCCAAAGAGTGTCCTGCAACCATATCAGGCTTAAATTCTTCACCCAAAGCATGAGCAAGAATAACAGAGTGTAAGAAAATTGCAGGCTGAGTAACATTAGTTTGTTTTAATTGTTCATCAGTACCTGCAAACATAATATCGGTAATTCTAAATCCTAAGATTTCATTTGCTTTTTCAAACAATGCTTTACATTCTTCATTGTTATCATATAGGTCTTTACCCATTCCAACGAATTGAGCACCTTGACCAGGGAATACGTATGCTTTTTTCATAGTCTGTTCTTATTTTTAAAATTAATTTAATTTGCAAATGTACAAAAAAAACAAAGAAATTTCCCAAAAAAACAAAGAAAAAAAAGAAAAAAACAAAGAAAAAAAATAATTTTTCAAAGACTTTTTACTGACAAAATTATATGGAAAATGTAAATAATTTAAATCATTCGTTGGAAAAAGTGTAATAACACCCTATTTATTCGTTGGAAAAAGTGTAATGACACTTTGTTTATTCGTTGGAAAAAGTGTAAATTTGCAAAAAATAAATAAAAACCATGCTTAAAAGAAAAATAGAATCTGTTTTGACGGAATGGAAGAAATCTAAAAATAAAAAACCTCTTGTGATAAAGGGCATTCGTCAATGTGGTAAAACATATATAGTTCAGAAATTTGCAAAAGAGAATTATGAAAATGTGGTTTATGTGAATTTTATTCTTGAACCGGATAAAAAATCAGCCTTTTCGGGTAGTATTGATGTTGATACCATAATTCTAAACCTATCTGCTTTAATTCCGAATAGTCGTTTCATAAAAGAAAAGACTTGCATAATACTTGATGAAATTCAAGAATGTAAAGAAGCAAGGACTGCCCTGAAATCATTTCAAATAGATGGACGATTTGATGTTATTTCAACAGGCTCACTTTTGGGCGTAAGAGGATATGAAAATAGGAGGAAAGAAGGGCAAGACTCTATTCCTGTTGGATATGAAACAATAATAGAGATGTATCCTTTGGATTTTGAAGAATTTTTATGGGCAAATGGAATAAATAATAAGGTGATTGATTCAGTGAAATCGTGCTTTGAAAAAGAAACAGTAGTTCCGGAAGGTATTCATAATGCAATGATGGAATTATTATATAGATATGTCATTGTAGGAGGTTTGCCTGAGGTCGTAAACACGTTTCTTGAAACAAAAAACATTGAACTTACATATCAATTACAACGTAATCTTATAGCGGAATACGAAGAAGATATGATTAAGTATGCAGACAACTCCGATAAAGTACGTATTCGAGAATGTTTTGAATCAATTCCTAAACAATTAGCCAAAGAGAATAAGAAATTTCAATATTCCGTTGTAAGAAAAGGCGGTCGCTCATCTCAATATATAGGAAGTATTCAATGGCTTGAAGATGCAGGATTAGTAAAAAGATGTTATAATACACAAATTACGGAATTGCCACTTGAAGGAAATGCCATTAAAGACTGTTTTAAATTATACACCACAGATATTGGCCTTTTTGTTGCTATGCTTGACTATGGTACACAAGCAGATATACTAAAAGGAAATCTTTTAGCCTATAAAGGCTCTATATTTGAAAATCTTATAGCAGATTTTCTTTGTAAATCAGGACAGAAGTTGTATTACTTCCAAAAGGATAGTGGTTTAGAGTTAGATTTTCTTGTCAGATACAAAGGAGAATGCGTAGTGATTGAAGTCAAAGCAAAATCAGGAAAAACAAAAAGTTTAAAAACAGTTCTAAAAAACAAAAATATTTACCACGTTAATCATGCAATCAAACTTGGAAAATATAATATCGGACGAGAAGAAGAAATGCTTACAATACCTCTTTATATGGGTTTTCTTATTAAAGACACTCTTTCTGATGTTATAGTGCCTGATATCGATTTGAGAATTTTGTAAAAAAAACTCGCAAGATTTGTTTCCTGCGAGTTTTTTTTCTTTTTTGAAGTTTTAATATCTTGATTTCTAATTATTCTGCTATAAGACTTTTATAATCTTCAAGGATTGAAGCATCGAAATTGTTTATGTAAGTAATTGCTTTTTCTATTTCGGCTTGTGCAATCTTTGTCATTATGCGAGCTGATTTTGTAAACATTTCGTCTTTGTTTGCATCGTTTACAAGAAGGTTGCCCATGATTAAATAACCTGCGATTTCTACTAAACGTCTTGAATTAAAGTCAAATGCTTCTGATGAAGAACCAAATTCTTTAACTTTTTCGTAGCATTGTTCAAATGCTTCTCTTAAAGAAATCAAAGTTTGTCTCAATGGTTTCAATTCATCTCTTACTTCAATTGCTTCGTATTCTTTTACTCTTGCTACGTATGCTCCTGAAACAACGCCTCTTATTGCTGCAACTACTTGCAATTGTGATGTTCCTTCATAAATAGTTAAGATACGAGCATCTCTATAAAATCTTTCGCAAGCGTAATCTTTCATAAATCCGCTACCTCCGTGAACTTGAATGCAATCGTATGTGATTTGATTTGCATATTCAGAAGAGAAAAGTTTTAACATTGGAGTAAGAGCGTCTGCTAAACGTGAATATGTTTTAAGAGTTGCTCTTTCATCGTTTTCAAGTTTTCTTTCACGAGAAATAGCTTCTAAACTCTTATACATATCTACTGAACGTGCTGTTTCATAAAGTAATGTACGAATAGCATCTGTTTTAGCTCTCATATTTGCAAGCATTTCATAAACTTGTGGGAAGTTAATGATTGCTTTACCAAATTGTTCTCTTTCGTTAGCGTATTTAACTGCTTCTCTATATGCTGCTTCTGCAAGTCCTACTGATTGAGCTCCAACTCCAAGTCTTGCTCCATTCATTAGGCTCATTACATATTTTATAAGTCCAAGTTTTCTATCACCTACAAGTTGTGCAGGAGCGTTGTTGAATACTAATTCGGCAGTAGGAGAGCCTTTAATACCAAGTTTATTTTCTATACGGCGAACAGTTACGGCTTGATTTGCTCTATCGTAAACAAAATAACTTAAACCTCTACCATCGGTTGTGCCTTCTTCGCTACGTGCAAGCACTAATTTGATGTCGGCATCACCATTTGTGATAAAACGTTTAACACCGTTTAATCTCCAACAATTATTTGCTTCATCAAAAGTAGCTTTCAATCCAACGGCTTGAAGATCTGAGCCTGCATCAGGTTCAGTTAAGTCCATTGAACAAGTATCTCCTTTATTGATTCTTGGAAGGAATTCATTTTTTATTTCTTCTGATGCAAATTCATAAATAGTTTCAGCACAGTCTTGTAATCCCCAAATGTTTGCAAAACCACAATCTCCTCTTGAAACTATTTCTGCTGCCATTACATAAGGAACATAAGAGAAATTCAAACCATCATATTGACGAGGAAGACTTAGTCCATAAACTCCTGCGTCTTTTAATGCTTGATGATTCTTTTGTGTTCCGTCTGCATAAACGATTGCATTGTTTTCTATTCTTGGTCCTTGTTTATCTACGCTTTCTGCGTTTTCCCAAAGAACATCTGCTGATATTTCTCCAATAATTCCTAAAACTTTTTCGTATGAATCTATTGCATCTTCAAAGTTTTCAGGAGCGAAATCATATTTATCTTTATCTGCATAGTCTCTTTCTTTCAAACGAACGATTTCTTGCATCAATTCGTGTTTAAGATGAAACTTTAAACCTTCATTATCATTAAAAAAATTACCCATATCTATTTAGTATTTGCTTTATAATATTTAATAAGTTTTGGTATTATTTCAAAAGCATCACCAATAATTGTATAATCTGCAATTGAATTGATAGGAGCCTTTGCATCGGTATTGATACTTATTATCTTAGAAGATTGATCCATACCGGCACGATGTTGAACAGCACCACTTACTCCACATGCAATGCAAAGTTTTGGACGAATTGTAACACCTGTTTGACCAACTTGACGTTCGTGTTCTGCCATTCCTGCGTCAACTGCTGCTCTTGTTGCTCCAACTTCTCCACCTAAAACCTTTGCAAGCTCATGAACAAGTTTAAAACCATCTTTTCCACTTGCCATACCATAACCTCCAATAACTACTATTTGAGCATTTTTGATATTTATCTTTTGAGCTTCAATTTCTCTTGAAAGAATCTTTACACAAAAGTCGCTTTCTTCAACATATTTTGCAACATCTAAAACATTTAAACAACCTTTGTAAGTTTCAGAATAGATTTCTTTCTTCATAACACCCTCACGAACTGTTGCCATTTGAGGACGTGTTTCAGGATTGATAATAGTTGCAATGATGTTTCCTCCAAATGCAGGACGAATTTGATATAATAACTTATCGTAAACCTTTCCTGCTTTTTTGTCTTCGTGAGAACCAATTTCAAGTGAAGTACAATCGGCAGTCAATCCACAACCAAGGAAAGAAGAAATTCTTGGTGCTAAATCTCTACCAACACTTGTTGCTCCAAATAAACAAATTTGAGCTTCTTTTTCTTTCAATAATTTAGTAACTATTGAAAAATGAGGAAGGGTTTGATAAGGGAATAATCTCTCATCATTAGCATAGTTAATAATATCAACTCCGTAAGGGTAAAGAGTTGCTTCCAAATTCTCAATATTAGAACCTATAACAATAGCTTCTAATTGACAAGACAAATCGTTTGCTAATTTTCTTGCTTTGGAAATCAATTCCAAACTCACATCAGCAATCAATCCTTCTTCTGTTATCTCGCAATATACAAATATATTATTCATTTTCTTTACGTTTTAAGTTTGAAAAATTAACCGATGATATGTGTTGCAATTAACTCTTTTACTAAATCGTTCAACGCCTCTTCGGTGTTTTCAACATTGATGCTTTCTTTCTCAGCCAAAACTACATTTTCAATTTTCTTAACCTTAGTAGGAGAACCACTCAATCCTAAACGGCTATCTTCTGCTTGAATATCAGCAGCACTCCATTGATCAATCTTCAAATAAGGTTTTCTTTCCCAAAGAGCAGTACAATCTTTTTGTTGCTCAGCAGCCTCAGCCTCAGAAAGAGCATATTTATATTTCATCAAACGCTTAGCTTGGTGGAAACGACACTCAGGAGCACTTCCGTGAACAGTTATCAAACAAGGATAACCACTTTCTACAATTTCTATACCTCTTTCTAAACGTCTTTTTATTTGTATTCTGTTTTCGTTTACATTTACTACTTCTTCTGCATAAGTGATTTGAGGACAAGAAAGTTTTTCTGCTACCTGAGGTCCAACTTGTGCAGTATCACCATCAATTGCTTGACGACCTGCAAGAATCAAATCAACCTTACCAAGTTTCTTTACACCTTGTGAAATAGTGTAAGAAGTTGCAAGAGTATCACTACCAGCAACCTTTCTATCAGAAATCACATAACCACAATCTGCTCCACGATAAAGAGAATCTCTTATTATGTCAGCTGCTCTTGAAGGTCCCATAGTAAGGACACAAACTTCTGCATCTTTAATATTATCCTTTATATGCAAAGCCATTTCCAAAGCATTTAAGTCTTCTGGATTGAAAATAGCAGGTAAAGCGGCTCTATTAACAGTACCCTCTGCTGTCATAGCATCTTTTCCAACGTTACGTGTATCAGGCACTTGCTTAGCCAAAACTACAATTTTAAAACTCATTATTATTCAAATTTAGTTAAAAATCTTTGCAAAAATAAGAAAAAAAATAGAATAAACACACAAAAAGCCAAAAAACCACAAAAACTCAACCCATAAAAAAACAAAGAAATAATTTTAAAACTCTTGATTTTTTTTGAATTTTTCTTTGATTTTTTTAGTTTTTTCTTTGATTTTTTCTTATCTTTGTAGGGCCTAACCAAATAAAAGAAAAGATATGAAAAAGCAAATAAAACCTTACACAGTAATAGATTGGGAAGATTTACAACTTATAAAATTTTGGGGAAAATATTACATAGAAGAAGAAACACAAGAAATGAAATTAAAAAAATTAACCTCAACCGATCTACTTATTATATTCTATATAAAAGGTTTCGGTCAGCAAGGCTATTACGGTTCACAAAGAGCAATAGCCGAGTTGCTTGGAATAACACCCGAACAAGTCAATAGAAGTATGAAAATACTACTTAAAGTGATTAATTCATTTAACAAAGAGCCCTTATTCATTAAAGATGATACAAAAATCTGTTACAATCAAAAATTTCTATATCACAAAAACGGAGAGAAACTAAAATATCTCGATTTTATGCGAGAAAAATACAAAAGAAGGAAAAAAGAAGAACCAGAAGAAGAACTTAACTATTAATCAATCAAGTATTGATTAAACATCTATCAAGTATAGACATTACATCTATCAAGTATAGACATTGCATCAATCAAGTATAGACATTACATCAATCAAAAATTGACAAAACATCAACATGTAATATATAATAAATAATAAAGATAAAAAAAGAAACTAAAAAATAGCAACAAGCATGTAAAAATATAAGATGCAAAAAACATAAAACATGAAATTAGTGTCAATATAGGGAACTAACAAATTTTTAAAAAAAACAAGAAAAATGAAAAAATTAGCATTATCATTAGTTGCCTTATTTTTGGCAAATGTAGCTTTGGCTCAAATTAACTTTAATGACATCAATCCTGATGCGAGTGTAACAACTGAAAACGAAATGGGATACCCAATTTATGTTTATGGAGTAGGGGAATGGAATGCGGAATTTTATATTCAAAATTATATTCCTTATTCTTCCTATGTTGCTTGTTTTGTTGAAGGCGCTGGCGTGGTTGTAAATTCGGGAGATATAAATGGAATGCAAACAATTAAGCCATTGCAAGCAGGGGAAATGATTGGAAGTTCTTCTATGTTTGCAATAAGTGATGGCGCTCCTGTCTTTCCTGCAATTTATGATGCAGAAGTATTCACAAATTGGATGGGACAAACCGCTTATGTAGGTTTTCAAGTAAAGAATGCAGGTGCTGTTCATTACGGTTGGATAAAAATGAGTGTGAATAGTAATAATACATTTACTGTTTTTGAATATGCTTATCAAACTTCTGCAAATACTCCTATTGCAGCAGGAGATAAAGGTGGTGTAGGAATTGAATCTGCTGTTGTTTCAAACAATATTTCTCTTTATCCAAATCCTGCAATGGATAACTTAACTCTAAACTTTAATGAAATGGTGGAAGTAGTTAAGATTTATTCTGTTGATGGCAGAGAAATAGAAAGTTTTATTCCTTCTTCATTGAATGAAACTATAAGTGTAAAAGATTATAAAAGTGGAGTTTATTTTGTGGTTTCTTTTAATGGAAATGAAAAATCGATTTCTAAATTTATCGTAAAATAATTTATTCTTTACATTAAACAAAAGGGCGTTTGTCTATGACTTACGCCTTTTTTATTTCTTTTTGTAAAAGTTCAAGGAATTTAGCTCCGTGTCCGCCGTCCATTTGTGAGTGATGAAATTGAAAAGATATTGGTAGTAGTGTTTTAAAAAGATGTTTGCGATATTTTCCCCACATAAGCATTGGATTTGTGAATTTATCTGTGTATTGATTTACTATGCTATCAAGCTCGGTTGCAATCATTGCCGAAGTTCCTATTATCATATAATCTTCTAAGAAATTACTTTTGTTTTCTTGTGAGGTGCGTTGAGTTAATTGTGTGTAGTCTTTGACAAATTGTGTTAAGTCTTCGTTGAATGCAATGTCGCAAGAGTTAATTCCTCCTTTTTTATTGTTTACAATTACATTTATTGCAATTTTGTCATATTTATATAGTTTGTCTTTTTCTATAAGTAGATAAAATTCTTCAATTTGACTTGCTGCTTTTCCTATACACCAACATAATAAGGCGTTGAAACTAATGTTTAATTTTTTACTTTGTTTTAGAAGATTGCTAACGTTGAATGTTTTTGTTAAGGTAACCATTGGCATTGGTGAAGAAAGCCATAGATTAAAGGCTTCTGCGCGAGAGGTTTCTTGTGGATTGATTTGTATTTTCATAATTTAATATGAGTGTTATTGTATAATCTTTATCCAATTATCAACAATATCTACTTTTATTCCAAAATGTTTTGAGATATTTTCTTGTGTAAGGACTTGTTTGCTTTCTCCTTTTGCTACTAATTCTCCTTGGTTGAGAAGGATTACCTCATCGCAATATCGCATTGCAAGGTTTAGGTCGTGAATTATGATTAGGATTGTAGTGTTTGTTTCTTTGTTGATTTGTTTTAGCAATTCCATTATGTCGAATTGATGACGTATGTCAAGAGATGAAATAGGTTCATCAAGCATTAGAATAGGTGTTTGTTGCGAAAGGGCTCTTGCAATGATTAAGCGTTGAAATTCTCCTCCGCTTAGGTTTTTTGCGTTCATATCTCTTAGATGCCAAGTGTTTGTTCTTAGCATTGATTGTTTTACTATTTCAAGGTCTTCTTGACTATCGGCATATAGTGGTTTTTGATAAGGGATTCTTCCCATTAAGGCTATTTGTAGGGCTGAAAAGTCAAACATTAAATTAGTTTGTTGTGGCACTAAGGCTATTGTTTGTGCTAATTTTTTTGCAGAGTAGAGGTTTATGTCTTTTTGATTTATGAATACTTTTCCGTTTTTGATTGGATTGATTCTTGAAAGGGCTTTTAATAAGGTGCTTTTTCCTGAACCATTGTTGCCAAGTATTCCATAAATCTTTCCTTTTTCTATTTGAAAGTTTATGTCTTTTAGGATTTGTTTTTCTCCTATTGTGTAGTTAAGCCTATTTACTTCTATCATTGATTTAAACGTTTTTTTGCGTTAAACAATAGGTAGATAAAAAATGGTGAGCCTATTAAGGCGGTTATGCTTCCAACGGGTATTTCGCTCGGTGGCATAAGTGTGCGAGAAAGTAGGTCGGAAGAGAGCATAAATATCATTCCTCCTAATATGGAAAAAGGAATTAGTTTTCTATTGTCGGAGCCTATTATTAAGCGTACAATGTGTGGCACAACTAATCCTATGAATCCTATTACTCCACTTTCGCTTACAATGAGTGAAACCATTAGGGTGCAGATTAAAAGAATGATTCTTTTTGTTCTTTCTACGTTTACTCCAAGTGTTTTGGCTGTTTGTGTGTCTATTAGCAAGGCATTTAAATCTCTTGCGTGATAGGTTATACATATTATGCCGATTGCAACTGCAATGCTTACGCCTATTAGTGAGTTGTAGTCTATATTTGAAAGCGAACCCATTGTCCAAAAGACTATTTTCTCAATTTGTTCTTGATTTAGTATCATTAAAAGTGAGATAAAGGCTGAGGCAAGAAAGTTTATCGAGATTCCTGCAAGTAAAAGGGTTGTTGTGTGTATGCGATTGCCGTATGAGGCTATTTTTATTATGATTATTACGCTTAGAAAGGCAAATAGAAAACTCATTCCACTTATTCCAAGAATGAAACTTTCTAATCCAAGTACTATTGCAAGGGTTGCTCCAAGCGATGCACCGGAGGAAACTCCAAGAATATAGGGATCGGAAAGTGGATTGCGAAAAATAGATTGAAAAGCAAGCCCACAAAGTGAAAGTCCTGCACCTGCAAGAGCTGCAAAGAGTGTTCGTGGTATTCTTATGTTGAAAATAATGTAACTAACTCCGGGATTTATTTCGTCAAGGTTTGAGGAAATAATAGGGGAGAGAAGAACTTTTAAAGAATCACCTACACTTATACTTCCACTTCCTACTATGCAACTAAGAAATATTAAAATAAGGCATAGTAGTGAAAGAAGTATAAGTGTAAGAGTGTTCTTTTTTGATTTCACTTATTCTGTTTTATTGTTTGTTAGTTCGTTTGCTTTATCAAGTGCTTTTGATATGTGGTCAAATATGTATTCTTTTCCAAGATAATCGGCAAATCCACTCTTGTCTAATACTTTGTAAACCTCTTCTGTTACACCTGAAAGTATGATTTGTATTTTTTCGCTCTTGCTCTTATCGCATAGGCTTCTAAGGTTCTTCAATCCTGTTGAGTCTATAAAAGGTACTTTACGCATTCTTATGATACGAACAGTTGGTTTATTCTTTTTAGAACGTGTACCTACTTCATCGAATTTGTTTGCTACTCCAAAGAAGAATGGTCCATCGATTTCGTAGATTTGTACTTGTTTATTTACTTTTTCATATACGCTTTCACTTTCTGAGTCTTCTGTTCTTTGTAGTTCGTCTTCAATTACCTTGATAGAAGATGTTTCCATTACTCGTTTAATGAATAATACAAAGGCAATTAATAAACCTACTTCTATTGCAATTGTAAGGTCGAAGATAACTGTTAAGAAAAATGTTGTAAGAAGTACTACTACATCACTCTTAGGGTTTTTAAATATTGCTTTAAATGAACGCCATTCACTCATATTGTATGCTACTACAACCAAGATTCCTGCAAGGCATGCAAAAGGTATGTTTGCTGCAAGTGGCATTAAGAATAAGTAAATCAATAATAGGAATATTGCGTGAACAACACCTGCAATAGGGGTACGGCCTCCGTTGTTTATGTTTGCCATTGTACGTGCTATTGCTCCGGTTGCAGGAATTCCTCCAAAGAGTGGCGATACAAAGTTTGCAATTCCTTGTCCTATCAACTCAGTGTTTGAATGGTGTTTTTTTCCTGTTGCACCATCGGCTACCATTGCTGATAAAAGACTCTCAATTGCACAAAGTATTGCTATTGTAAAGGCTGGTGAGATTAGTCCTTTTATGCTTTCTATTGTGATTGCAGGAACCTCTGGCTTTGGAAGGGCTGCTCCACCGCTTAATTCAGGATAAACACTTCCTATTGTAGGAATAACGATTCCATAGTTTTTAAGAATGATTGTTGCTATTGTACATACTATAATGGCAATCAAAGAACCTGGAATTACTTTTGTTACTTTGCTCCATAGGAAAGAGATTGCAACAGTAAAGATTGCCATTATTGTAACTATTGGATTGATTGAATCGAAGTTTTGGAAATAACATATCCATTTTTCAATAAAGTTTGCTGGGACTTCGCCTGCTATTTCCAATCCAAAGAAGTCTTTTATTTGTGTTGAGAAGATTGTTAATGCAATACCTGAGGTAAATCCTACGATAATAGGGTATGGCATAAACTTAATTATGTCTCCAAACTTCAATATACCCATTAAAATTAGTAAAACGCCCGCTATGCAAGTTGCAATTGCTAATCCACTTGTGCCATATTCAGCTATAATTCCTGCAATAATGACAATGAAGGCTCCTGTCGGACCTCCAATTTGCACATGTGAGCCTCCAAAGATTGATATTAAGACTCCGGCAATTATTGCTGTGATTAGACCTTGTTGAGGACTTACTCCCGATGCTATACCGAATGCAATTGCTAAGGGAATTGCAACAACTCCGACAATTATACCTGCTGTTAGGTCTTTGATAAATAGTTCTTTTGAGTAGTTTCTTGTTTTTATTAACTCAAAGAACTTTGGTCGAAAAATTTCATCAAGATTCAATTTTTTCATTCTTTGTTTTTTTTAAATTTTTCTATGCTTTTTTATTTTTTTTTCTTTACTTTTTTTGATTTTTTCTTTACTTTTTTTGATTTTTTCTTTGCTTTTTTTCTAAAAATCAAGAGTTATATTCTACAAAAGTTTTTTCCTACTACGGCTAATCCTCCTTCGGCAGTTTCTTTGTAAAGAGATGGTAGGTCTTTTCCTGTTTGTTTCATTGTTTCTACTACTTTGTCAAATGAAATCACGTGATTGCCATCGGACATCATTGCATAAAGATTAGCATCTAAGGCTCTAAGTGCAGCGAAGGCATTTCTTTCAATGCAAGGTACTTGAACCAATCCACAAACAGGGTCGCATGTTAATCCAAGGTGATGTTCAAGTCCTATTTCTGCTGCATATTCTATTTGTTGTGGTGTACCTCCAAAGAGTTGATTAGCTGCTGCGGCTGCCATTGAACAAGCTGAGCCGACTTCTCCTTGACAACCTACTTCTGCTCCTGAGATTGAGGCATTGTATTTTATTACATTGCCAATCAATCCTGCGGTTGCTATTGAGCGAATTATTTGTTTGTCTGTAAATTCGTGTTCTGTGTTAAGGTGATATAAAACTGCGGGTACTATTCCACAAGAACCACATGTTGGGGCTGTAACTATTTTTCCTCCACTTGCGTTTTGTTCCGATACTGCTAAGGCGTAGGCTTGTACTAAGCATCTTCCTTTAAGTGAAGGCTTGTAACTTCTTGCTTTTGTGTAATAAGACATTGCTTTTCTTCTCAAACGCAATCCCCCTGGCAATACTCCTTCTTCGTTTAGTCCGTCTTCAACGGATTTTTTCATTACTTGCAAGACTTCTGATAAATAATCCCAAATGTCATTGCTTTCAAATTCTTGGACATATTCCCAAAAAGTCAAGCCGTTTTCATCTATGTATTGAAGGATTTCTGTTAGGTTGTGATGAGGATAGACTTCTTTTATTTCTAATCCTAAGTTTGAATCTTCTTCTATTACTTTTCCTCCTCCGATGCTATACATTGTTCTTTTTTGTAGTAGATTTCCGTTTTCATCAAAGGATTCAAACATCATAGCATTTGGGTGAAGGTCTAAAAAAATATCGCTTTTCCAATGTATTTTTGTTCTTTCTCTTCCTAATACATCTAATATTGCTTGATCTGTTAAGTGTCCTTTTCCGGTTGCTGCTAAGGAACCATAAAGTGTTATTTCAAAATGCTTTGCTTCAATATTATCTTTTAAAAATAATTCAGAGGCTTTTCTTGGTCCCATAGTATGTGAACTCGAAGGGCCATAGCCGATTCTAAATATTTCTCTTATACTTTCCATAGTATTTTTTTAGTATTTCAGCCTGCAAAATTACAAAATATTTCGTATCTTTGCACGTTTTAATAATCTTTTAATATTATAGAATTATGACATCTTATGAGATAAGAAAGACCTTTCTTGATTTTTTTGCGTCAAAAGGTCATACAATAGTTGCTTCTTCACCTATAACAGTGAAAAACGATCCTACATTATTATTTACTAATGCGGGAATGAATCAATTTAAGGATATATTCTTGGGAAATGTTACAAAACCTTATCCTTCGGCAGCAGATTCTCAAAAATGTTTGAGAGTAAGTGGTAAACATAATGATTTGGAAGAAGTAGGACACGATACTTATCATCATACTATGTTTGAAATGTTGGGTAATTGGTCTTTTGGCGATTACTTTAAAAAAGATGCAATAGCATACGCTTGGGAACTTCTTACAAAGGTTTATGCAATAGATAAAGATAGGATATATGTAACCGTTTTTGGAGGAGATGATAAAGACGGATTGAAGGCAGATAATGAAGCTTATGATTATTGGAAAGAATGGATTGCAGAGGATAGAATAATATTTGGAAGTAAAAAGGATAATTTTTGGGAAATGGGTGAAACAGGACCTTGTGGAGGGTGTTCTGAAATTCATGTTGATTTAAGAGATGATGAAGATAGAAAGAAAATAGATGGCAAAGATTTAGTAAATAAAGATAATCCATTGGTTATTGAAATTTGGAACCTTGTATTTATGGAATTTAATCGTATGGCTGATGGAAGTCTTGTGCCATTGAAAGAAAAGAATATTGATACAGGTATGGGATTTGAACGTCTTTGTATGGTTTTACAAGGCAAAAAGTCAAATTACGATACTGACGTTTTCCAACCAATGATTCAATTCTTAGCAAAGCAGGCAAAGGTTGTGTATTCTGAAAATAAGGAAAAAGATGTTGCAATGAGAGTTTGTGCAGACCATATTAGAGCAATATCTTTTGCAATAGCAGACGGACAACTTCCTTCTAATGCAAAGGCTGGTTATGTTATTAGAAGAATACTTCGTAGAGCAGTGAGATATGGATATACTTTCCTTAATTTTACAGAACCTTTCTTATATAAATTGGTAGATGTGTTGGTAAAACAAATGGGAGAACAATATCCTGAAATAAAACAACAACAAGCCTTAATAGAAAAAATAGTAAAAGAGGAAGAACAATCATTTTTGCGTACACTTTCAAACGGTATTATGAAGTTTGAAAAGTATGTTTCTCAAAGACAAGATAAAATAATTGATGGAGATTTTGCTTTTGAATTGTTTGATACTTACGGATTCCCTATTGACTTGACAGAACTTATGGCAAGTGAAAAAGGATATAAAGTAGATATGCAAGGATTTGAAAAAAATCTTGCAGCACAAAAAGAACGTTCTAAAAATGCAGCAAAAAGTTCAGCAGAAGATTGGGTAATGGTTAGAGATTTTGAAGGATTGGGAGAATTTCTTGGATATGACACTTGTAAGGCTTCTGCAAACTTATTAAGATACCGTAAAGTAAGTACAAAAACAGCAACAAATTATCAATTGGTATTTGATCAAACTCCATTCTATGCAGAAATGGGAGGACAAGTAGGTGATAGTGGATACATAACAAATGGAGAAGAAAAAATAGAAATAATAGATACACAAAAAGAAAACAAACTTACATTACATATAGTTAAGAAATTGCCTGAGAATTTAGAAGCAGAATTTGAACTTGTAGTTAATCAAAACAAAAGAAGAGCAATAGAGGCTAATCACACTGCAACTCACTTGTTACATTATGCTTTAAGAAAGGTTTTAGGCTCACACGTAGAACAAAAAGGTTCGTATGTCAATGATCAAAGACTTCGTTTTGACTTTTCACATCCAAGTAAACTTTCATCAGAAGAGTTGCGTCAAGTAGAAAAACTTGTGAACTCTATGATAAGAGAAGATTATCACATAGAAGATTTTCGTGAAATAGACATAAAACAAGCTCAAGAAATGGGAGCAATGGCTTTATTTGGTGAAAAGTATGGAGATAAGGTTCGTTGCGTAAGATTTGGTGAAAGTATTGAGCTTTGTGGAGGAACACATGCAAGTTCAACAGGACGAATTGGAATGATTAGCATAGTAAACGAAACAGCCGTTGCAGCAGGTGTAAGAAGAATAGAAGCCGTTACAGGAGAGGTTTGCGAAGAACATTTAAATAAAATAGAAGATACACTAAAAGAAGTACAATCATTATTTGCTGCAAGTCCAAATATAGTAAACACTATCAAAAAACTAATAGAAGATAATAATCAATTAAAATCGGAATTAGACGCTTTCCAAAAAGAAAAAATATCTTCATTATATGATAGCCTACAATCGCAAATAAAAGCCGAAAACGAAGTAGATGTTTTGTCATTAAATACATCTAATCTTCCAGCAGATGGAGTGAAAGATTTAGCATTTCGTTTCAGAGCGAGCAATCCAAGAATATGTTTCATAGGATATGGAGAAAGTGAAGGAAAAGTTAATCTAACACTTATGCTTGGAGAAGAAATAGTAGAAAAAGGTAAAGATGCTTCAAAAATAATCAGAGAAGTATCTAAGGAAATCAAAGGTGGTGGAGGTGGACAAAAACACTTCGCAACAGCAGGTGGTAAAGACGCTTCTGGATTAGAAAAAGCAGTAGGACTAATCAAGGAAATAATATTAGCATAATAATTATTGTAATTTTTAAACAACGATGCAAAATATAAGAAACGTAGCAATTATAGCCCATGTTGACCATGGAAAGACAACGCTTGTTGATAGAATGCTTCATCAAGCGAAATTATTTAGAGAAAACCAAGAAACAAAAGATTTAATCTTAGATAATAACGACTTAGAGCGTGAAAGAGGAATTACAATTCTTTCAAAGAATGTTTCTATTCGTTATAAGGATTTTAAAATAAATATAATCGATACTCCGGGCCACAGCGATTTTGGTGGAGAAGTAGAAAGAGTGTTGAATATGGCAGACGGAGTGTTGTTGGTTGTTGATGCTTTTGAAGGACCGATGCCACAAACACGTTTCGTTCTTCAAAAAGCAATTGAATTAAACCTTAAACCAATAGTTGTTATCAATAAGGTAGATAAGCCAAATTGTAATCCAATTGAAACACAAGAGAAAGTATTTGACTTAATGTTTAACCTTGGAGCAACAGAAGAACAATTGGATTTCCCAACCGTTTATGGTTCATCAAAACAAGGTTGGATGAGTGAAGATTGGCAAAAACCAACAGAAGATGTTTCTTATCTTTTGGATCAAATCATAGAACATATTCCAGCATATAAAACCACAGAGGGAACAACTCAACTAATGATTTCCTCACTCGACTTTTCTTCATACGTAGGTCGTATTGCAGTTGGAAGATTACATAGAGGAACTCTTATAGCAGGTCAAGATGTAACCTTAGCAAAAGCAAATGGAGAAACGTTACGTTCAAAAATTAAAGAACTATATGTTTTTGAAGGCTTAGCAAAAGAAAAAATCAAATCAGAAGTACACGCAGGAGAAATATGTGCAATATTAGGATTAGAAAACTTTGATATTGGAGATACGGTTTGTGATGCAGAAAATCCAGAACCATTAAAACCAATAAAAGTTGATGACCCTACAATGAGTATGCTTTTCACTATCAATAATTCTCCTTTCTATGGAAAAGACGGAAAGTTTGTTACCTCACGCCATTTAAGAGAAAGACTTTACGCAGAATTAGAAAAAAACCTTGCAATGCGTATTGAAGAAACAGATTCACCAGATTCATTGATAGTTTACGGAAGAGGTATTCTGCATCTTTCAATTCTTATTGAAACAATGCGTAGAGAAGGATACGAACTTCAAGTAGGACAACCAAAAGTAATAATAAAAGAAATAGATGGCGTAAAATGTGAACCTGTTGAACAACTAACGATTGTTGTGCCAGACGCTTTTGCAGGAAAAGTAATAGAATTGGTAACAATGCGTAAGGGGGAAATCGATTCAATAGAACCACAAGGCGACAGAACACACTTAGAATTTACAATACCTTCAAGAGGAATCATAGGATTGAGAAATAATGTGCTTACAGTTTCAGAAGGAGAAGCAATAATGGCACATAGATTAAAAGGATATGAACCTTGGAAAGGAGAAATCGGAGGAAGAAGAATGGGAGCCTTGATTGCAAAAGAAACAGGTCCAGCAATAGAATACTCAATCAATAAATTACAAGACAGAGGACGTTTCTTTGTTTCACCGGGCGAAGAAGTTTATACAGGAATGGTAGTTGGAGAAGGAATCCGTCCTGATGACATAGTTGTAAATCTAACAATCACAAAGAAACTTTCAAATATGCGTTCAGCAGGAGCAGATGAAAAAGTAAGCATTGCACCGGCTACAAAATTCTCCTTAGAAGAATCAATGGAATACATAGGAGAAGACGAATACTTAGAAATTACACCAAATCATTTACGTATAAGAAAAATACTTCTTGATGAAGTAGCAAGAAAAAGAGCAGCAAACGCAGCTCAAAAAGAATAAAAAGAAAGATAAGTGCGGCATTGTTCTATCGCTGGAAGTAAAACTTCGAGAGGAAAGTCCGAGCAACACAGAGCATCATACTACCTAACGGGTAGGCAAGTTGAAGAAACTTGACAGCAAGTGCCACAGAAAATAACCGCCTTGCAAAAGGTAAGGGTGAAAATGTGAGGTAAGAGCTCACGGTTTGATTTAGTGATAAGTCAAATGGGTAAACCTTATGAGTTGAAAGACCAAGTATATCGGAAAATAGGGGCTGCTCGTCCTTTCCGAGGGGTAGGTCGTTAGAGACTTATCGTGAGATAAGTAGTAGATTAATGATAGAACTCGACAGAACTCGGCTTATAGATGTCGCACTTTCTTTTTTTTTATCAAAAAATCGCAAAAGAAAAACAAAATTCCTTTAAATAGTGTCATAGAGTTGATGAAATTAACAGAAAAAGAACTCGTAGAAAAGTGTATTAAGAAGAATCCCAAAGCACAAAAGGCACTATATGACACTTATTCATCAATGCTTTTTGGTATTTGTTTGAGATATGCTCGCAATCGTCAAGATGCCGAGGATATGTTTCAAGATGCTTTTATTAAGGCTTTTGATCAAATTCATAAATACAACTTTCAAGGACCCTTAGGTGCATGGTTGAGAAAACTCTTTGTTAATTTCGCACTCAATTACTATCGTTACGACAAAACAAACTTAAACACCGACTTAGAATCAATAGCAATAGGAGAATTACCCTTGCAATTAGATGAAATATCAAATCAAGAAATACTCGAAGCCATAAATCAACTACCCGATAGACAAAGAATAATTTTCAATATGGTAGAAATAGAAGGCTATTCCTATAAAGAAATCTCGCAACAACTACAAGAAAATGAAAGCACTCTAAGAGGATTAAATTACAAAGCAAAGAATAATTTAAAAAACATATTAATAAAGCAAAACAAATAGAAATATGGAAAATAAGGACTTTAATTTTGAAGAAATAAAAAGACGATTAGAAAACTACGAAGAAGCACCTAATCCAAAAATGTGGCAAAAAATAGAAAAACAAATACAGCCCAATAATTTTTTCTTAAAGACAGCAATCTTAGTAAGCTCTCTTTTGCTTGTAGCCTTTGTAGGAGTGTTGATTTTTACACCATCGCAAGAACCTCAAACAAAGCAAATTACACAAACCACTAAGATAGAAAAAACAGTTGTAAAACAACAAGAAAAAAAATCAAAGAAAAATGAAAATTTTTCAAAGAAAAAAATAGAAAAAACAAAGGAAAAATTGGAAAAATCAAAGGAAAATTTTGAGCAAACAAATCTTGTTGAACAACAAGTAGTTAAAGTAGAAACAAAAGAAGTAAAACCAATAGAAGTAAAACAAGAGCCTCAAATACAAATTCCTCAAATAGTGGAACCAAAGCCACAAAAAACTATTAAAAAAGAAGAAATTAAGCCCATAGTAGAACAAAAAGTAGAAAAATCACCTGAGGTAGAAGAGCAAATTCAAAAAGTAAGAATAGAAATGCCAAATGCCTTCACACCAAATTCAGGAGATAGAAACAGCATATTTAAGCCAGCAAACATAGAATTGAAAGAATTTAGAATGGATATTTACAATTCTAATGGCGTGATGATGTTTACAACAAACAACATAGAAGAAGGTTGGGACGGAACCTACAAAGGCAATCCACAACCAATGGCAGTCTATGTCTATATAGTGAAATTCACAAATAAAAACGGTGTAACTGCAACTCAAAAAGGCGAATTGATGCTTATAAGATAAGAAATCATTTGTTAAATTCATATAAAATGCCTAATTTTGCAAGAAATTAATAAAAAAGCAAAAATGGCAACAATTACTGAATTAGAAAACATTTCCACACAAGTAAGAAGAGACATTATCAGAATGGTAAATGCCGTTTCATCTGGCCACCCTGGCGGAAGTTTAGGTTGTGCAGATGTAATGACAGCCTTGTATTTTGAAGCGATGAGCTTAGATACAGAAAACTTTAAAAGAGACGGAAAAGGAGAAGATATGTTTTTCCTATCAAACGGACATATCTCACCTGTTTTATATAGTGTTTTAGCACGTAGAGGTTACTTTCCGGTTTCAGAGCTTGCAACATTTAGAAAATTAGGCACACGTTTGCAAGGACATCCAAGCGTTCATGACAATCTTCCTGGCGTAAGACAAGCCTCAGGCTCACTTGGACAAGGCCTAAGCGTAGGAATAGGAGCAGCCTTAGCAAAAAAATATGACTCATGCGACAAATTAGTCTATACACTTCACGGAGACGGAGAATTACAAGAAGGACAAATTTGGGAAGCAGTGATGTTTGCAGGAGCAAATAAAGTAGATAACTTAATAGCTATTATAGACGTAAACGGATTGCAAATAGACGGTTCAACCGATCAAGTATGTTCACTTGGAAATCTAAGAGCAAAATTTGAAGCATTTGATTGGAGTATTGTAGAAATGCAAGGAAACGATATGGCAGACGTAGTAAGAGGATTACAACAAGCAAAATCACAAACAAAACAAGGCAAGCCTGTTGTAATACTTATGCAAACACAAATGGGATATGGAGTTGATTTTATGCAAAACAAAAACAAATGGCATGGTTCAGCACCAAACGATGAGCAAACAGCACAAGCCCTATCTCAATTAAAAGAAACATTAGGAGATTACTAAAATCCTATTATTGCATTGAAAACAATATTAGCAAAATCTATATTGATAATGTTTGCGTTTATAGCATTGACGCAAACACTCTTTGCACAACCGCGAGGAGTTAAAGTAACACGTGAAGATTCTTATCAAAAAACAAGAATACTCTTCATCTTAGATTGTTCATCTACAATGTATGCACATTGGCAAAGCAATACAAAAATAAAAATTGCACAAAACCTATTGTCAAACATAGTAGATACTTTGTCAGGTAAGCCAGGCGTTGAAATGGCTCTAAGAGCTTACGGACACACAAAAGACTATCCTCCACAAGATTGTGATGACACAAGATTGGAGGTGAGTTTTTATCCAAACAACACAGAGCAAATTAAAGCAAAACTTAAAGCCTTAGTTCCAAAAGGCACAACTCCAATAGCTTATACATTAGAAAAATGCGTTAAAGACTTTCCAGAAAGTGGTAATTCGAGAAACATAATAATCCTTATAACAGACGGAGCCGATGAATGCTCAGGAGATGTATGTGAAGCCTCAAAACAACTACAAAAGGAAGGAGCATTTTTAAAACCATTTATAATAGGCATTGGAAAAGGATTAAGAGAAGAATTTGAATGTGCGGGAATCTATTATGAAGTAACAAACGAAATAGAATTTTCAAAAGCATTAAACAATATAGTTGCGCAAGTATTGAACAATACCACCTCACAAGTCAATCTTTTGGACTCTAATATGGAGCCAAGTGAGACAAATGTTCCTATGACCTTTTATGACAATCAAAGTAAGCAGTTAAAATACACCTTTATGCACACTTTCAATTCCAAAGGCTTATCTGACACTTTGATTTTAGACCCTTTGATAAATTACGACATAGTTGTACATACACTTCCACCTGTTAAACAAGAAAATGTAAAGTTAAAAGTTGGACGACATACGATTATACCGATAAAAGCACCACAAGGAAATATGGTGATAAGATTTTCGGATAAATCTAAGTTGAAAAACAACAATATTTACGTAATAGTAAGAGAAAGTGATAAGGTAGAAACGGTCAATATACAAGAATTAGACAAGATAGAGAAGTATCTTGTAGGTAAATACGACTTAGAAATCCTTACATTGCCAAAATTACAAATAGAAAACGTAGAAATAGGACAAAGTTCAACAACAACAATAGAAATTCCGGCCTCAGGAATACTTGTATTGAACAAAGGGAAGTTGGAAACCATAGGAAGCATATTTGTAAAAGACAACGAAGAAACAAAATGGGTATGTAACCTTGAAGAAGGCGTGCAAACCGAAAACATTACCTTGTTGCCAGGACAATATATGGTGGTTTTAAGAGGTAAGAACGACACAAAAACATCACAAACACAAATAAAAGAATTTAAAATAGAGTCAAATAAGACTACAACAATAAATTTAGCAAAATAAATAAAACGAAATATGAAAGAATATCCTCAATTAGGCAGTAAAGACACACGTTCAGGCTTTGGTGAAGGTCTATTAGAAGCAGGAAAAAGAAATGAAAACGTAGTTGCATTATGTGCAGACCTTATAGGTTCGGTAAGAATGGACTTGTTTCAAGAAGCTTTTCCAGAAAGAATGATAGAATGCGGAATTGCAGAAGCGAATATGATAGGCATTGCAGCAGGATTAGCATTAAGTGGTAAAGTAGCATTTGCAAGTAGCTTTGCAGCATTCTCAACAGGACGTGTTTACGATCAAATACGTCAAGCAGTAGCTTATTCAAATACAAATGTAAAAATAGCAGGCTCACACGCAGGAATAACATTAGGCGAAGACGGAGCAACACATCAAATCTTGGAAGACATAGGAATGATGAAAATGTTACCAAATATGGTAGTGTTGAATCCTTGCGATTATAATCAAACAGTAGCTGCAACAATAGCTGCCGCAGAATATGACGGACCGGTATATATTCGCTATGGAAGACCAAAAGTTCCAGTTTTCATTCCAGAAGATATGCCTTTTGAAATAGGAAAAGCAATTGTGTTATCAGAAGGAAAGGATGTAACACTTGTTGCAACAGGACACTTGGTTTGGGAAGCACTTCAAGCAGCAAAAATCTTAGAAGAAGAAGACATAAGTGCAGAGGTAATTGACATTCACACAATAAAACCACTTGATAAAGAAGCAATCTTAAAATCAGTTGCCAAGACAAATTGCGTAGTTGGTTGCGAAGAACATCAATTCAATGGAGGATTGAATGAAAGCATAGCACAACTTCTTGTAAGAGAGAATCCAAAACCAATGGAATTTATAGGAATTGATGATTCTTTTGGAGAAAGTGGTACGCCTGATGCTTTAATGGAAAAATATGGCTTAAAGGCAAACAATATTGTAGAGGCTGCAAAACGAGTTATAGCAAGAAAATAATTTTGGGAAAGAATCCTCAATTAGAATTTGCAAGAAAATACATTGAACAAACAAATGTCAATGTGTTTCTTACAGGAAAAGCAGGTACAGGCAAGACAACTTTTTTAAAAAGTCTTAGAAATACATTGTTTAAACGTTACGTAGTACTTGCACCAACAGGTATTGCGGCATTGAATTGCGAAGGAGTGACTATTCACTCCTTTTTTCAATTGGATTTTATGCCATATATTCCGGGAAGGACTATAAAGCATAAAAAAATGCGTGTAGATAAGGTGAATTTGATTAGAAGCCTTGAACTAATCATTATAGATGAAATCTCAATGGTTAGAGCCGATGTCTTAGATCAAATAGATACCTTGCTAAGAAAGCTACGTTTTTCACAAAGACACAAACCCTTTGGAGGCGTTCAATTATTAATGATAGGCGATTTGAGTCAATTGCCACCCGTAGCAAAACAAGAAGAATGGGATTTCTTATCTCAATTCTATAAAACGCCATATTTCTTTTCAGCAAAAGTGTTAGAAGAAACGCGTTATCAAACAATAACCTTAGAACACATATATCGTCAAAGCGATTCAAAATTTATCAACATTCTCAATCATGTTCGCGACAACATAATCACGCAAGAAATCATAGAAGACCTAAATAAAAGATACGATCCCTTAATATTATCACAAGACCACAAAGGCTACATCATTCTTTGTTCACATAATCATCAAGCGAACAAGATAAACGAAGATAAACTAATGCTTATTGATTCAGAGTCTTATTTTTACACAGCAGAAGTTGAAGGAGAATTTGATAGCAGATTGTTTCCAAACGCCGAAACATTAGAATTGAAAGAAGGAGCACAAGTAATGTTTCTAAAAAACGACTATGACGCACCATACGGAGAGAAACGCCGATACTATAACGGCACAATAGGCAAGGTAGTAGAGCTTGGAGAAAACAAAATCATAGTAGAAAAAGACGAAGACGGGCAAAGAATAGAGGTAACAAAATATACGTGGGAGAGATACAAATATGAATTAAACAAAAAGACGAAAGAAATCAAGCAAGAAGTAATAGGGGCTTTCACACAATACCCTTTGAAACTCGCTTGGGCGATTACAATTCACAAAAGTCAAGGCTTAACCTTTGAAAAAGCAATTATAGATGCCGATAACTCATTTGCACACGGTCAATTCTACGTTGCACTAAGCAGATGCAGGAGTTTGGAAGGATTATATCTTTCTAAACGCTTTAATCCTCACGCAGTTATAACCGATGTCTTGATTGACAACTTTAATATAGAACAACAAGAAAACCAACCAACCGAAAAAGGATTCTTAAAAGACAACTTCCTTTACTATGCACAAAATTTAAAAGACGTATTCGACCTAAATCAAATCAAAGCCTACAATGCAAAACTCTTTGAACTAAGTGAAATTTATCTAAAAAGCGAAATAGGAGATAACTTCCAAACAATAAAAGCCTATTACGAAGAAATCCTTTCAAGCATTATTCTTGTAGCAGATAGATTTCAAACACAATTAGACAAAGCAATAGAATATTTCCTACCAAACTTAGAAACCACCCCACTATACGAAAGAGCAGTAACAGCCTCCAAATATTTCTATGACAAAATGCAATCAATCTTTTCACTTGTCTATTTCCTTTCAAAATTAGAAATAGAAGAATACATAGGACAAGAAGACATAGAAGAAGTATTGCAAGAATTTATGATAGAAGTAGAACTCAAACAAAGACTATTTAACTACTTGATAGAACAAGACTTTGAAATCAAAAACTTTCTTTCCTATAAATGCAAACTATTAGCAATAGGAGAGAAATTAGAATTGAAATCCTACAAAAACTTCATTGAAACAATAAAGGAAATCAAAGAAGAAAAACCAAAAAACAAAGACTTAGAACTTGATGACCTATATCAAAGGCTAAAAACGTGGAGAAAAGCCAAGGCCGAAGAAGAAAAACTACCAGCCTTTTGGATATTTACAAACACAACCCTTGAAGAAATAGTAAAAAAACACCCTAAAACCAAAGAAGACCTTTTAAAAGTCAAAGGCTTTGGCCAAAAGAAATTTGAAAAATACGGACAAGCAATCTTAGAAATAGTCCTTGAAGACTAAAATAAAATTGTTTTCCCTTGACTTAACGCCTAATGCGTGCGATATTTTCAAACAAAAAATATTCGACGCATTTTTTTGATTTATTTGCCCTTAACTAAAAATCATAAAATCAAACACTTAACTTTTTAAGGTCATAAAAACGCCTATTTTTTCTTTGATTTAGTGTGATTTTTTACTTGATTTTAGAAAAATATTTCTTGATTTTAAGAAATTATTTCTTGATTTTAGAAAATTATTTCTTTACTTTTTTAAATTTTTTCAAAGACTTTTCTCACCAAAGCCTAAATTTAGCCAAAAACCACCCAATTTTCGTCAATTTTTCGCAAAAAATTTCACAAAATCATCAAAATAAAATTTCCGTAAAATAAAGATGTTTTCCTATAAGACTTTGTTCGCAAGTTTTTTTGTGTTTTTTTTATTCTTTAAAAAATAAAGGTTCTGTACAATTAAGTACAGAACCTTTTTAATTATTATGAAAAAAATATTTTACTCGTTTAAGTAGGCGGCGAGTTTTTTACATTGTTCGCTTTCTCTTATGCGTTTTAGTGCTCTTTCTTTGATTTGTCTTACTCTTTCGCGAGTTAGGTTTTGCGAAATTGCTATTTCTTCTAAGGTCATTCCGTGTGCCATGCCTATTCCAAAGAATTGATAAAGTATGCTACGTTCTCTTTCGTTTAATCCCGAAAGTAGCATTGATACTTCCGTGGTAAGGCTTTCTTTCATCATGGAATCGTCTGTTGATTTTGCGTCTTCTTCTACGTAAACGTCAATTAGGTTTAGGTCTTCGTCTTGTATGAGTGGTGCGTCCATAGATACCGGTTTGTATCCTATGTGCATGGTTTCTTTTACTTTGTCAAAACTTAAATCCATAAACTCTGCAAGTTCTTCGTCCGAGGGTGTGCGTTCTAATTGTTGTTCTAAGAGTGAGGAGGATTTCTTTATTTTGTTTAATGCTCCAACTTGGTTTAGTGGAAGACGTACCATTCTTGATTTTTCGGCAATTGCTTGTAGAATGCTTTGACGAATCCACCACACTGCAAAGGAAATGAATTTGAATCCTCTCGTTTCGTCAAATTTTTGTGCAGCTTTGATAAGACCAATGTTGCCTTCATTGATTAAATCAGGTAGACTTAATCCTTGGTTTTGATATTGTTTTGCGACAGATACAACAAATCTTAGGTTGGATTTAACTAATTTCTCCAAGGCTATTTGGTCGCCGGCTTTTATTCTTTGAGCTAATTTTACTTCTTCTTCGGGTGTGATTAGCTCTTCTTTGCTTATGTCTTGTAGAAATTTGTCTAACGAACCTATGTTACGATTTGTTATCGATTTTATTATTTTTAACTGCCTCATATCTTTCTCCTTTTTTCTTTAAATGGGACTTTATCAACGTGCAAAGGTATAGTGTAAAAATAATCTCTGCAAGTGAATATATTAAAAGTTAATAACCTACTTATTAACAATTTATTTTTTTATTATCTCTGTGTTTCCCTTTTCATTTAATAGGGTTACGGTTTTTTCTATTGTTTTTCCTTCTCTATTTATTTCAACTTTTACTTTGTCGCCAGGGGATAGTTGTGATAATATTTCGTTTAGTTCGGAGTATGTGTTAACTTCTTTGTTTTCTATTTTTGTTATTATGTCGCCTGCTTTGATTCCTGCTTTGTATGCTCCTGCATCTTGTATTATTTCTGCTATATAAATTCCTTTTAAACTGTTTACTCCTCGGCTTTTAGCGATTTGTGAGTCTGTTTCTGCAAAGTGTACTCCTAAGTGTGCTTTTTGTGTTTGTCCGTATTTGATTAAATCGCTTGTTACTTTCTTTACGATGTTGGAAGGTATGGCAAAGGAATATCCTGTGTAGGTTCCGGTTGAGGAGGCTATCGCTGTGTTGATTCCTATCAATTCTCCTTTAAGGTTTACTAAGGCTCCACCACTATTTCCTTGATTTACTGCTGCGTCCGTTTGAATAAAACTTTCTATTGGCGTTTCGTGCATTCTATTTCCCCATATATTTAGGTTTCTTGCCTTTGCTGAAACTATTCCTGCCGTAACTGTGGAGGTTAGATTAAAGGGATTTCCTACTGCAAGCACCCATTCACCAATTTTTACCTCATCGCTATTACCAAATTGTAAGGGTGTGAGGTTTGTTGTTTCGATTTTAATCACTGCAAGGTCGCATGCGGGGTCGTTGCCTATAAGAACGGCATCGAAAATTCTTTTGTCGTTTAATATGACTTTTATTTTTTCTGCGTTTTGTATTACATGGTTGTTTGTAATGATGTATCCATTTTCTTCAATGATTACTCCCGAGCCCGAGGTGTGATAAACTCTTTCTTGAATTTGGGGTGGAAGGAAGAAAGAGAAGAAGTCATCGTAAAAAATAGATTGTTCCATTGCTTCACATTGAATATGCACTACTGAATGTATGCTATTTTCGGCTGCAACTGTGAAATCAATGTTTGGATTGAATTGTGCTTTTGTTGTGAAACTTGAAATTACTGCGATAAATAGCAGTGAAAGAATCTTAATCTTGTTGTTTTTCATATTTTTTGTTTTTTAATATTAACGCAAATTCTATAAAAAATTGTGTTATTGTCAAAATAATCATTAATTTTGCAAGTTTATAAAGCAAATAATATTGTTTTTAATTATGATAAATGAGAATAATTATTGCATAATAATGGCTGGCGGTATTGGAAGTCGTTTTTGGCCGTTGAGTAGAGTGAAAAGACCTAAACAATTTATAGATATATTGGGTGTGGGTGAAACTCTTCTTCAAATGACTTTTAAAAGATTTGAATCAATCTGCCCAAAAGAAAATATATATGTTGTTACAAGCAGGATATATAAGGAGCTTGTCTTGGAACAATTACCTATGATAAATCACGATTGTGTTATTACAGAGCCGATAAGAAGAAATACCGCTCCTTGTATTGCATACGCTAATGCTAAGATTAAAAAAAGAAATCCTAATGCAAGAATAGTTGTAGCACCAAGTGATCATTTGATTCTTAATCAAGAAGAATTTATTAAGAAGATTGAATTGGGCTTTTCGGTAGTAGAAAATAATGATGTTTTGATAACTTTGGGTATAGAGCCTACTTATCCTAATACGGGTTTTGGTTATATTCAATATACCGATGATAAGGGTTTTTCTAATGAAGTGAAGAAAGTTAAACTTTTTACCGAAAAACCTGAATATGAAATGGCGTTGCAATTTATAAAAAGTGGTGATTTCTTATGGAATGCCGGGATTTTTATTTGGTCGTTGAATAGTATTGAGGATTCTATGAAGAAATTTTTGCCGGAAATATATGATTTGTTTAATCAAGGTGAGGATTTTTATGATTCAGAGGAAGAAGCAGGTTTCATAGATGTTACTTATTCGGCTTGTCCGTCAATTTCTATAGATTATGGTGTTATGGAAAAAGCCTCAAATGTTTATGTTATTCCTTCATCTTTTGGTTGGAGCGATATAGGTACTTGGAATGCACTCTATGAACAAAGAGAAAAAGATGAAAATGCTAATTCTTATGTGGGAAAGAATGTAATGACATACGAGGTTAGTAATTGTTTAATAAATACTCCAAAAGATAAATTGGTTGTTTTGCAAGGATTGGAGGATTATATCGTTGTTGATTCTGATGATATTTTGATGGTTTGCCACAAAAGCGAAGAACAACGAATTAAACAATTTGTAACGGATGTTGAAGTTGAAAAAGGAAATGAATATTTATAAAAAAACATATATAAAATAATGGAAAACATAAAGAGAATAGAAATAATAGATCTATTTAAAGAAACAATCAAAGACTCAATTGGTAAAGAAATTTGTGTAAAAGGTTGGGTAAAAACAAAAAGAGGTAATAAACATGTAGCGTTTATTGCATTGAATGATGGTTCTACAATAAAAAATATACAAGTCGTAGCAGATGTAGAAAAATTCTCGGAAGATGTTTTGAAAAAGGTAACAACAGGTGCATGTTTGAGAGTAAACGGCTTGTTAGTTGAATCAATGGGAAAAGGACAAAGCGTAGAAATTCAAGCAAACGAAATAGAAGTTTACGGAGAAGCTGATGTAGAGACATATCCTTTGCAAAAGAAAGGACACTCATTGGAGTTCCTTAGAGAAATAGCACATCTTCGTCCAAGAACAAATACTTTCTCAGCCGTTTTCAGAGTAAGACACGCAATGGCATACGCAATACACAAATATTTTAATGATAGAGGATTCTTTTATTGGCATTCACCACTTATAACTGCAAGCGATTGTGAAGGAGCAGGGGAAATGTTCCAAGTAACTACATTAGATCTTGATAACCTTCCAAGAGTTGAAGGAAAAATTGACTATTCGCAAGATTTCTTTGGTAGACATACATCTTTAACAGTAAGTGGACAATTAGAAGGAGAGCTTGGTGCAATGAGTTTAGGAAAGATTTACACTTTTGGACCTACATTCCGTGCAGAAAACTCAAACACTCCACGCCACCTTTCAGAGTTTTGGATGATAGAACCAGAAATGGCATTCTTTGAAATCGAAGATAATATGGATTTGGCCGAAGATTTCATTAAATATCTTGTGAAATATGCGTTAGAAAATTGCCAAGATGATTTAGAATTCCTTCAATCAATGTATGATAAAGAACTTTTGGAACGCTTACGCTTTGTTGTAGATAACAAATTCGTACGTTTAACATACACAGAAGCGATAGAAATTCTTTCACAAGCAAAACAAAAATTTGAATTCCCTATCCATTGGGGTGTAGACCTACAAAGCGAACATGAAAGATACCTTGTAGAAAAGCATTTCAAATCTCCGGTAATCTTAACAGACTATCCAAAGGAAATAAAAGCCTTTTATATGAAACAAAACGAAGATGGAAAAACCGTAAGAGGTATGGACGTATTATTCCCTCTAATAGGTGAAATCATAGGAGGCTCACAAAGAGAAGAAAATATGGATAAACTTCTTGCAAGAATGGCAGAGGTTGGAATAGAAGCAAAAGATATGGATTGGTATCTTGATACTCGTAGATTCGGCTCTGCTCCTCACTCAGGATTTGGCTTAGGATTTGAAAGATTATTATTATTTGTAACAGGAATGTCAAACATTAGAGATGTGATACCATTCCCTCGTTATCCAAAGAATGCAAACTACTAATAAATAGTGGTAAAGAACCAACTTAAAATAAAACAACTCCAAAAACAAATATTATCCCCACTTCAAAAATTAAGTGGGGAATTATTGGAGTTACCCTCCGAAGCCTTAGAAGAAAGGATTGAAAGAGAAAAACAAGACAATCCTTATCTTGAAGAGGAAACAGATAGCACAAATGCTTGGTTTTATTCCGAAAGAGTGAATATTCGTAATCACAACTCTTATGAAGACAAAGAACAAATAGGATTAAATACAGCAGAATCCGCAACCTTAGTAGAAGACTTAATAGAACAATTAAGATTAAGCAATATAACAGAAGAGGAATATCAAATAGGAGAGATGTTGATAGGTAATTTAGACGAAAAAGGTTATCTAACAAGGACTCTAAGTGCTATATCAGATGATATTTATTTTGATAGCTACAAAGAAGTTGATACAAACAAAATTAATGAAGTATTAAAACTATTGCAAAGCTTTGAACCAGCAGGAATAGGAGCAAGAGATTCTCAAGAATGTCTATTACTTCAACTTCAAAGAAAAGATTCCCAGGACAAGATAGTAAATCTATCAAAACAAGTAATAAAGTATCATTGGAAACTCTTTTGTAAAGAAGACTATAAAACACTACAAGAAAAACTATCTTGTAATGAAGAAGAAATAAGCAAAGCAATTAAATTAATATTAAGCCTAAATCTATCACCAGGATACATAGACACCTTAGTTGAAAGAGAACAATATCTAATACCAGATGTGATAATATGGAATGATAACGGAAAAATCAAGTATCGTCTTAATAAGCTATCCGATAGAAAACTATATGTTAGTCAAGAAAGCAAACAATTATTAGAACAATTAGAAAACAAAAATCAAAAAGATAAAGAAACAATAAAATTCTTAAAGGAAAAAATAGAATCGGCCAAGCTATTTATAGAAGCATACAACAATAGAATGTTAACTTTAAGTACGTTTGTTCAAGAAATCATATCATATCAAGAAGAATATTTTCAAGAAGGCGATGTAATGAAACTTCGTCCGATGAAATACGAAGATATAAAACAAAAAACAGGTTTTTCCGAATCTACAATATCAAGAATAGCAAACGATAAGTATCTACAAACACATTTTGGTACATTTTCAATAAAGAAATTATTTACAAAATCCATAGAAGCACAAACAGGAGAACAAGTATCTTCTGCTTCAATACGCAATATTATATCAGAATTAATAAATAATGAAGACAATAAATCTCCATTAACCGACCAAGAAATACAAAACAAACTACAAGAACAAGGATTCACATTATCAAGACGCACAATAACTAAATATAGACAACAAATAGGAATAGAATCCACAAACAAACGTAAGAAAAAATAAATGAGTAATAAAATACTAACAATATATATACTATTTATAATAACAACTTTTAGCACTTTTGCACAAACACCAAACAAAAGTGAAAAATCTGCTGCAAGACGCTTTGCAGACTCAATGTACTACATACATACAATAAAACCACAACAACAAGAATTATTAAAAGAACAAGAAAATGCTAAAATAGACTTGACGAAAACAAAAAATGCAAAGACAAATGTAAAACCTACTTATATAAAATCAGACTCCCAAATACCATCTTCAACACTCTATGAAAGCACATGGTATAATGAAAGAGTAAAAGTGCCAAATTTTTCATTCAAAGATGTTCCAGATGAAATAATTATAAGATTAATAGACCCAGATAAAGGACAAAATTTTTGTTTTCCAATAAAAAAACGAAAAAGTTCCTCATACGGTTGGCGATGGGGAAGACCTCATTCGGGAATAGACATAGCTCTTAACGTAGGAGATTCAATTTATGCAGCTTTTGATGGAGTAGTTCGCTTAGCTAAATACAATGGAGGATATGGTAATTGCATAGTAATACGCCATCATAACAATCTTGAAACCTTGTATGGACACCTTTCAAAAATTAATGTAAAAGTAGGACAAGAAGTAAAAGCAGGACAAGTAATCGGCTTAGGTGGCAACACGGGACGCTCAACCGGTCCACACCTTCATTTTGAATGCCGATTAATGTATGCTTGTTTTGACCCGGAATGGATATTTGATTTGGAAACATATAGCATAAAAACATCTTTTCTAAGAATAGATAAAACCTATTTTGGAGTAGAATCCTCGGAGCAAAAAGCCAATAAAAAAGTACAAAAAACTAAACTCTCAAAAGTTGATAAATGCTTTGCAGGAAAGCCATATATTAGTCCAACTACACTTATAAACAAAGAAAGACAAAGAATTAAAAAAGGAGAAATACCACAATATAACGTTATATCAAAAAAATCAAATAAATCCTCAAAAGTAGGACAACAATTCATAGTAGCAAAAAAAGGAGAAACCTTGAAAAGTATAGCCAAACGCTACAAAATTACGCTTGAAGAATTAAGAAAACTTAATCCAAATATAAAAGACAATACAATAAAAGAACAAACCAAAATAAGAATAAAATAATATTATGTCATCAGCATTAAAAAATCTTTCGTCATACAATCAAGACGAAGTGCCCTCGGGCGAAAAGGAAATATTCGGAATAGTAGTTTCTGAATGGAATAATCAAATTACAGACAACTTGTTAGAAGGAGCAGTTTCAACATTGTTGAAATACGAAGTAGATGAAAAAGATATTGACATCATACACGTTCCTGGAAGTTTTGAATTGCCATTTGGAGCAGCAAAACTATTAGAAAAAAACAGAAGATTTAGTGCCATTATTTGTTTGGGCTGTGTTATCCAAGGCGAAACACGTCATTTTGATTTCATTTGCGATGCGGTTGCAAACGGAATAATGGAATTAGGACTAAAACAAGAAGTTCCAATTATTTTTGGAGTACTTACCACAAACGATTTGCAACAAGCAATCGATAGAAGTGGAGGAAAACACGGCAATAAAGGTGTTGAAGCAGCAATCACAGCACTAAAAATGGCAGCACTATGAAGAAGAAAAAAATAATCTTCTATGGCACGCCAGAAATTGCGGCATATCAACTCGAACAACTTCATAAAAACAATTATAACATAATAGCAGTTGTTACTCAGCCCGATAAACCATCGGGCAGAGGACAAAAAATCAATTACTCTGCTGTAAAACAATATGCATTAGACAATAACCTACCATTATTTCAACCAATAAAACTCAATGAGCAAGATTTCATTGACCAAATCACAGCCTTGCAACCCGATATTCAAGTAGTGTTAGCTTATCGTATGATTCCAAAAAGCATTTACAGCCTTGCAAAATACGGAACCTTCAATCTACACACCTCACTCTTGCCACAATATCGTGGAGCAGCACCAATCAATTGGGCAATCATCAATGGAGAAACACAAACAGGTATGACAACATTCCTTTTGAATGAAAAAACCGATGAAGGAGAAATTTTATTGCAAGAAACCATTGAAATAGGGGAAGAAACCACAGCAGGCGATTTGCACGATGAAATGATGATGAAAGCTTTTCCATTGATTGAAAAAACAATAGAAAAACTACTCTTGCCAAATCTTCAAACTATTCCACAAATTCAAACAGATAATCTAAAACCTGCACCAAAAATTTTCAAAGAAACCACAGCGATAAATTGGAATGAAGAAGGCGAAAAAATTATAAATTTAATTCGAGGAATGAGTCCATATCCAGCTGCAACAACGCAATTTATAGACAATAAAGATGGTAAAATTTATCAATTTAAAGTTTTTAAAGCGAAATTTTTACCAAGAGATGCTCAAACCTCTCAATGTGGCATATTCAAAATTCAAGACAAAGAAACAATAACCGTTACTTGTCAAAATGGATTGGTGCAATTATTTGATTTACAATTAAGCGGAAAAAAACGAATGCCAGCAAAAGAATTAATCAAAGGATTAAAATTAACATCAGAAGTCTTAGAAATTAAGAAATAAAGTAAAGAAAAAAATAAAAAAAGTAAAGAAAAAAAGATTTTTTTCTTTGAAAAATTTTGTTGATATTTTAAAAATAATTACATTTGCAACGCTTATAATAAAACAATTAAAAACCAAATAGATATGACAAAAAAAGAATTTACTGACAAAATGGCTGAAAAAGCAGGAATGTCAAAAGTAGATGCACAAAAAGCGTATGACGCATTTTTAGGAGTAACAAGCGAATACTTAAAAGCAGGAGAAAAGGTTTCTTTCTTAGGATTCGGTGCATTCTCAGTACAAGAAAAAGCTGCAAGAACAGCAAAAAACCCTCGTACAGGAGAAATGGTAGAAGTTCCTGCAAAGAAAGTAGTTAAATTCAAAGCAGGTTCTGAATTATCTTCAAATCTTTAATCAAGATTAAGAGTATTTAATACCATAAAACAAAGGACTACATATAAATAGTAGTCCTTTTTTATATTAAACAATGTACTCAATAGGGCTAACAGGGGGAATAGGTAGTGGAAAATCACTAATATCCAAAGTGTTCAATCACTTTGGAATACCGGTTTTTAATTCCGATAAACAAGCCAAAGAACTCTATAAAGACCCCTTGTTTTTGCAAGAAATAGTAGAAGAATTTGGAGAAGAAATAATAGAAAACGGAAAATTTTCCACACAAAAATTAGCCAATATTGTCTTTAATGACAACAAAGCCCTTGCAAAACTAAACTCTCTCATTCACCCAAAAGTATTAGATAAATACCTTCAATGGCAAAGACAATACTCTACACCCTATACCATATTAGAATCAGCAATAATCTTTGAATCAGGGTGGCAAAAACACTTTAATAAAATCATAACCATAACAACCCCAATAGAAGTCGTAATAGAAAGAGTAAAACTTCGCGATAACACCACGGAAGAAGAAATAAAACAACGAATAAACAATCAATTATCCATAGAAAAAAGAGAACAATTATCCGATTATGTGATAAGACATGACGGGAAAACAATGATATTACCACAAATAATAGAAATACATCAAGAAATCATAAAACAAATAAAATAGTAAACACAATGAAAAGGACAATTTTTGTAATTATTGCACTCATTATGAGTTTTAGTGCTTTTTCTCAAATAAGCACAGAAGAAAATCCTTACTCATTTAAAATAGAAGGATTCGATTATCAAAACGTAACAACATTAAAAATTGACAAACCCGACCTTCAACAAGTTTTAGAAGAAGACATAGAAAACGATAAACAAAACAAAATGATGCGATTCGGCGTAATACTACCCGTTTACAAAGACTTTTTTGAATTAGCCGATAAAACACAAACATCAGAAGGTACAATGTGGACATTAAGCGTAGAATCTAAGGACGCAGAAGCCTTAATTTTCTACTCAGACAACTTTAAATTGCCACGCACCGGTAAATTCTTCCTATATAATCAAGAACGCACAAAAATATTAGGAGCATTTACCCATAGAAACAACAATGAATACAATACTTTCGCGACAGAATACATAGAAGGTGATAAAATAATTATGGAATACTATCAACCAAATAGTGAAAGCGAACAAGCACAAATAGAACTTACAGAAATAGGATACGCATATCGTGGAATTACAAAACTATCAAGCGAATATCGTTCATCAGGAGATTGTAACGTAAACGTAAATTGTTCGGAAGGAGATAATTATCGCCAACAACAAAGAGGAGTTTGTAGAATACAAATAAGAATTAGTAGTCAATACATAGGTTGGTGTACAGGTACTTTGGTAAATAACACAAATTACGATTTAAAACCATACCTTTTAACAGCAGCACACTGTATTGAAGACGTAGCCTCAACATCTTATTACAGCCAATTTGTATTTTATTTCAAATATGAAAACTCTGGTTGCTCAGTAACAGCAAGTGAGCCAAGCCGTTCACGCTCTGTAACAGGTACAAGCGTAAAAGCATTAGACAATACATACGGTTCAAACGGTAGCGACTTTGCTTTAATGCTATTAAGCGATGAAATACCACAATCATACTCACCTTACTGGTGCGGATGGGATAAAAGAAACACAGCAATCAATAATGGAGTTGGAATACATCACCCAAGCGGAGACGTAAAGAAGATTTCCACATTCAATACTCGCTTACAAAATTCTTCATACGGCTCAGACAACGCAACACACTGGTATGTAGAATGGGCAGAGACCGAAAACGGTTGGGGAATTATGGAAGGCGGATCTTCTGGTTCAGCATTATTTAATCCAGATGGTAGAATAGTTGGTACACTTACAGGAGGAGCCTCAGGATGTGATGTTCCTGCAAGTTATAAATATGATGTATATGGAAAAATGTCTTGGCATTGGTCTTCAAACGGTAATACAAATTCAAGAAAGTTAGACCATTGGTTAGACCCTAATGAAACAGGCGTAAATTTTGTTGATGGAATGGATTATACCTCAGCTCTTACAAATCCAAATGCACAAAATATCTCACTACAACTTTACCCTAATCCAACAAACGATGTAATCAACATAACACTTGACCAAACTACTATCATAAATCAAATAGATGTTTTTGACCAAGCAGGAAGAAAAGTAGAGACTTATAGCAATGCAAGCCCAACTTACACACTTAGCCTAAAACATTTACAAAAAGGAGTTTATACTATAAAAGTTACAACAGACGAAACAACATTTACACAACAAATAGTATTAAACTAAATAAAATATTATGAAAATAAAGAAGGTATATTTAGCTTTATTAGTGCTTTTCGCAGTTTTAATCTCCTCATGTGCAACATCGAGTAGGGGAGCGAAAATGAAAAAAACAAGAAAAAAGAAATGTAATTGTCCTACATTCTCATATCAAGCACCAAAACAAGAAACTACATATTATGTATAAAGAAATAACACACTTTAAGGGGCTCAATACACTACGATTTATTGCAGCCTCTTTGGTGGTTCTTCATCATAGTGCAACAATAGGACGAAAATATGAATTATTTAACATAGAAAATTTTTCTTTGTTTCGTAATGGAGCAAACGCAGTTAGTTTTTTCTTTGTGTTAAGCGGATTTCTAATAACGTATCTTCTACTAAAAGAAAAAAATCAAACAAAAACAATTAGTATAAAATCGTTTTATTTAAGGAGAGTAAAGAGGATTTGGCCTCTTTACTTTCTTTTGATTTTCATAGGTACAATTTTCTTGCCGTTTTTCTTCTCTATATTCAATATAGATTATCAAATGCCTTACACACTCTCTCAAACATGGTATTATTTCTTGTTTTTCTTCCCAATACTTGTGCTATTCAATTACGGGAACCATTTTTTAGAACCCTTATGGTCAATAGGAGTAGAGGAAGTCTTCTATTTAATTTGGGCACCCTTGTTTAAATTTATCAAAAAAAGCCTTATACCAATCTTATTTATTATAGCAATAAAACTAAGCCTATCAATCTATATACAAATTCAAGGCATAGATACTTCAACTAACCTTTTTGCATTTCTAATTCATAATTATAGCTTTGAAACAATGGCAATAGGAGCCTTAGGAGCTTATCTTTTATTTACTACCCCCCCCCTATAAATCATTGGAAACGAGTATATTATTTGCTAAACCTATAAAATATCTTCTATATCTTATAGTAATAATTTATCTTTGCTTTAATATAAATATTGATAACCCTATTTGGAATTTCGTTTTCAAAACGCCCGTACTTTCACCTTTGATAATCTCTTTATTATATCTTTATATAATAATTTCATATACCCTTTCATTCAAAGAAAAGAAAGAAAACAAAACCCTATTCCTTTTAGGCGAAATCTCATACGGCATTTATATGTATCACATGGGCGTAATGTTTGCAGTAGTCTTGGTAATCTCAAAACTAAAAGCCTTTATTCCAAATAGTTTGTTAATAATAACCTTTCTAATTTCAGTCTTTTTACTTACGATTGTAATATCCTCTTTATCAAAACGTTACTTTGAGAATTTTTTTCTAAGAAAAAAAGAAAAAAATCAAAGAAAAATTTGAAAAAAGTAAAGAAAAAATTTAAAAAAGTAAAGAAATAATTTTCTTAGTTTTTGTAAAATCAAAGAAAAGGTTTATTTTTGTAGTTTAAATAATTATTAACTAAAAGCGAATCAAGATGAAAAGAATTACAACGTTATTTTTATTAGCGTTATTTGCTTTTTCACCATTGGTAAAAGCAGATGAAGGAATGTGGCTGTTGATGTCGATTGACAAACAGACATATAAAGAAATGAAAAAGAAAGGTTTGAAACTTACTTCTAAACAAATCTATGACATTAACAATGCTTCGTTAAAAGATGCCATTATTCAATTTGGTAGAGGTTGTACAGGAGAAATCGTTTCTGACCAAGGATTGATTTTAACCAATCATCACTGCGGTTATCCTCAAATTCAACAACACTCAACCGTAGAACACGATTATTTAAGCAATGGATTTTGGGCATATAATCAAAGTGAAGAATTGCCAAATCCGGGATTGACAGCTAAATTCTTCATTAGAATGGAAGATGTTACAGAAAGAGTGTTGAAAGGAGTAACAAATTCTACCTCAGAGGAAGAAAGAGCGAAAATAGTTCGTGCAAACTCAAAGAAAATTAAAGAAGAAGTAGAAAAAGGCACAACTTATACAGCAGAAGTTTCTACAATGTTCAACGGAAATCAATATTGCCTATTTGTTTATGAGGTTTACGAAGACGTACGTTTAGTTGGAGCACCACCTTCTTCGATAGGAAAATTCGGAGCCGATACAGACAACTGGATGTGGCCAAGACACACAGGAGATTTCTCTGTATTTAGAGTTTATGCCGATAAAAACGGAAAGCCAGCTAAGTATTCAAAAGACAATGTTCCTTTAAAACCAAAACATTTCTTACCTATTTCATTAAAAGGTTTAAAAGAAAATGACTTTGTTATGGTTATGGGTTTCCCAGGCACAACAGATCGTTTCTTAACTTCTTTTGGAGTAGAACAAGCAATAGATATTTACAATCCAAGTGTTGTAACAGCTCGTACAGCATTGAGAAACGTAATGCAAGCCGATATGTTACAAGAACCAAGAGTAAGAATACAATACGCAAGTAAGTTTGCATCACTTTCAAACTATTGGAAATTTTATCAAGGACAAACAACATGTTTAAAAAATCTTGATGTAAAAAGCACAAAACAAGCATTGGAAAATCGTTTTGCACAATGGATTGAAAAAGATGCAAAAAGAAAAGCGGAATATGGTGATGTATTAGCAAATCTAAAAGAAGCATATCAAGCAACCGGTGAATATGAATTGTTAAGAGTTTACACTAATGAAGCAATTCTAAGAGGAGCATCGGTATTTTCAATCGCAAGACAATTACGTCCACTTGAAGATGAATTAAACAAAAATGGCAAATCGGAAAAAGCAAAAGAAATAGCCTCAAAACTTAAAATTCAATTTGCAGGTATATTTAAGGATTACAACATAATAACAGAAGAGAAATTATTTGCAGCAGGTTTGGACGTATTTTTTAGAAATGTTCCAATCCTTCACCAATCACCAGAATTTTTATCAAATGCCTTTGCAAACGGATATGATTTCAAACAAATAGCAAGCGATATTTTCAAAACATCTCTTTTAGTAAATCAAGAAAGTCTAACAAAACTATTAGAAAATCTTGATGTAACACAAATAACTAATGACCCTGCATACATACTAACAAATCAATTCATCTCAAATCTTAACGAAAAACTTGCCCTTGTTAAAACACAAAGAGAAAGTCTTAATAAATCAAATCGTTTGTTTGTAAAAGGCGTTATGGAAATGGACAAAGACAAACACTTTGCACCAAATGCTAACCTTACAATACGTTATACATACGGTAGAGTACGTCCTTACGAACCAAAAGATGGAATTTCTTATAAATATATCACAACCCTTGATGGCGTAATGGCAAAAGAAGACAATTCTTCATGGGAATTTACCGTACCTTCAAAACTTCGTCTTCTTTATGAAACAAAAGACTATGGTCAATATGCAGAAAATGGCACAGTTCCAGTTGCATTTATTGCCGATCTTGACATAACAGGAGGAAATTCAGGTTCTCCAACAATCAATGCAAAAGGAGAATTAGTAGGAATTGCCTTTGACGGAAACTGGGAAGCAATGAGTGGAAACATAGCCTTCAATCCAGATCTTCAAAGATGTATTTCGGTAGATATTCGCTACGTATTATTCATTATAGACAAGTACGCCGGAGCTACAAACCTTATAAAAGAAATGAAGATAGTAAAATAAATCAAAAAGGGAGGTTTAAACGCCTCCCTTTTTTATTATCTTTGCACAAGCAAGTGCATTAAAACAAATTCGTCAACACTGTTGACGAAAATATTATTACATCTGTAGAATGACAAAAAAGAAACACACAAATTTTGACTTTACCTATGCTTTCAATTCTGAAGGCAAATTAGTAAATATAGAAGATGTTGATTCTGGTAAAAAGTGTAATTGCTTTTGTCCTGCGTGTCAAGAATCGTTAGTTGCAAAAAAAGGAACAAAAAATAGGCATCACTTTGCGCATTCTTCAGGAACAAATTGTGGACATGCAGTTGAAAGTATGCTTCATCATCTTGCAAAAGATAAAATACAAGAAGCCTTTTACAAAAATGATGAGTTTTTTATAGAATATGAGTATAAATCTTATTGTGTTAAAAGCAAAGAATGTAAATACACACCCTTTAGTGATTGTTGTAAAATTTATAATAAAAGGTTTAATTTAAAAGAGTATTATGACTCATGTGAACAAGAAGTAAAGTATGATAATATTAATGGACGTTCTGATTTAAAAATATTTTCTTCTACTAATCCTACGCGAAAACCTATTTATTTAGAATTTTGTGTAACTCATCCAAGCACAAGTGAGAAATTACATAGTGGAAATAAAATAATTGAAATCGTTATTGAAAGCGAGGAAGATATAAATAATATATTAGAAAAAGGAATTGTTGAAGATAAGGATTATGACGAAGAAAATATAAGTAAAGTTGTTTTTTATGATTTTAAACATAGTGATTGTGAAAAAAATAATATCAGTAATGATATAAAAATAGCAAGATTTACTTTGTATAAATCAGGGGAGATTAGATTTAATGTAGATTATATCAACTGCAATAAACAATTACAAAAATCAAAAAACTCATTATTGGATATATGCTTTCATATACCATCATATGGTTCTATATGTTATGAAATTAAAGACATAATGAAATATTTATGTTATGAAAAATATCAAATTAAAAATTGCCAACTTTGTAAATATTACATAGAAAATCAAACTCTGTTAATTGGTATGATTCGTAAATATAATAAGACTTTACAAATACCTCGTGAAGAATATACACTAAAAACCACACGTACTATTTGTAGATGGCATAAAACTTTACAAATACCTCGTGAAGAGTATAAATTAAATACAGAACGTGCTAAACAATGTCCTATATTTAACATTGATGTTTATGAAATGGAGAAGTATCTAAAAGAAGGATTGAAAGGGTTTGTTTATGATATATTACATTAAATAAATAAAACAAAAAAAGGAGGAATTAAAAACCTCCCTTTTTTATTATCAACGCTTTTACGTCCGAAAGAAACCATCTTGTTTTGCGTTTTATTTTCTTTAATGTTGGTTCGCCAACGTATTGTTTTAGGTTTAAAAGTCCTTTTTCTTGCATTGTGTCAAAAAATTCTTCTCTTCTTGGGTGTGGTTTTGCACTTTTTACAAGGGCTGTGTTTGTCTCTAAAATATTTCTAAGAGTTGTGTTTTTAAAATCAAGTTTTAATTTTTTAAAATCAAGTAATAATTTTTTGAAATCAAGTTTTATTTTTTTATTGTAAAGAATCATTGCACTCACTCCTTTGTTGTCGTCAATCTCCGTGTGAAAACGATCAATGCCCCAATAGTCTGCAAGGCTAATGTCGGCCATTGAGTTGAAATTCTTTGCAGGGCAGTTGTGGCAACTTTGTCTTAAAAATAGGTTTTGAAGAAATCCCCTCATATATAGGTTATCGTGGAGTGATTCTTTTAGAATGGTTTTGTCTTTTCCCTCTATTTTCAAATTAAACACTCTCCATGATTTGTCTTTGTTGCGAAATGATATGTTTTCTATTTCGTTTAGTGAAATTTTCTTTCTCTTGCATACTTCCTCTAAGTATTTTTCCCACACCAAAGGAGAGGGTACTCCGTGGCAAACTACCTCTATTGCAAGGAGGTTATTGTATTCTTTTCTAAGATAGAGCTTCAATCCCATGACTTGACAAGGTGTGCCGACAAAAAGTACTAATCTTTCTTGTAAAAGGTAGTTTTTTACTTTTTTGTAGCAATCTTTCATATCGGATTGTAGGTATTTTGAGCCCATTAGGGGTTTTAATTCCTCTTTTGTTTGTGCAAAGTCGTGAATTAGGTGAAAGTCTTTGTCGAATTTTGCTCCGCATACAACGCCTCCTTCTTCTATTACTTGGTTTGCAAGGGCGATGAAAACGCCTCCCGAAGAGGAGTTTTTTCTTTGGCTTTCTTCCGTGTTTTTTACCGCAAAGGCTTCTATTTCTAATTCTTTTTCTTCTTTTGGATTAAGCACCGGACAAACCTTTTCGCATAATCCACATTCTATGCAATTGTGTTTTGAAAGTTTTACTTGTAGAAATCCGTTTTTATCGGCATTTAATGTTAGGCATTCCTTAGGACAAATGCTTACGCAAGCACTACAACCACAACATTGATTTGTTTTAACTCTATTTATTATGCACATTGTCTATTGTTTCTTTTTTCTAATTTTGTTAATTAGGCTTAAAGCTAATGATTTTTCATAATTATTCATTGAGCCAAGCCAAAAAAGTGGAATGTAAATAAGGGTGAATCCTCCAATTGCAAGGAAAAATATTAGCCAATTATCAATTGTTAAGCGATTTGCTACATAAATAGCGATAAGGCTTAAAAGGATAGGAGTAAGGCTCATTTTTATTATTTCTTTCCAAAAACTTATAATGTCTAAATCAACTTTCTTGTGATAATATATGTTCATTATTAAGACGTGTCCTAAGAATAAGGCACAAGAGGTTGCAATTGCACAGCCAATTACCCCATAGTGTTTTGTTAAAGGAAGGCTTACGGCGAAACTTAAAAGAGATATTGCAAGATATAAAAGGGAACGAAAACGCATTTGATTTCTTGCTTGAAGAATGCTTATTGCTACGTTTTGAATTAGTGGGACTAATAAAGGGAAGAAAAAAAGTAGGCAAATATAATAAGCATCGGAATAGGAATTTCCTACCCATAATTCTATGAATTGACGTCCAAAAACAACGAATCCCGAAAGAATAAAACTCATTACAATGAATTGTAAACGTCCGGTGCGTATAAAAAGGTCCGAAACCTGTTTTTCGCTTCCTTTTTGTGTAATCATTGCGGTTATTTTGGGAAGTAGGATGCCGGAAATTGCAGTTGAGAATGACATATACATTTGTTGAATTTGTATTGCTATGCCATAAACCGCTACAAGTTTTGCTCCACAATATACCCCTACGACACTTTGTCCTAAACTCCAATAAATTCTATCCATAATAACGTTTAGAAACACCCAAAAGGAGTAAATGGAAACCTCCTTCAAAAGAGGAATGTCAAATTTGGCAAAAACAATCTTTATATTAAGTTTTCGTTTGCAATAATAATAGTCTAAAAGTAGGGTTAGGACGTTAAAAATTGTTTGAACCACAACCATAGAAATTGCTTTATGACCATAGGAAAGTAAAACAATCATTACGATAGGGTTGAGAATGATTCTAATTAGGTTGATGAGTTTTTGGAAAACAAATCTTTCGTATGCAACGATTATAGAGCGATAAACACTCATTATAAATGTGAAAGCAAGGTTGAAAATCAAAAGAATAAACATTATTCTAAGTTTTCCCAATTCGCTTTCGTTCATTGATTGAGAAAAAAGTGAATCAAGGTTAAAGTAAATCACACCCCCAATTGCCAAAGATAAAAGAGCGATTATGGAAAATAATATAAAAAACATTCCGAACATTTTGTTTAGTTCGTTTTGTTTGTTTTCGGCTTTGAATTTTGCGGTATAACGTATTACAGCGTTGCCAAAACCTAAGTCAAGTACGGTAAGAGTGCTAATAATTGAGGCAACTAAGGAATAAAGTCCATATTCGGCTTGACCAAGTTTAAAAGTCATAAAAGGAGTGTAAAGTAATGCAATTACACTATTGAGAATCAGTGTTATGTATGAAAGTAATGCTCCTGCTTTTATTTGATTCATTGTTGTTTTTTTTGATTTGAGAAATGCAAAATTATAAAAAAATACAGATTTTTTTTGCAGATATTCAAAAAAGTAGTACTTTTGCAGTGGGTAAGTCTTGTACGACCAGCTCCCTCTGAATCTCCCCAGGGCGGGAACGCAGCAAGGTAAGGAGGTTGTAGCGGTGCGATATGAGTAGCTTGCCCTTTTTTTATTTCCTTACTTTATCCCTAATTTATTTAATGCGTTTTTATATTTTTCGGCGTTACGATAATGTTCGTTAGGCGTTGTCGCAAAATTGTGATAGCCCGAAAAATCCTCCTTAGCACAGAAAAACATATAGTTATGCTTTTGATAATTCAACACAGCCTTTAAGGAAGAAACGTTAGGTAAACAAATCGCAGTAGGAGGAAGGCCTTTATTTATATAAGTGTTGTAAGGCGATTCGGTTTGCAAGTGTTTATACATTACTCTCTTTATTGTAAAATCACCAACGGCATATTTTACGGTTGGATCGGCTTGAAGTAACATATCTTTCTTTAAACGATTGATGTAAACTCCTGCAATAGTTGGTTTTTCCTCGTTTTTATTTGTCTCTTCCTCTACAATTGAGGCTAAAACCACAACCTCGTGGCGTGAAAGTCCTATTTTTTCTAATTGATTGCTTTGATTTTCCCACCATTTGTTTGCCTCTTTTTCTAAGCGTTCTAAGAGTTTTTCGGCCGAAATGTTCCAATAAACCTCGTAAGTATTACAAACAATATTATCAAAAAGGTTTTGTGAATTTTCTCTATTATCTATTGCAAGTAGAATATCGTTTTCGGAAAGCATTAGTTGATTAGCAATTTTTTTTGCAAAGTCTTGCTTTAACCTTACTTTGTTAATCACAAGTTTAACGGGGGTTTGCAATCCGTTTGCAAGTGTGCGAACTAAATCTACTTGACTTGTCTTTGGCTCAATTACGTAATGTCCCGATTTTATGTTGTTTTCTAATTTTTTTACTTTGGAAAAAATAGAAAAAGCTCTCTCATTTTTTTCTATAACGCCATTTTTTTCAAGTTTTTCTAAGACGTTTTCGTAGTTTTCCGAAGGATAGATATATAAACTTACACTTTCGTTGTTTCTTACTTTCTTATTTAAAAGTGAAAAGCCACAAATGATTCCAATAATTAGAATTAAGGCTACTATTGATAAGATAATTATTGTTTGTTTCTTCATAGTTTTTAGAATATTTTTTGATAAATATTTACGTTTTTAAATTTTCTATTTACTAAAACCCAATCTTTTAAGCTTGCATTGAATTTATATCCACATTTTTCAAACAAAGCTATGCTTTTTTCATTATCCTCGGTAATGAAAGCATAGAGTTGATGAATGTTATAGGTGTTTTGCATTATGTTTTCAAGCAAAGAAATTGCCTTTTGTGCATATCCTTTTTGGCGTTCGCTTTTGCAAATAAATATTCCTATGCCTGCTTTTGCGTCTTTCGCCTCATAGTCATACACATCTATGCAACCTAATGTATAAATGGCATTATTTCTTTCTACATCAATCATTAACCTCATTTGTTTTGCACTATAAAGGCTTTCGTTTTGAGAGTTAAGGACATAATTCTCTAAGGCGTATTTTGAAAAAGGTCGCATTGTGTTGCCAAATTCCCATAATTCCATATCGTTTTCCCATTCGTAGAGTAAATCTACATCGTCTAATTCAACCGCTCTTAATTTCATAATGCAAAGTTAAAGAAAATTATACTATCTTTGCATAAAAAACAAAAAGATATGATAACATTTTTAGTTTGTCTTGCCGTTTTAGTGATAGGATACTTCCTTTATGGAAAATTTATTGAAAGGGTGTTTAAGCCAGATTATAATCGCAAAACACCAGCCATTACTATGCAAGATGGAGTGGATTATATTCCGATGCCAACGTGGAAAATACTTATGATTCAGTTTCTAAATATTGCGGGATTAGGCC
>CALDHX010000017.1 GCA_937901525.1 uncultured Bacteroidales bacterium
TCCTATATAATTCCAATTATTTTCTCTGTTGATAGCTTCTACTTCAACGATTCCTTCAATATTTGTTGCAGTTTTATTTATCAATTCTCCACCTTGTGCTATTCTTAATATGCCTTCATTAATTACTTCTATTTTACTATCTTCTGTTATTTCAAAAACAGAATTTAACGTTTTAACTTCCCATTCTTCTATCTTATGATAAATCTTTTGCCAAGTAGCATTGCCCCAATTTGCAGAATAACCATTTGCCCCAAAAGGAACTGTAAGACTTCTGTCGCTTGAAGGGCTATAAAAAGCACCGCCACCAACCAAAGGAGCTGTTTCTGCAAGACAAATAACAGAATCTAAATTGTTGCAACCATTGAAAGCTGAATTTCCAATAGAAATGATACTATAAGGAATAGTAATAGTTGTTAAACTGTTACAATTTAAAAAAGCTGCCTCTCCAATAGAAGTAATACTTTCTGGAAATTCAATAGAGGTTAAACTACTGCAACCATAAAATGCTATATTTCCAATAGAAGTAACACTATAAGGAATATAAACGGAAGATAAATTGCTACAATTATAAAAAGCTGCATCTTCAATAGAAGTAATATTATATGGAATATCAATAGAGGTTAAACTACTGCAACCACAAAACATAGAATTGCTAATAGAAGTAATGCTATTAGGAAGGTTTACAGAAGATAAACTACTGCAATAATTGAACGCAAATTGACCAATAGAAGTAACGCTATTAGGAATGTTTACAGAAGTTAAATTATTGCAATGATTAAATGCAAATTGATCAATAGAAATAACGCTATTTGGAATAGTAACAGAAGTAATACTACTATTACTAAACGCATAATGAGCAATAGAGGTAATGCCATTAGGAATTGTGATAGAAGTTAAATTATTGCAATGATTAAATGCATAACTTCCAATAGAAGTAACACTATATATTATTCCATTATATTTTATGTGTGAAGGAATATTAACTTGTGTTGCAGAAGTTTCGCAATCTGCTACTTTCATTGTGCGATTTGCTTCACTTTCTATTGCAAAAGTTAAAGGCGATAATGTTAAACTATTTCCTAAATCAACAATTGCTTGAACGCTTGCCCAATTTGTAGCATTTTGCCAAGAAGAATAATCACTTTCATAAGGAATTGTTAAGGTTTTATTGTTTAAAGTACCTGAAAAAGTATAATCATTAATTGTAGGAGCAACGTCTGCAAGGCAAATAATAGAAGTTAAGTTGTCGCAATTATAAAAAGTCCACCTGCCAAGTTCAACAACGCTACTAGGAATAGTAATTGTTGTTAAATTATTGCATTCTTCAAATGCTCCAAAGTTATCACTTGATGTTCCTATTGCAGTAACGGTATTTGGAATTGTAATAGAAGTTAGGTTAGTTTTATAGTAAAATGAATTTCCTTTTATGAATGTTACAGAGTATGTGTTTTCTTCATATTCTACTGTCGCAGGAATATTAACAAAGGAGGCATTTCCGTTGTATTTTGTTAATTCTACTTGATTTGTTCCTATTACATTATAAGTAATATCGTCTATTGTAAAGCTTTGTGCTAAAAGAATGTTTGTAAATAATAAGATGTTAAAAAAGAATAAAAATCTCTTCATTTTTTATGTGTGTTTATTGTTAAAAATCAACTTGCAAAAGTACGTAATAATTAAGTGTTTGCAAAATTTTTCTTGTTTTTTTGAAATTACTTCAAAGAAGTAGAGCTTCTACCTTAAAGAAGTAGAGGCTCTACCTCAAAGAAGTATTTTTCATTTTCTTGCAATTTTCGTATCTTTGCAAGCTTAAAACATAAATTATTTATCTATGAAGAAAATTTTTAAAACAATGATGTTATTTACAGCTGCTTTGACTGCGGTTTCTTGCGGTGAGAAAGAGCAAAAGCAAACAGAGTTTGACTACAATGTAGAAAGTTTTGCAGATATTCAAATCTTGCGTTACAAAGTTGATGGCTTTGATGAATTGAGCCTTAAACAAAAAACCTTCATTTATTATTTGAATGAGGCTGCTCTTTGGGGAAGAGATATTCTTTTTGACCAAAACGGACGCTACAATCTTGAAATTCGTAGAATGTTAGAAGACTTTTATCAAAATTATAAAGGAGATAGAGAAGATAAAAACTTCAAAGGCGTAGAGGAATACTTGAAACGTGTTTGGTTTAGCAACGGTATTCATCATCATTACGGAAGTGATAAATTTGTTCCTAAGTTTGAGCGTCAATGGTTCGTAGAACAAACAAAATGTAGCGAAGAAATTGCAGAGGTAATCTTCAATCCAGAGGTTATGGCTAAGAAAATATCTCTTGCAGAAGGCGTTGATTTGTTGCTTGCAAGTGCTTGCAATTACTATCAAGGCGTTACACAAGAAGAAGCCGAAGCATTCTATGCAGAAATGAAAGCAAAGGGCGATCAAGCTAAGCCTGTAATGTATGGAATGAACTCAACACTTGTAAAAGGCAAAGATGGAAAAATCTATGAAGACGTTTGGAAAGTAGGAGGTAAGTATGGACAAGCAATAAGCAAGATAGTAGAAAACTTAAAGCTTGCACGCCCTTACGCAGAAGATGCAAAACAACAACAAGTTATTGATTTGCTTATTTCTTTCTATGAAACAGGTGATTTGAAAACATTTGACGAGTACAGCATTGCTTGGGTTGAAAACACTGAACCTAATGTTGATTTTGTAAATGGTTTCATTGAATCATACGGAGACCCTCTTGGAATGAAAGCATCTTGGGAAAGTATAGTTAATTTCAAAGATATAGAAGCAACAAAGCGTGCAGAACAATTAAGTATCAACGCTCAATGGTTTGAAGATAATTCTCCTGTTGCAAAAGAGTTTAAGAAAGAAAAAGTAAAAGGCGTTTCAGCAAAAGTTATCAGTGCATCTATTCTTGGAGGCGACCTTTTCCCTTCAACAGCCATAGGAATAAATCTACCAAACAGCAATTGGGTTAGAGCAGAGCACGGAAGCAAGTCTGTAACTATTGCAAACCTTACAGAAGCCTACGCTCAAGCATCTAATGGCAGCGGAATGTTGGAAGAATTTGCTTTTGGAAAAGAAGAAATCGAGATTATAAAGAAATATGGTCAATTCACAGACGACTTACACACCGATTTACACGAATGTCTTGGTCATGGAAGCGGAAAACTCTTGCCGGGAGTTGATCCGGAAGCCTTAAAAGCATACGGAAGCACGATTGAAGAAGCAAGAGCTGACCTTTTTGCACTTTATTACCTTGCAGACGCAAAATTAGTTGAATTAGGATTATTACCAGATGCAGAAGCATATAAAGCAAGCTATATTTCACAAATGCAAAACGGACTTTTAACACAAGTAGTTCGCATAAAACTTGGCGATCAAATAGAAGAATCTCACATGAGAGACAGAGCTTTGATAGCAAGATGGGCATTTGAAAAAGGAAAAGGAGCAGCAAAAGACGGAAAAGACGTAATTGAAATGGTTAAACGTGAGGGAGAAACCTTTGTAAAGATAAACGACTATGAAATGTTGCGTAATTTGTTCGGACAACTCTTGGCAGAAATCCAAAGAATCAAATCAACAGGCGACTACAACGCAGCAAGAGATTTGGTAGAGAACTATGCAGTGAAGATAGACCCTGAATTACACAAAGAAATCTTAGATAGATACCAAAAACTCAACATTGCACCATACAAAGGCTTTGTAAACCCTGTTTATACAGCAGTAAAAGACAAAGATGGTAAGATAACAGATGTAACAATCTCATACGAAGAAGGATACACTCAGCAAATGCTAAGATATTCCAAAGATTACAGCCCATTGAAATAAGAAAAGGCTGAACAAAAAAAAGAACTCGTGAGTTTTATTTCACGAGTTCTTTTTTTTATTCTTTATCTTTTGGAAGTTCAAACTTGATTGGTAGGACGAATTGAAATCTTACGGGTTTTCCTCTTTGTTTTCCCGGTTTCCATTTCGGCATATTTTTTATCATTTCCACCGCTGCTTCTTCGCAACCGCCACCTATGCCTCGTAAAATTTTAACATTTGAAATTGAACCGTCTTTTTCAATAACAAATTGCACGAAAACTCTTCCTTCAATGCCTTTTTCTTTTGCAGCTTCGGGGTATTTGAGATTTTTTACAATGTAAGCATACATTGAATCCAAGCCTCCCGGAAATTCTGCTTGCTCTTCTACAACGACAAACACTTCATCGTCTACGGAAACTTTCTTTTCTTCTTGACAAAACGCCATATTTGTCAAAAGAATTGCTGATAATAATAATGCTAATCTTTTCATAATACTATTTTTTTTGTGATTGGATAAAAAAAGTCATAGAAATTACGAATTATTTCTATGACTTTTTAAAATATTTCTTTGATTTTTTAAAATATTTCTTTGACTTATTGAAGGTTTTCTAAACGTGAAATATATTTTTCAATTTCTCTGTATTCTTGTGATGCAGGAAATTCTGTTTTTATTCTTTTGTAGCAGTTTAATGCTTCTACATTATTTTTTTGCATTTCGTAAACTTGTCCAAGTTTCAAAAGAACAAATGGAGTAGTCATTATGTTTTCTGATTTTATTGCGTCTTTGTAGTTGCTAATTGCTTTATCTAATTCTCCAAGCTCTACGTATGCGTCTGCTATCAATGCTTTTGTTTGTATTGATATGATTTTGTCTTCTCCTTTGTAAGCAGAAAGGTGTTCTATTGCTTTTTTGTATTCGCCTTGACGTAAATAAATGTTGCCAGCGTAATAGTTTGCAAGAGATCCTCCTTTTGTAGAACCATATTCTTCTATTATTGAAATCAATCCTGCGTGTTTACCATCTCCTTCAAGTGCTTTTTTGAAATCTTCTTGTTCAAAATACTTTTGTGCTGCGAATAATTCTTCTTGAACATTGTTTTCGCGTGGTGCTACTACGAAGTTTTGATACAAAAAGTAAGCTGCAATTCCAAGAACTACCACAGAGATTATGGCAATAATGATTTTTTTGTTCTTTTCTATGAACTTTTCTGAGTTAGAAACGATTTCTCCTACGTTTAAACTCTTATTTTCTTGTTCGTTTTCGTTGTTTACTTTGATGTTTTCTGTGCTCATTATATTTTGTTTTTAATTTTTCAGACTGCAAAGATACATTTTTCTTGTAAAAAACAAGGCATATTGTAAGGAAAACTTTAAATAAAATTGTTTGGCTTGCTTTTAAAAAACATAGTTTTGTTCTTTTAGAATATATTTTTTTATCAAAAAGTTTGTTGATTATGAATTTATTGTTATCTTTGCTCATCTAAAAATAGAAAATACTATGAATATAGAGACTAAATTTATGGGTTTAAACATTAAAAGCCCAATTGTAGTTGGTAGTTGTGGATTAACTTCCAATATAGATACTTTAAAAAAAATAGAACAAGCAGGTGCAGGTGCTGTGATTTTGAAATCAGTGTTTGAAGAACAGATTCTGCAAGAAATGTCAAGTAATTATTCTCAATCAAATATGCTTGAATATGCTGATGAAACCTATGATTATATTGTAGCGCACACCGAGAAACAATCTTTGGCAAAATATATTAGTTTAATAAAGTCTGCAAAAGAAGCAGTTTCGATTCCGATTATTGCAAGCGTTAATTGTGTTTCGGCTTCTCAATGGATAAATCTTACAAGCCGTATAGAGCAAGCAGGAGCTGATGGTATTGAATTAAATATTCTTCTTTTACCATCGGATGTTAATATGACAACAGAAAAAATTGAGAAATTTTATGAGACAATCATAAAAGACGTAAAGAAAAATGTTAAAATACCTGTGTCAGTTAAGATATGTTCTTATTTTTCTTCACTTGCGAGATTTGCTCAAAAGCTTTCGTGGATGGGAATAGAAAATTTGAACATTTTTAATCAGTTCTTTAAACAAGATATTAATATAGATACAATGACAATTGAGCCTGCGAATGTGTTTTCTTCACCAGGTAATTTGCATAGAACAATAAGATGGACTGCTATTCTTGCAAATGTTGTAAATTGTCCTATAACTTCTGGTGGTGGGGTGCATAAACCTCAAGATGTTATAAAACTTTTATTGGCTGGTGCAAATACTGTGCAAACTGTTTCTGCAATTTATGAGCAGGGTACAGAATTTATTGAAGAGTCTATTGCGTTTTTGAAAGAATGGATGCAAAAAAATAATTTTGAAACCTTAGATGATTTTAGAGGAAAACTTGCTGTTGAAAAAAATAATGAAAGTTCAGCATTCCTAAGGGTTCAATTTATGAAGTATTTTGCTGGAATCAAATAAATAAAAATATAGAAATCTAACTAAAATAATGTTGTTATGGAAAAACAAATCAACTCAAACAGCTTTTTCAGATTTGAAGATTTAAGAGTTTATCACAAATCTTTGGATTATGTTAATTGGTTGCTTAATCAAAATTGTCAATTAAATGGAATGGATGCAGATTTGGTGTTTAAGCCACTTGTTAATTCAGCAAGCAGAGTGTCTTTGAATATTGCAGAAGGCTCATCTCGTCATAAAACTCAATTAATTCAATTTTTGAAAGATGCAAAAGCTGCAATTAGAGAATGCGTTGTCTATACTGCAATTGCATTTAAAAAAGGAGTCTTTTCACAAGAGCAAAATGATGCTTCGGTTGAGGTTTTAATGGAAATGACAAAAATGTTGGGAGCTATGATTGCTTCTTTACAAAAATCTGTTGCAAATAGAACTTCTAATGTGGAAAAAACTCAAAAAACAGAAACAGAAGATGAATTTATGTCAGAAAATTTCTCTTTTGAGTATTAAAAATAGGTTTTAAAGGAAAAAGCGAGTTTTATTTTTATGTAAAACTCGCTTTTTTTTGCATTATAGAGGTGTTTTATTGAAATTTGTCGTACTTTTGTAAGTTAAAAATAGTGTAGTTGTTATGCAATTTGAGCAAGTAGTAGGACAAAGAAATTTAATCAACACATTGATTGATGTTGTTTTAAATAATAGGATTAGCCATGCACAATTATTTTTAGGTAGTGCAGGTTATGGCGGTTTTGCTTTGGCATTAGCTTATGCTCAGTTTGTTAGTTGTACTAATAAAAAGATTTTTGAAAATGTTAAGCAAGGAGATTTAAAGGCAGATTCGTGTGGAAAATGTCCTTCTTGCTTAAAATATCAAAAACTTTCACATCCCGATTTGTTTTTTACCTTTCCAAATACTACTACTAAGTCTGTTGAAAAAAATAATGAGAGTTTAAGTTTTATTGATTGTTTTAGAAATTATGTTTTGTCAAATAATGCTTATATAGATTTGGAATCTTGGTATCAAGAACTTGGGGTAGATAATAAACAAGGTGCAATAAATGTTAGAGATGCAAATACTATAATCAAGAATTTGACTCTTAAAACTTACGAGTCGAAATATAAGATAAATATTATTTGGGGCGTCGATAAATTGCAAATAGATGCTGCAAATAAGATTCTGAAAATTTTGGAAGAACCTTATGAAAATACTCTTTTCCTTTTGGTTGCTGAAAATAGTGAGGCATTGCTTCCTACTATTCTTTCAAGAACACAATTAATTAAGGTGCATCCAATTGAGAATGTGGATTTGGAAAACTATTTATTGAATAATGGTTTTGAAAATATAGAGAAAACTCTCTCTTATGCTGAGGGTAGTTTGATAAAGGCTATTTCTTCTAATGAAGATGATAAAGCAGAATTTAGAAAGTTGTTTATTCAATTTAATAGGTTGGCTTTTGCTTATAATTCTTCTTTGGGAGAAATTTCAAAGTTAGTGGAAAAGATTTCTAAAATGGGACGAGAAGAATTGAAAGTATATTTAAATTATACTTTGGAATTGTATAGAGAATGTTTTCAGTATGGAGAAATGAAAATTGATAGGCTTTGTAATTTTTCTGAGCAGGAAGAGGATTTTAAAGCTAACTTTTCAAAGTTTATTGTGCCAAGGAATATTTTAGGTATTTATAATTTAACACAAAAAGCTATATTAGAAATTATGCGAAATGGAAATGCTAAAATGATATTTACATCTTTGGCTTTAAATATTGGGAAATTGATAAAGAATAATACTAAATAAAATAATATATAACTCAGTTGTTTTTATAATATGGAATCAGAAAAAAAAGAAATTAAAGAAATAGAACAAAGAGATAGGTTATTGGAACAATTTGTTCACCCATATTTTGATGAAGATCCAGATATTGAAAGAGATAAGTTTGAAGTAAGTGATCTTTTATCAAGAGGTTGTAGCAGAGAACCTTTATCTTATAAGCCTATTTCTAAAAAAGAATTGGATAATTGTTCTAAAATGAATGTTCATAATTGGATGGGACATATACATTCACCTTCTAATGGAAATAGTTGTAATGTTGTAGAGGTTAGATTTAAAAATTCAAGAAAGGATTTCTTTCGCTTACCTGAGGGATTAGAGATTTCAGAGGGTGATGTTGTAGCTGTAGAGGGAAATCCTGGACATGATATAGGAATAGTTACACTTTCAGGGGAATTGTGTCGAATTCAAATGAAGAAAAAGAAGGTTGATATTAATTCTGATTTAAAGAAATTATACAGAAGAGCAAAGGCTGTTGATATAGAAAAATGGTTGCAATCTGTAAGAAAAGAAGATAGCATGATTTTTAAAACAAGAGATTATGCTAATCGTTATAATCTTAAAATGAAGGTTAATGATGTGGAATTTCAAGGTGATGGTACAAAAGCAATCTTTTATTATACAGCAGATGAAAGAGTGGATTTTCGTCAGTTAATTAAGTCTTTGGCTGAGGAGTTTAGAATTAGAATTGAAATGAAACAAATCGGCGCAAGACAAGAAGCAAGTAGATTAGGTGGAATAGGTACATGTGGAAGAGAATTATGTTGTAGTACTTGGCTTAATACGTTTAATTCTGTTTCAACCGTAGTTGCTAAAACACAACAGTTGTTTCCGAATCCACAAAAATTAGCTGGACAATGTGGAAAGTTGAAATGTTGTTTGAATTATGAATATGATGTTTACATAGAGTCTTTAAATAAAATACCAGAATTAGGAGTAGAACTTGAAACAGAAAAAGGAAAGGCTATATATCATAAAGTTGATGTATTTAAAGGTATATTTTGGTATTCTTATCAAGGTAGCACTGAATTATTCCCCTTATCTGCTGATACGGTTAAATACATAATTAATAAGAATCATAAAAATATAGTTGTAAAAGACTTAGAATCTTTCGCAGAAAAATTAGAAAATGACAAATCTTTACAAAAAGACGATTTAGATGAAAGGTATAATTAATAGTATAGGTATTTTATTGTTTTTTATTTTGTTTACTGCTTGTAATCATAATGTAGTTTATGATGAAAATAAAGCTGTAAATCAACAATTATGGAAAACAACAGATAAATTGTATTATGAAGTAGAAATAAAAGATACAATAAAAGCATACAAATTAGCAATCAATATTAGAAATACAACAGATTATCCTTATAGCAACATATATTTTTATATGAATACTATATTGCCGAATGGGAAAATTACAAAACAAGATACAATAGAGTGCTATCTTGCATATCCTGACGGCACATGGAAAGGAAAAGGTAGCTCTAAAATGAAAGATAATCGTTTTTGGATAGCGAAAAATATAAAATTTAGCCAAGAAGGTAAATATATTTTTGAGTTACGTCAAGCTACTACGGATTCAACTCTAAAAGGAATATCTGATATAGGCTTGCATTTAGAATATCAAGATTAAAAAATCAAAATATTTTTTGATATGAGCGAAACTACAAAGAAGAAAAAAGGCAAAACAACTAACTTTAAAAAGTATATAAGTATAATGTGGGGAACATATATATGTTTTCTCATAGCCGTAATAGTGTTTTTTATATTATTATCATTAGGTTCATTAGGATTTATGCCAACATTTGAGCAATTAGAAAATCCAAAAGCAAATCTTGCAACAGAAGTTTATTCTGATTCTGGCGAATTGATAGGCTATATTGGTATTCAAAATCGTTCAAATGTAACATACAAAGATATATCTCCTAATCTTATTAATGCTCTTGTTGCAACAGAGGATGCAAGATTTTACGAACATTCGGGAATAGACTTACGTTCATTACTCAGAGTGTTGACAAAAACAGTTTTAGGAGGAGATAAAAGTTCAGGAGGAGGAAGTACGCTGACACAACAATTAGCAAAAAATCTATTTCCAAGAGAACAAAAATCAAAATTAGGAACAGTATTTGCAAAACTTAAAGAATGGGTAGTAGCAGTTAAACTTGAAAGAAACTATTCCAAAGAAGAAATTCTTTCAATGTACCTAAATACTGTAGATTATGGAAGCAATGCTTATGGAATAAAAGCAGCATCTCAAATATTCTTTTCAAAACAACCCTCAGAATTAGAAGTTGAAGAAGCAGCTGTATTAGTTGGACTTTTAAAAGCACCGACTGCGTATAGTCCAATACGAAATCCAGAGAATGCAAACAAGAGAAGAAATGTTGTTTTAAGTCAAATGCAAAAATATGGATACATAACAGAGGCAGAATATAGAGAAAAATCAGCAAATCCAATAAAATTACGTTTCAATCCTCAATCTCACGATGAAGGAATAGCCACTTATTTTCGTGAAATGTTACGTAACTATATGAAAGAATGGTGTAAAACTCACTATAAAGCCAATGGGGAAAACTATGATGTACATAAAGATGGATTAAAGATATATACAACCATAAATTATAAAATGCAAAAGTATGCAGAAGAAGCAGTAAAAGAACATTTTACTACTTTGCAAGCAGAATTTTTCAAACACACCAAAGGATATAAAGATGCACCATTTACAGGCATAAGTAAAGAAGATATAGATAAGTATTATTTGCAAGCGATGAAAAATTCTGATAGGTATCGTTCTCTTAAATCGGAAGGATTATCAGAAAAAGATATCAAAGCCAATTTTAAAGAAAAGACAAATATGCGAGTCTTTACTTGGGCAGGAGATAAAGACACTATAATGTCGCCATGGGATTCACTTCGTTACTACAAACACTTTTTGAATACAGGAATGGTATCAATAGAACCACAAACCGGACACATAAAAGTATATGTAGGAGGAATAAACTATAAACATTTCAAATTCGACAATGCAAAACTTGGAAGAAGACAAGTAGGTTCAACCTTCAAACCATTTGTTTATGCAGCAGCTATGCGAGATAGTGAATTATCTCCATGTTACGAATTAGAAAATTCACCAGTAACTTTTGAAGATTTTGACAATTGGACACCGAAAAATTCAAATGAAGACAGAGAAGGAGAAAGCGTAACATTAAAATGGGCCTTAGCAAATTCAGTAAACTTTATATCAGCCGCATTAATTAAAGATTACACAACACCACAAGCCGTAGTAGATTTAGTAAAACAAATGGGAATCACAACACCTATGGAAGCCTATCCATCAATTTGTTTAGGAACATCGGATCTTTCTGTTATGGAGATGGCAGGAGCGATGTCCACATTTGTTAATGAAGGAATACACAAAGAACCAATCTTTATCACAAAGATATGCGATAATAAAGGTATGGTTTTAGAGGTATTTAATTCAAAAAGTAACTCTGCATTAGATGCAGAAACCTCATATTTGGTTTTAGAATTAATGAAAGGCGTTGTTGATGGAGGAACGGGAGGAAGATTAAGATATAAATACGGAATAACAAGTACGATAGCAGGAAAAACAGGAACGACAGACAATAATTCAGATGGTTGGTTTATAGGAATAAATCCAAAATTAGCAACAGCAGTATGGGTTGGAGGAGAATTAAGAAGTATTCACTTCCGTTCAACAGCCTTAGGACAAGGAGCATCTATGGCATTACCTGTTTATGGCTTATTTATGAAACGTTGCGAAAAAGATCCAAAACTTAATTTCTATAAAGGCGATTTTGATAGACCGCCAACAATGTCAATAGATATGGATTGTAGCAATTATGTACAAGAAATAGACGAAGGAACAATGGAACAAGAAAGAAATAAGGGGTGGTAAACACTCCTTATTTCTTTATTAACCTATTTCGTTTTCAAATAATCTGCTACTGCTTGATAGGCTGGCAGAGAAAAAGGATCATTTACACTGTTTGAAGCATTAGGATGAGAAGCTAATCTTACAATAACAGTTTCTGCAACAGGATTTATGTAAATAACTTGACCATGTACACCTCTTGCACAAAAGGCTTGGTCTGAGTTTTTCATAACCCACCACATATTTCTGTAAGCCCAACCCTTTAAAAGAGGATAACTATCTTTATCAAACTTATTTGCATTAGAATTTTCAATAATATCCCTCATTAACCCCTGAGGAATAATTTGTTTTCCATTGAAAAAACCATCATTTCTAATCATTTCCCCGAAAGCAGCTAAGTCTCTCAATGCAGCATTAAAACCTCCACCGGCAAATTCAGTACCTGTTGCATCTAATTGATAATATCCCTCGATGTGAGCCCCCATTGGTTTGAAAAATCTTTCAGAAATCAAATCAGCCAAAGGCTTATCACATACTTTTGTAATAACCCAAGCTAAGGCATCAGTATTAATTGTTTTATAAGCAAACTTTTGTCCGTGTTTTCCATTTTGTTTTACACTTTGAAGGAACTCTCTATAACTTTTAGCCCCAGTATAATCCTCAGGTTTTGGATAAGGGGTGCCAGCTTGTGAAAATTCCCAAATACGAGAATTAGGATTATTATAATTTTCATCATAATCCAAAGCAGTAGTCATATCCAATAATTCCCTAATTGTAGCACTACCAAAAGCAGAACCACTTAATTCTTCTACATAATAAGAAACCTTTTTGTTTTCATCAAGAATACCTTCTGCTACAAGTACTGCACCAAGAGTACCTGTAAAAGTTTTTGATACAGACATAACAGCGTGCGTACCATCAGGTTCTAAAAAACCATAATATCTTTCAAAAACAATTTTTCCTTTATGTAAAACAATAATTCCGTCAGCCTTTGCTAAATCAAGCGATTCTTCAAAACTGATGAGTTCTCCATTTAAAGTCTCAAACATAACTTTTGCAATAGCCTCATCATACTTTGTTTTAAAGTCATAACGATTATACTCAGCAGGCTTAACACCTTTTGTAGGGAAAAACATTCTCATATCACAAACGCTTTCCCTAATTTGAGGAAAGTTAAAGAAACTTCCATCAATAACACTTTTAATCAAATCATTTTGAGCCATTACACCAATATTCATTGATAATAAAACGGCACTTGCAAAAAACTTTTTCATAGATAATAAAGATTTAAAATTTAACTCATATATAAACAACACTTCATAACACATTAAGTTTTGCTTTTAAAATAAAAAAATTAAAAATCATTATTTTTGAGTATTGTCGCAAGAGAAGAAAGGAAGTAATTTTGCACAAAAATTTAAAAAATAGTAAAATGACAAGAGTAAAATTTATCTTACAACTAATTCTAATGCTGATTATATCAGGACAAACATTAGCAAAAAATGCAAACCCAGAAGGATTGTCAATAGAAGGGCATATCTTCAACAAAGAAACACAAGAAGCAGTACTTTATGCTACTATAATGATTAAAAATACTACAATAGGAACAACAACAGATGAAACAGGAAGTTTCATAATTAGAAATCTAAAACCAGGAAAATACACCTTAGTTGTTAGCTGTTTAGGATATAAAACATTAGAAACTCAAATAGAATTAAAAAATGACAACACTCCACACATTCATTTAAACTTAGAACCACATGCAGTAATGATAGATGAGGTTGTTGTCTCAGCAAACAGAAATGAAACATCAAGAAAAGAAGCCCCAGTAATAGTAAATGTTCTTTCAAACAAGCAATTTGAAAAGAATAATGCACAAGACCTTGTTCAAGCCTTACCTTTTCAAAGTGGAGTAAGAGTTGAATATAATTGTCAAAACTGTGGCTTTCCACAAGTAAAGATAAACGGTTTAGATGGACCATATACACAAATTCTTATAGACTCTCGCCCGGTTATGAGTGCATTAAGCGGAGTTTATGGCTTAGAACAAATTCCGGTAAATATGATTGAGCGAGTAGAAGTGGTAAAGGGTGGTGGTTCTGCTTTGTTTGGAGCAAATGCCATTGCGGGAACTATAAATATTATAACAAAAGAACCAACCACCCCAAGCCTTAGTGTAGGTACAGATGTGCAAATGATAGGCGGAAGCTCTTATGCGCAAAACGTAAACGTAAATGGAGCGTTATTAAGTAAAGATAAAAAAACAGGAGCCTCATTTTATCAAACATATAGAACACGTTCAGCTTACGATGCCGATAAAGACGGATTCACAGAGTTAGGAGAATTGGAAAATCTCTCTTTTGGAACAAATATATTCTATAATATAGACAATAGAAACAAACTTAACTTGGAATATCACACAACAAACGAAGATAGAAGAGGTGGAAATAATCTGCATTTGCAACCACACAGAAGTGATATTTGTGAAATGACACAACATCAAATACATTCAGTGAATTTAAACTATAATTTTGTATCACTTAATGGTAAAAATCGTTTGAATACATACGCCTCTACACAATATATCAATAGAAATTCATATTACGGAGCTTATCAAGACCCAAATGCGTATGGAAAAACAAAAGATTTAACCTTCTTAGCAGGAGCAATGGCAAATCATAAATTAGATAAACTCTTATTTTCACAAGCCGATATTACATACGGAGTAGAATATAGCAGTAATAGTTTAGACGATAGAGTGGAAGATTATAATATGTACACACAACAAACTGCAAATGTAATAGGAGGATATGTGCAATCGGAGTGGAAAAGCAATAAACTTAACTTTTTATTAGGAGCAAGAGCAGATAAACATAATCTTTTAGAAGCACCCGTAATAGCACCGAGAGTAAACTTGTTGTATAAGCCGATTTCCGATTTGCAACTCAGAGCAAGTTATTCAAGTGGCTATCGAGCACCACAGGTTTACGATGAAGATTTACACATAACTCAGGTAGGAGGGGAAAGTGTTAGGACTGTGCTTGCTGAAAACCTACGTCCAGAATATTCTCACAGTGCAAGCCTATCGGCAGACTATTATATGCAAATAGGAAACAATGTTCAGATGAATTTTTTGTTAGAAGGATTTTACACAAACTTAGATGATGTTTTCGCATTAAGAGTAATAGGACATAATCAACAAACACAAACCACAATACAAGAAAGATATAATGCCTCAGGAGCAGTAGTTAAAGGAATAAGTCTTACAGCAAAAATGTCTTATAAAGATATAATGACAATATCTGCTGCATATACCTTGCAATCGAGTAGATATAAAGAAACAGAATATTGGTCAGAAGATGAAAATGTAGCAGGTACTGATAAATTACTAAGAAGCCCTGATGATTATGGTTATGTAAGTTTAGATTATACTCCAATTGAGAAATTAGGTATTAATCTTTCAGGAACATATACAGGAGAAATGCAAGTGCCTCACTATGCTGGATTCATAAATCAAGATCGTATGGAAACAACACCAAGATTTTTCGATTTGAATTGTGCGATTAACTACGATTTTCAATTGACAAAAAGCAATACACTTCAAGTAAAATTAGGAGTAAACAACATATTTAATTCATTTCAAAAAGACTTTGATCAAGGAGTTGATAGAGATTCAGGATATATATATGGTCCTACACAACCAAGAACCTTTTATTTGGGTTTAAAACTAAAAATTTAGCCACATTCTTAAAAGAAAAAAAAAGAGATGTCTTCGCCAGCATCTCTTTTTTCTTTGTATTTTTAAATTTTTTCATAGAGATAATTCATTTTCTTATTGTGGTAATTTATTTTCTTATGGAGAAAATTTTTAAATTCTATGAAATGATTTTTGCTATTTTTGCTATTTTTGCAAAAAAATAGAGCAATGAAGAAAATATTGTTGATTCCATTGTTATTGTCTATGTTTATCTTTTCTTGTTCTAAGAATGACAGAGAGCAGGAAATGATACAGGAGACAATTACAGGGTTTTATAAAAGTCTAAATAAGCGAGATTTTGAAAAAATGACACTTTTTGTTTCTCCAAGAATGGAACAAAAAATGTCGTATTTCAAAAATATTTCCGAGGATATGGTAGTTTATAAACATTATAAGGTAAAGAATATTGTTGTCAATGGAAATATTGCTGTTGTTGAGATAGAATGTGTAGATATGTTTGATAATAAGATTATTTGTAATTGGAATTTGATAAAAATCAAAGATGAGTGGAAATTAGATGCGGGAATTTTATGATAAAGAGAGTTTTATATATTGTTAATATAGTATTTGTACTTTTGTTGCTTGGGGTTTATGTTTCAGTGCGTGTAAGTCCTGAGATTTTTGCGGAATTATCTTTGCTTTCTTATATTTATCCGCTTTTACTTGTAGTAAATCTTTTGTTTTGTGTACTTTGGCTGTTTTTTAAGTGGAGATATTTATTTGTACCCTTAGCAGTTGTTTTGGTAGGTGCTAATTTTATTCCTCGTTTCATTGGTCTAAATTCGGCAAATGATAACCTTGATGAAGATTGTTTAAGAGTTATGACATATAATGTTAAGGGATTCACACAAAATGCAGAAGAAGACAGGGAAATTAGGATAATGAATAAAGATTCTATTTTATCTTTGATAGAAAGATATGATCCTGATGTTGTTTGTTTACAAGAATACGGCTCGGTAAAGAAGTCTGAGAGTAGTTTTCATTATGTTATGACAAAGAAGTTGGGCTATAAGTATTTTTTTGCACCATATAATTATAAGGATTACGTAAGAGGTAGTGTGATTTATTCAAAAAAAGAAATTTCTACTTCCGGTGTTCTTTTCCCTATGGACAAAGAATTTCACCAAAAGACGTATGCAGATATTAATTTCGGAGATAAAAAACTTAGAGTGTATAATGTGCATCTTGATTCTTATATGTTATCGGAGGAAGAGAAGGCTGAGGTTGAGAGTTTAAAGACAGGGGAAATTACCTCTAAGCAAACAAGAAAGAGTGTTATTGAAAAATTATTGGAAACCAATAAAGTGCAAGCAAAAGAAGTGAAAGAATTAACCTCTGTTATAGAACAAACGGAGGGAGATTTTATTTTGCTTGGAGATTTTAATGCTACGCCTTATTCTTACACTTATCAAGTGCTTACAAAGAATATGAAAGATAGTTTTGTTGAGAAAGGACAAGGCTTTTCTGGTACTCACAATTATTTTCTTCCTAAGTTTAGGATAGATTATGTGCTTGTAAGCGAGCAAATCAATGTAGAAGGGTATCAACAAGAGGTGTTTGATTATTCGGATCATAATCCTGTTGTTGTGGATTTTAAATTTGATTAGAAAAAATGAGAAAGCAAGAACGTTATTCTTTGGTTTTTGAGAAGCTTGGTGAGTTATTTCCTCAGGCCGATACGGAATTGAATTATAATTCTGCTTTTGAACTTTTGGTTGCTGTCATTCTTTCTGCTCAATGCACGGATAAAAGAGTGAATATGGTTACTCCTGCTTTGTTTGAGCGTTATCCTACGGTGGAATCTTTGGCTCAAAGTAGTGAAGAAGAGATTTTTTCTTATATAAAAAGCATTTCTTATCCTAATGCAAAGAGTAAGAATTTGAAAAAGATGGCAGAGCGTTTGCATGAGGTGTATAATGATGAAATACCGAGTGATATTGAGCAATTACAAACGCTTGCAGGGGTTGGACGTAAGACGGCTTTGGTTATGGCTGCGGTTTTATATAAAAAAGCCGTAATGCCGGTTGATACTCACGTGCATAGGGTTTCTGCTCGCATAGGTCTTACTTCTGCTGCAAAGAATGTTTTGGATACAGAAAAGCAATTACTTGCAAATTTAAAGGGTGTTGATGACCTTGCTTTGATGCATCATCGTTTAATTTTACTTGGTAGGTATATTTGTAAGGCTCGCAGACCGATGTGTGAGAATTGCTCTTTAATAGAGGAGTGTAAATATTATAATGCAAATATTAAAAAGAAAAATAATAAATAAAAGTATGAGAAGTATTAGAAAAGTGTTTTTGTTTCTTACTATTGGCTTGTTTTTTGCATGTGGAGGAAATGAAAAAGATGTAAAGTTTGAGGATATGTCTGATAGTGAAAAGATTTCTTATTTGAATGCAAAAATAAGAAAAGAACCTAATAACGCAGATTTATTTTTTAAACGAGCAAAAACTTTACGTGAAAAGGGAGAGTTTCAGGAAGCTCTTTTAGATATTCAAAAAGCTGTTTCTATCGATAAGAAAAATGCTGAATATTATGTGTTGCAAGCAGATATTCTTTTCTCGCAAGGAGAGACTGCATTAGCTTTTTCTTCGCTTCAAACAGCTAAGGAGGTAGATGGTAAGTTTATTGAGGCTTATCTTAAATCTGCCGAATTGAGTCTTTATGTAAAGGATTATGAGAAAACAATGTTTGATTTGAAACAAGCAATTCTTTTAGATAAACTTAATCCTACTGCATATTTTCTAAGAGGCTGGGCTTTAAAAGAACAAGGTGATACAATTAATGCGGTGAAGGATTATCAAAAAGCAATAGAATTAAAATCGGATTATGAACAGGCTTACGAGGAATTAGGTGTTTTGTATTCTATTAAAGGTGATCCTATTGCGATAGAGTATCTTAATAGTACAATAAACATAAATCCAAATAATTATTCTGCAATGTATGTGTTAGCTTTGTTTTATCAAGAACATAATGCAATAGCTAAGGCGTTGGAGACTTATCAAAAATTATTGGAAATTAAACCCGATCATGCAGATGCTTTACATAATGTTGGCTATATTAACTTAATAGAAAAACAAGATTATGATATAGCGATAGAATGTTTTACTTCTGCAATAAAAGTTGATTCTTTGTTTTGGCAAGCTTATTTAAGTAGGGCAGAGGCTTATGAGAAAAAAGGTGAAAGTGAAAAGGCAAAAGCTGATTTCCAAAGGGTAGAAGAATTAAAAAGCAAAATGTAAAGATTTTTTTTGCCGTTGTAAAAAAATGTTTTATCTTTGCGCAAACAAATTAAGAAGAAAAATATGAAATATTCAATATTCGTTGGTTTTTGTAACGGAAAGAGCATTAACTCTTTGAATGAATATTTTAAAAATAATAGAAAACGACTTTCAATTGTTTGAAAGTCGTTTTTTTTATAAATGTAGAAATTATTATTGTAAAAAAACAAATATTAAATATCATGGCAAACCTAAAAGGAAAAAACTTAATCTCAATTACAGATTACACAAAGGAAGAGTATTTGCAAATATTGGCGTTGGCTTCTGAATTTGAAAAACAACCAAAGCAACCTATTTTGAGCGATAAAGTAGTAGCTTCAATATTTTTTGAACCCTCTACAAGAACACGTCTAAGTTTTGAAAGTGCAGCTAATATGTTAGGTGCAAGGGTTATTGGTTTTAGTAATCCTGCTGCAACAAGTCTGCAAAAGGGTGAAAGCCTTCATGATACTATTCAAATGGTTAGTAGTTATTCTGACCTAATTGTTATGCGTCATCCAAGAGATGGAGCTGCTCGTTATGCTTCTGAGGTTGCAAGTGTACCGGTTATAAATGCAGGTGATGGAGCTAATCAACACCCTACACAATGTATGTTGGATTTGTATTCAATTCAAAAAACACAAGGAGGATTAGATAATTTGCATATTACTATGGTAGGTGATTTAAAGTATGGAAGAACAGTGCATTCTTTGGTTCAAGCAATGTGTAACTTTAATGCAACTTTCCATTTCGTTTCTCCTGAGGAATTAAAAATGCCTTCTTCTGTAAAAATGCACATAAAAAATATGGGATTGGAATATTATCAATACACAAAGTTGGAAGATGTAATTCCTTTTTCTGATATTATTTATATGACAAGAATACAAAGAGAGCGTTTTTCTGATCCTTTGGAATATGAAAGAGTAAAAGATTGTTATATTTTAGATGCTGCTACACTTAAAGGCTGTAAACCAAATATGAAAGTGTTGCACCCGTTGCCAAGAGTAAATGAAATTGCAACCGATGTTGATAAAACTCCTTATGCTTATTATTTCCAACAAGCTCAAAATGGGGTTTATGTTCGTCAAGCTTTAATGGCTGCAATCTTAGGAGTAAAATAATAATTTAATAAAATAGATTAGATATGTCAAACGAAAGAAAAAAAGAACTTGTTGTTTCAGCAATTGATAACGGAACTGTAATTGACCATATTCCTGCAAACGAAATATATAAGGTAGTAAAGATTCTTAATTTGGATAAGTATAATGATGAAGTGTTAATAGGAACAAATCTTTCAAGTAAGAAGTTTGGTAAAAAGGGAATTATAAAGGTGAAAAATAAATTCTTTGAAGAAACCGAGGTAAATAAAATATCTTTGGTCGCTCCAAATGCTACTCTTATTGTGATAAAGGATTATGAAGTTGTTGAAAAGATACAATTAAATATTCCAAAGGAAATTAAAAAGATAGTAAAGTGTATAAATCCTAATTGTATAACAAATATTGAGGATATTGAAACTTATTTTAGAGTTGTAGATGAAGAGCCTTTGAAACTACAATGTCATTACTGCGAAAAAACTATGACAAATATTCGTTTTGAAGAATAAAGAAAAAAAAGCAAAGAATTTTTAAATTTTTTCAAAGAATTATTTAATTATTTCTTTGCTTTTTTGAATTTTTTCTTAGGTTTTTTTCTTAAACTCTTGTTCAGTTTAAAGAAAAATCGTACCTTTGCAAACTCTTAAAAGCATATAGAAGGTTAGGACGATGAGTAAGAAATATGTTTTAAAGTTTAGTGGATTATCAAATAGCATTCACGAATTTGAATACACAATCGATGAAAAATTGTTTAAAGAATTTGATTGTGAGGAAGTTCTTGGTGCTAGTTTGTCTATGAAAGTAAACTTAGATAAGAGCGAAAGACAGTTGGTGTTGGACTTTCATATTTGGGGAGTATTGCAAGTAATTTGCGATAGATGTGGAGAGGAAATGGATTTAAATATGGATTTTACTCGCCGATTGTATGTTGAATTTGGTGAAGAGTTTGAGGAGCAAGATGTAGATTTAATTGTAATTCCGTTCAACGAATATTCATTGGATTTGAGTTCATTTATTTATGAATATGTAACATTAGAAAAACCAATGCGTTGTGTACATGGAGAAACCCAAGGAAATCACCAAGTTTGCAATAAGGAAATAATAGAAATGTTAGAAGCCCAAGTTGAAGAGGTGGAAACTGAAACCGATTCTCGTTGGGACGCTTTAAAGAATTTAAAATTTTGAAACAAATAAATTAATTTAATATGCCACATCCAAAACACAGATTCTCTCAAACGAGAACAGCAAAAAGAAGAACTCACGATAAGGTTGAAGGAGTTCAATTAACAACTTGTAGCAACTGCGGTGCTTCTGTTTTAATGCACAGAGTGTGCCCAGAATGCGGATTTTATAGAGGAAAAGAAGCTATAAAGAAAGAAGCAGAAGCCTAATTCATTTAAGTAATATTATGAGAATAGGGCTTGATGCTATGGGTGGCGATTACGCACCCAAGGCTGTAGTTGAAGGTGCAATATTAGCTCAAAAAGAATTATCAGAAAATGATACGATAGTTCTTTTTGGGCGAAGTGCTGACATACTTCAAATTCTAAATGAAAACGGAGTAGATTCTTCTTTGTTTGAAATTGTTGAAGCAAGTGAAGTAATAGATATGCATGATAAGCCTGCAAAGGCATTTGCTAAGAAACCTGATTCAAGTATGGCGAAAGGATTTCAATATTTGAAAGAAGGTAAGATAGATAGCTTTGCAAGTGCAGGAAATACAGGTGCAATGCTTGTAGGTACTATGTATTCTGTTGGCGTAATCAATGGAATAATGCGTCCTTGTCTTGCTGCACTTGTGCCAAAGGTAGATGGAGGAGTTACTCTTTTGACAGATGTTGGTGTAAATCCAGATGCAAAACCAGAAATGTTGGTTCAATTTGCTGTTTTAGGAAGTGTATATGCTAAAACAGCGTTAGGAATGCAAAATCCTAAGGTTGGATTAGCAAATATTGGGGAAGAAGAAGAGAAGGGTAATGCACAAACTCAAGCAGCACATGCATTGATGAAGGAAAACAAGAGTTTTGAATTTTTTGGTAATGCAGAACCTGTTGAAATCTTTAAAAACAATGTAGATGTTGTAGTTTGCGATGGTTTTGTGGGAAATATGTTGATGAAACACACCGAAGCATTAGCAAGAGTATTTGCAAAAAGAGGACTTGTTGATGAATACGTGGCACGATTCAACTATGAAATATATGGAGGCTTACCATTGCTTGGAGCAAACTCGATTGTATTAATAGGACATGGAATATCAAATGCAAAAGCGATAAAAAGCATGATATTTCAATCGAAGAACATATACGAAACTAATTTAATAGGACAATTAAAAGAAACATTGTCCGTTAATTAGTTTGTATTTACAAAAAAAAGATAGAAAAATGTCAAAGTTAAAAGCTGCAATAACTGCGGTAGAAGGGTATGTGCCTGATTATATCCTTACTAACGATGAGCTAAGTCAAATGGTAGATACTAATGACGAGTGGATAATGACTCGAATTGGTATCAAAGAACGTCATATCTTGAAAGGAGAAAAGGGACCTTCTGATATGGCAGAAATTATAGTGAAAAGAATATTGGAGAAAAAGAATATTTCTCCTGATGAAATAGAATTAGTAATTTGTTGTACGGTTACACCTGATATGGTCTTTCCTGCAACAGCAAATGTCATAGCACACAAGTGCGGAATCAAACATGGATTTGGTTTTGATATAAATGCAGGTTGCTCAGGCTTTCTTTACGGATTGACAACTGCTACAAAATACATAGAATCTGGCTTTGTTAAAAAAGCAATTGTGATTGGAGCAGAAAAAATGTCGGCAATCGTAAATTATCAAGATAGAGCAACATGCCCAATCTTTGGAGATGGAGCAGCAGCCGTACTTTTAGAAGCCTCAGAAGATGAATACGGAATTATAGATGAAGTATTGTATTCAGATGGTGAAGGAGTAAAACACTTACATCAAGTTGCGGGTGGATCAGTTAAGCCTGCATCTCACGAAACTGTTGATGCAAGAGAACATTTCATATATCAAGAAGGACAAGCCGTATTTAAATGGGCTGTTGTTAAAATGGCGGAAGCGACAGAAGAAATATTAAAAAGAAATAATATGACTTCGCAAGACATAAGCTATCTATTGCCTCACCAAGCTAATATGAGAATAATCTCAGCAACAGGAAAACGCTTAGAACTTGATAATGAAAAAGTTTTAGTTAATATAGAAAAATACGGAAATACGACATCTGCAACCATTCCTATGCTAATGTTTGAAAATCAACATAAGTTCAAAAAAGGAGACAATCTTATTTTGACAGCATTCGGCGCAGGATTCACATGGGGTGCAGTATTAGTTAAATGGGCTATTTAAATATAGTTTTTTTAGGAACAGGAACCTCGCAAGGCGTACCAGTTATAGGGTGCGATTGCGAGGTTTGTCTTTCTAATGAAGAAAAAGACAAGAGATTGCGTTCGTCTATTTTGATAACTTCCGACAAAGGAACACAAATAACAATAGATGCAGGGCCCGATTTTAGAACGCAAATGTTAAATGAAAGAGTTAAATACTTAGATGCAATACTTGTAACTCACGCACATAGAGATCACGTTTCGGGGCTTGACGATGTGCGTTCATATAATTATCTTCAACAAAGCCCTATGCCAATTTTTGCAAATAAATATGCAATAGAAAGTATAAAAAACGAATTTTCCTACGCATTTGCACAAGTTAAATATCCGGGATTACCAGAATTTGACTTGCAAGAAATAGACGTAGAGAATCCAACCATAATAAAAATCAAAGAATTAGACATAATTCCAATAGAAGTGATGCACTTCAAACTCCCTATCTTAGCATACAGAATAGGGGACTTTGCTTACATAACAGACGCCAAAACAATAAGCGAAAAAGAAAAACAAAAACTAAAAGGAGTGAAGCATTTAGTAGTAAATGCCCTAAGAAAAGAAGAACATTTCTCACACTTCTCACTAAGCGAAGCCTTAAATCTCATAGCAGAGCTACAACCCGAAAAAGCATACCTTACACATATTAGTCATTTCTTAGGAAAAGACAAAGAAATATCAAAAGAATTGCCAAAAAACGTGCAATTAGCATACGATGGACTTAAAATAAGAATACAACAATGATAGAAATAATAGCAGCAATCATAGGAACGATATACATAGTCTTAGAATACAAAGCCTCACCTTGGCTATGGCCTTTTAATATCCTTATGGCATTGATGTATGTCTATGTATTTTTTGACAATGGAGTATATGCACAAATGCTAATCCAAGTTTATTACGTATTTATTGGCATTTACGGTTGGTTAGAATGGAAAGGAATGCTAAAAAACGGTAAAAAAGAAGAAAAACCAATAACCTCACTACCAAAAAAACTTTATTTACCGGTAATAATAATAACAATAGCACTCTCAATCGCAATTTCCCTAATATTAAAACAAATACCAGGCAATGAAGTTTGGCTTTTAGACGGTGTTTCCACAGCATTAAGCGTAGTAGCAATGTGGTTATTGGCCAAAAAGTACTATCAACAATGGATATTTTGGATAATAGTAGAGCCAATCATTATTTTAATGTCCTTACAAACAGAGATGTACGCAACAGCCGTGCTTTATCTAATCTATACCATAATAGCAATAATGGGTTACTTTAAATGGAAAAAACAATCAATACATTAAATATAGAAAACATAGAAGTTGTTGTATTAGCCAACGGAGAATTTCCAATAAATCAAATACCTCTTTCGCTATTACAAAGACCTATTCCCGTTGTATGTTGCGATGGAGCGATAGAGGCTTTGGATAAATTTGGCAAAATGCCCTTAGCACTAATAGGAGATGGCGATTCGGTAAGCGAAGAATTGAAAAACAAATACTTAGATAGGTGGCATTTTATTGCAGACCAAGAAACAAACGATTTAACCAAAGCAATGAATTTCTGCATTGAAAAAGGATTTAAAGAAGTTGCAATACTTGGAGCCACAGGCAAAAGAGAAGACCACACATTAGCCAATATCTCACTACTTATCGAATATTCAAAACAAGTAAACGTAAGAATGTTTACCGATTATGGAGTTTTTGTTCCAATTTCCCAAACAACAACCCTTTCTTCCTTTGCAAAACAACAAGTATCTATTTTTTCGCTTGATGCAAACAATCCCTTAACATCAAAAAACCTACGTTACCCGATAGAAAACCGTAAATTCAAATATTGGTGGGAAGCAAGCCTAAACGAAGCCATAGAAGAAAACTTTACTCTCTTTACTGAAAGTGAGGTAATTATATATCAAACCTACGAAGTCAAAAATTAAGCTTTTTTTTTCTTTGTTTTTTTCAAAAAAAGTAAAGAAAAAATTTGAAAAATCAAAGAAAAAATTTATTTTTGCAAAGAAAAATTTTTGCTAATCATTATGAGCATTATCTATATCCAAATTCTTGGAAAAAATAACTTCATAGTATAAGGAGGTTTGTTTAGTCTGATTGTACAAACCTCCGAAAAATAACAGCAAACAATATTCCGTAATTTTTTAATAAATAAAATTTTAAGATATGCTAAAAAAATTAAGTTTAGTATTTTTAATTGTGATTTTGCAAGTTCCTATTACCTTAAAAGCACAATTAGATACACTTCGTTTAAGTAATGAATATATAGAACGATATATTTATCCACCAATAATAGATCCTATTGGCTATCCAAGTAGAGAAGTTAATATTTATGATTTACAAGGAAATGTATTAAATAATTTAATGGATAATCAATTTAATAGAATATGGTCTATTGCTCAAAGGTATGAAGTTGATGAAGGAGATAGTGTAACAATAAATGGAATGGCTTTTGCTATTGTTAATATCTCTGACTATGACACAATAAAAGTTTCTATTTGGGATAAATATTTAGCAACAGAATTATATACACAATATTTTATTGCTGGAAATGACATGTTCGGTATAACAGAAGTGCAACCATATCTTGAATGTATTTTTGATGATACTATAACTTTATATGAAGATTATTATGTTTCGCTAAGTTCTCTTGATTCAATATTTGATCCAAATGATTTTTCTCTTAAATTTACTGTTCCTTTTTTATTTTTTGAAGAATATGCTTTAAATTACCAAAGAATACAAGAAGGTTTTATTGTGCCATACGGCGTAAGTACAAAATATAGACCATACGTACAATTTTCAGGTGAACCTAATGCAAGAGGTTGGATACATGTTGATGATGTAGACTGGTTAGGAGATTATTTTTCTTATGAAGATATTGCAAGATATGATCATACTCTAAGAGATATGTACACAGGCGATACAACGGTTTATGCTCCTTTGGGAATATGTCCTATTATGTTTGTTGAAGATACTACTAATTCTGATACGACAAGCGGTTTGACTTCTGTTTTTCTTTCAGAAGAGAGCGTAGAACTCTATCCTAATCCTGCAAGTGATGAATTAAATATTTCTTGTGATTACAATATTTTAGAAATAGAGGTGTTTGATGCCTTGAATCGTTTGATTGAAAGAAAGAATACAAACTCTAAGACAATGCAAATAGATGTTTCGCAATACAAATCAGGAACATATATCCTTAGAATTAAGACCGAAAAAGGAAAGATTGATAAGAAATTTATCGTAAACTAACAAAAAGAAAAAGCAACCTTGTTTGGTTGCTTTTTTTTATTGATTAAATTTTTCTTCTTTGTTTGCTTTTCTTGCTCATCCAAAGACCGTAAACTTCGCTTACATTACCTGCTGTAACGAAAGCATCAATTTTTTCTTCATCTATTAGTTTCATCAATCTTGTAAACTCATCTTTGTTAAGCAAGACTTCAATTTCTATTTTCTTTTCTTGACTATATCCACCTATTACTTCGTAAAGAGTAACTCCTCTTACTAAATCCTTAACAATAAACTCTCTTAGGCGTTCGTGTTGTGAAGAAATAATGCACACACGCTTTTTGTTGTTTAAGCCAGCTGTGAAATAATCTATCACAAGTCCGTTAATCCATGTGCCAATCAAACCAATAACAACCATGTGGAAAGGATTGATAGCAAAAGCTGTGCAACAAATTATTGCACCTGCGACAGAAACGGAAGCACCTATGTCAAAATGTAAATATTTGTTTACAATCTTGGCTAAAATGTCAAGTCCACCTGTTGAAGCGTTGATACGGAAAAGCACAGTCTGTGCAGCACTCAAAAGAAGTACGAAACAACAAAGGTCAAACCAAATATCTCCCATGATAGAAGGGATTGCACCGCCTTCTCTTATGAAGTTTTCGTATGGAAAGTATGTTTCCAAAACGCTAATCATTGGTCCGAGAATTAAAGCTGTGTAAACAGTTTTTAAACCAAACTCTTTACCGATAAGGAAGTAGGCTAAAATCAACAGAATTGCATTAATCACAAAAATAACTGTTGAAACAGGTAAAGGCATTCCAAATAATTGTTCTGAAACTCCACTTATCACAATTGATAAACCTGAGATTGTTCCGATAATCAATTTACTTGGAACCAAAAAGTAATAAACTGCACATGCAGTAACCATCATTCCGACAGTCATAATAAGCAATTCTACCCAAAACTTGGAAGTTTTAAGCACGTCTGCTACAATTTTTAAATTAGTTGAAAGTTTTTGTTTTATATCTGCCATAAATATTTAAATTTTTCTTTGCAAAAGTACGAACATTTCTTTGTTCTAAGAAAATATTTTTTGATTAAATTGTTTCGTTGTATGCTTTGTTTAAACGATTCATCGCTTCTATCAATTTATAGAAATAAAAGTATGTTAGAATTGCAGGTACTCCGCCAGAGATTGATGCCATGTTTTCTTCAACTCCACAAAATTGTAAAATAATTATTATTGAATAAACTGCAACCAAAGGAACAACAAAATATGTTACAAATGTAGATGCTCCAAATTTATAATTCACTTCTCTTCTTTTTAATTCTTTTCCTATTCTATCTGAGATTCCAAACAACCAAATAAAGAGAAAAATTGTTAAAGCAAAGAGTAAAACAAAAGAAATCTTTGTTATAATCATTGATTTTACAAAGAATCCTAATGCAAAAAGCAAACCTGCTCCTATAAGCATAAGCCACAGATATATATAATTAAAGGTTTTCTTTCCGTCTTGTGCTACAATATTGATTTCTTTTGACATTTTTGAAAGCATAAATGCTTGATAGATATGCATTGTTATAATATCAAGCAAGACATACATAGGAAAACTCCTATCGGTAGGTAATTTTTGTTTTTCTTCCATTGTATTATATTTTTAAATTTTTACTTACTTTTGCAAAAATAAGAAAAAAAAGGAAAAATATGTCAATTAGAGATAATATTTTAAACTATAACAATAAGATTACGGGCAATGCGAGATTGATTGCTGTGTCAAAGACAAAGCCTGTTGAAGATTTACAAGAAGCATACGAAGCAGGACAACGTTTATTTGGTGAAAACAAGGCTTTGGAAATGAGAGATAAATATGAAATTCTTCCAAAGGATATACATTGGCACTTTATTGGTCATTTGCAAACAAATAAAGTGAAATACATTGCTCCTTTTGTTGAGCTGATTCATTCGGTTGATAGTCTTAATCTTTTAAAACAAATTAACAAAGAGGCTATTAAAAATAATAGAGTAATAGATTGTTTGTTGCAAATAGACATTGCTCACGAGGAAACTAAGTTTGGCTTGGAGGAAAATGAGGCTGAGGAACTTTTATTAAGTGAAGAGTTTGCTGAATTAAGGAATGTAAGAATTTGTGGGGTGATGGGTATTGGCTCTATTACTGATGATAAAGAAAAAACAAGAGGTGAATTTAAACATTTAAAAAGTGTCTTTACCGATTTTAAGGAAAGATTTTTTGTTAATTGTGATTATTTTTCTGAAATCTCAATGGGAATGTCTGACGACTTTACTATTGCTATTGAAGAGGGTGCTACATTGGTGAGAATCGGTAGTTCTATTTTTGGTGCAAGGTATTATGCTTCAAATATTTAAAGATTTTTTTGTTTTTTTGATTTAAAAGATTGTATTATATTGAAAATAAATTAGTACTTTTGTAAAAAAATAAAACAAAAACAAAGAGTACCGTTATGGATTTTGGAGAATCAAGAGAGAGAGAAAGAGAAGATGTTTTTTCCAAAGCAGTTAAAGCAGGAAAAAGAACTTATTTTTTTGATGTAAAAGAAACTAAACAAGGCGAAAAGTATCTTACAATCACTGAAAGTAAACGTAAATTTAATGGTGATGACGGTTCTTTTTCGTATGAAAAACACAAAATATTCCTTTATAAAGAGGATTATGCTAAGTTTCAAAATGCATTAAATGGAGTAATTGAGTTTATTGAAACAGGTGTTGAACCGGTTTTTGAAGATGAAAGTGCTTTAAATGCTGTTGAAGATGAATTTAATGCAGAAATAGAAAACATTAAATTCGACTAACTTAATTAAATTGATAATAGTTTAAGAAAGCTGCTTTTTTGCTTAGCAGCTTTTTTTTGCAAGAAAAACAAAATATAAATGGGTAAAGTAATAGCTATTGCAAATCAAAAAGGTGGTGTAGGAAAAACAACTACTGCTATCAATTTAAGTGCTGCTCTTGCAATATTGGAAAAGAAGACTTTATTGATAGATGCTGATCCGCAAGCAAATGCGTCATCAGGAGTTGGTGTTGAACAAGAAGATGTAAAACATTCTGTTTATGATTGTTTAATAAATGGCATTGATATAAAAGATGCTATTGTAAGCACTTCTACTCCAAACTTGGATTTATTGCCTGCAAGCATTGACCTTGTAGGTGCAGAAGTTGAATTACCTAAAATAGAAGAAAGAGAAGAGGTTCTTAAAAAAGCTATCGCACCTATAAGAGATGAATATGATTATATCATAATTGATTGTTCTCCTTCTTTGGGTTTAGTAACAATAAATGCCTTTACCGCTTCAAATAGTGTTGTTATTCCTGTACAATGTCAATACTTTGCCTTAGAGGGCTTAGGAAAATTATTAAATACAATTAAAATTGTACAAAATAGACTTAACACTGAATTGCAAATTGAAGGAATATTGCTTACAATGCTTGATGCAAGATTAAGATTGAATCGTCAAGTTGCAGAAGATGTACGTCATCACTTTAAACAAATTGTCTTTGATACATTAATATACAATAATGTTAAATTAGCAGAAGCTCCAAGTCATGGACAAAGTGTGATAATGTATGATGCAAGCTCAACAGGTGCGATTAATTATATGAATCTTGCTAACGAAATAATAGAAAAGAACTCTTCTGAAATAAATTAAAATTGGAAAATTAATATGGCGATAAAAAAAACTCCTGCATTAGGAAAAGGTTTAGAAGCTCTACTTGGAAATATTGACACTAAAAACACAGCAGATAAAAACATTAGTTCAGTTACAGCTGAGTTGTGCTATATTCCTATTGACAAAATAGAACCAAATCCTGACCAACCGAGAAAAGAATTTGATCAAACAGCATTAAACGAACTCGCTCAATCAATAAAAGAAAGCGGAGTAATTGTCCCTATTACAGTTAAAAAAGAAAACGATAAATATATATTAATTGCAGGCGAAAGACGTTATCGTGCAAGTAAGATTGCAAACCTAAAAGAAATACCTGCATACATAAAAATAGCCACCAAACAAGAAATAATGGAAATGGCTTTGGTGGAAAACATACAAAGAGAAGACCTTAACGCAATAGAAATAGCTCTTTCCTTAAAAGCATTAATAGAAGAATGTAATATCACTCAAGAAAAAATGAGTGAACGTATAGGAAAGAGCCGTTCAACAATAACTAATCATTTAAGATTATTGAAACTTCCTGCTGATGTACAATTAGCTCTTCGTAATAATCAAATTTCAATGGGACATGCACGTTCATTAATTAGTTTAGAAGATGAATATGCTCAAATAAACATTGTAAAAGATATTATTGAAAAAGATCTTTCTGTAAGACAAGTAGAACAAATTGTAAACAGATTGAAAAACGAAGAAAAACCACAACCAAAGAAAAAAGAAAAGAAAGCACTTCCTGATTTTCATAAAACAAAACAAGACAATCTAATAAAGAAATTGGAAACCGATATTGAAATCACACGTTCACAAAGAGGAAAGGGAGCTATTACCATATCTTTTAAAAACGATGCTGATTTTGAAAGGATTATTTCCTTATTAGAATGATATTAATCTAAATAAATATGAAAAAGACCCTTATATTTTTGATATACTTATGTATTTCTTTTTCGTGTTTATTTGCCCAAAATACAGAAAAACAACATTCCGCTAAAAGAGCAAGCACTTTATCTGCAATTCTTCCGGGAGCAGGACAAGTTTATAACAAACAAGCATGGAAGATTCCTATAATATATGCAGGAGCTGGTGCTGTAACATATTTTGCTGTTACAAATTACAATAATGCCATAAAATTCAAACAAGAATATTACAATAGAATTGAAGGTAATACCTCAGATTTACTTGCTGACTACACAAAATATAGTGATGAAAGCATTTTATCTCTCTATGATGCCTACAATAAAAACTTTCAATTAAGCATTGTAATAGGCGCTGCTGTTTACCTTTTGAATATTATAGACGCAATGGTTTATGGACATCTTTACGAATTTAACATTGATGACAATTTAAGTGCAAAGATAACGCCATATTATTTACCTCCTACCATATTAAATACACATCAAATAGGATTAAATTTAAGCATAAAAATAAAATAAAAAAGATAAAACAATGAGAACACTTATTACTAACATCAAAAGTTTAGTTCAAGTAGAAGAAAATAAAAGAATAGCCGTTTGTGGTGAAGAAATGTCAAAACTAAACTGCATTGATAATGCCTTCCTTATAATAGAAGAAGACAAAATAGTTGATTTTGGAAAAATGGAAGACTTGAATCAAACAAATGCAGAAAAGATTATAGATGCAAAAAATCGCTTTGTTTTACCTTCATTTTGTGATTCACACACACATTTAGTTTATGCAGGTTCAAGAGAAATTGAATATATAGACAAAATAAAAGGGTTAAGTTATGAAGAGATAGCAAAACGTGGAGGAGGAATACTAAATTCTGCAAAACGTCTTCAAGAAACAAGCGAAGAAGAATTGTTTGAAGACGCAATGCAACGTTTAGAAGAAATAGCATCATACGGAACAGGAGCAGTTGAAATAAAATCAGGATACGGACTTACAACTCAGGCTGAATTAAAGATGTTAAGAGTTATAAAAAGATTAAAAGAAAACTCTCCTTTAACAATAAAAGCAAACTTTTTAGGCGCTCACGGTGTACCAATGGAATATCGTGGAAGACAAAGTGAATTTGTAGATTTAGTTATCAATGAAATGATACCACTTGTTGTAAAGGAAAACCTTGCAGACTTTATTGATGTATTTTGCGACACGGGATTCTTTACAGTAGAAGAAACAGATAGAATGTTATTTGCAGGAATGCAAAACGGATTGATTCCAAAAATTCACGCAAACGAATTAGATTACTCGGGAGGCATTCAAGTAGGGGTAAAATACAATGCTTTATCAGTAGATCACCTTGAATGTGTAGGAGAAAAAGAAATAGAATGTTTAAAAGCCTCACAAACAATGCCGACAATTCTACCAGGAGCAGCATTTTTCTTAAATATGCCATATTCACCTGCAAGAAAAATGATACAAGCAGGACTTCCTATTGCAATGGCTTCTGATTTTAATCCAGGATCTTCACCAAGTGGAAATATGCAAATGGTATTAACTTTCGCATGTGTTAATTATAAACTAACTCCACAAGAAGCAATAAATGCAACAACAATAAACTCTGCTTACGCAATGGGAATAAGCGATACACATGGTTCGATTGCACGAGGTAAAAAAGCGAACTTCTATATCACAAAAGACATTCCAACAATAGAATACATACCTTATTACTATGGAACTAATAAGGTAGATAGAATATTCCTAAACGGAAAAGAACAATAGAAGAATTAACTTTATTTTTTCTTTTTCTTTTGAACAGAAAAGCCAAAGAATCCTAATTGTTCTCCAACAGAGTAATACTTACCGTGGGAATAAGTCATAAGTTTAGCGGATTGTAAATCAAACAGTCCGCTTTCTTTATTTATATACCTTTCATCGGCATGCACCCCAACAACATTTGCAATAAACATATCGTGAGTACCCAACTCCTTTATCTCAACAACCTTGCATTCTATACACAAAGGACTTTCCTTTATCATAGGAGCAGAAATATTAGGAGCTTTTTCTGGTGTAAGACTCATCTCTTTAAATTTATTTACATCTTTTCCAGATTTAACTCCACACCAATCGGTTTGTTTTGCAAGATTTTCTGTTGTTAAATTCAAAACAAACTCCCTTGTTCGAGAAATAATAGAGTGTGAATGTCTTGATTTTCTCAAACTAATATAACACATAGGAGGGTCAGAGCAAATAGTACCCGTCCAAGCAACAGTTGCAATATTATATTCCTCAGGGTTTTCGCCACAACTCACCATTAAAGCAGGCAAAGGGTATATCATAGTACCAGGTTTAAAGCTCACTCTACTCATTTTTCAAATCTTTTGAAGTTATAACTATTTTTTCTGGAACAAATTTAGAGACATCTCCATTAAAAGTCAATATTTCTCTAACCAAAGACGAACTTATAGCTGCATCATCAGGCTTTGTTAAAAGGAAAATCGTTTCTATTTCACTATCCAACTCTTGATTGATTCTTGCAATATTCCTTTCATACTGAAAGTCCACCGAATTTCTCAATCCTCTTAATATATATTTAGCTCCTATTTGCTTACAAAAATCAATAGTCAAAGAATTAAAAGTGCAAATCTCAATATTATCGTACCCCTCAAAGGTTTTTTTTATCCATTCAATTCTTTTTTCAAGAGAAAAAACCGAATTTTTTGCAGTATTACTACCTATTGCGATAATAATTTTATCAAACATAGGCAAAGCTCTAAGCACAACCGATTCATGCCCCTTTGTTATAGGGTCAAAACTACCAGGAAATAAAGCTATTCTTTCACTCATAAAACTAATAAGATGTTTTATTTATATTTCTATCCAACTGTTTACTACTTCTTTCGTTAATCATATAGAGAATTCTAAAACTCATATAATTATTTCTAAAATCTCTTGACCAAGACCTAAAACCAGAACTTCCTGCCGGATAGCCATTGTAAAACCAAACATCTTCTCTTATTGGTGCAAGCGAATATTGATAACGGAAACTAAACTTTATTTTTTCCCAAACGGTGAAACGAATATCAGCTACTATACTAAAATCATTTCTATTAAAAGCAGGTAAAATTCCATCAACAGGACGTTCAAAAGATTCTATCACTTTATCGGGCAAACCCCAATCTTCCTTTATTTTAAACAAACGGCCATATTGTCCTCCCAAGCCAAAAGTCAATCCACCTCTTACATCAACAAAATGAATCATAAGAGGAATATCCACATAATGTAAAGAAGTATTATATCTAAAAGGATCAAGACTTTCTTTTGCACCTCTTTGAGAATACAATAACTCTAAACTTGCTTGCCAACCCTCATTTGGTTTTCTCATATTAAAAGGTGCGATTATTCCAACCCCAGCCTGAGGAGAAATTTTAGAATAACCAAAAACTTCATCACCATCTATTTGAGCAGTATTCACACCTGCAACAACGTATGCCTTTAACATTTGAGCCGAAGCCGAAAAACAAAACAACGAAAAGGCTAATATCAAAACAAATTTACGATAATTCATATTCTTATTTATAACATCATAGTTAATCCAACACGTTTTCTTTCCAAATCAACAGAAATAACCCTAACAGTTACCCTTTGATTAATTGCTAATACATCACTTATTTCTCCTACAAAGTTTTCTGAAATCTGACTCTTATGAATCAAGCCACTAATATGCATTCCCAAATCCACAAAAGCACCAAAAACAGTCATATTTGTAACAATTCCTTCTAAAATTTGTCCTTCTTTGATTTGCTCTAAATCATCAATACCCTTATTTAACGAGATTTCTTCAAATTTATTACGAATATCTCTTGAAGGTTTATCCAATTCATTTAGAATATCTATCAAAGTGTGTAATCCACAATTACCATCTATATATTGATATAGATTTAAATCCTCTCTTTTTGATGAATCCTCTATTAATTCCTTAACACTACAACCAACGTCCTTTGCCATTTGCTCTACAATGCCATATCTTTCAGGGTGAACAGAGGTATTATCCAAAGGATTTTCTCCTTGACGTATTCTAAGAAAGCCTGCCGATTGTTCAAAAGCCTTTTCTCCAAAGCGTTTCACTTTTAGCAATTCTTTTCTTGAAGAAAATCCACCATATTCATTACGATAATCAACAATATTCTTTGCAAGACTTGGTCCAATGCCAGAAACATAGGACAATAACTGACAACTTGCAGTATTGAGCTCAACTCCAACTTGATTTACACAACTTTCAACTGTTTGTTGCAGACTTTCTTGCAAAAGAGTCTGATTAACATCGTGTTGATATTGTCCTACACCAATTGATTTTGGCTCAATTTTAACTAATTCTGCCAAAGGGTCTTGCATTCTTCTTCCAATGCTAACCGCACCTCTTACTGTAATGTCATAATTGCCTAATTCTTCTCTTGCAAGTTCTGAGGCTGAATAAACCGATGCACCATTTTCATTAACAAGACTAATGATTATCTCTTTTTCAAAGTCAATCCCTCTAACAAACTCTTCGGCTTCTTTTGAGCCTGTTCCATTTCCTATTGCAATTGCCTCAATATCATAAGTCTTTACAAAATATATCAATATACGTTGTGATTCAGTTGGATTTTTTTGAGGAAAGATAACTTCGTGAGAAAGCAATCTTCCATTGGCATTTAGACACGCTACCTTACAACCTGTTCTTATACCAGGGTCAATTGCTAATACTCTTTTTTCTCCAAGGGGTGAAGCCATTAAAAGTTGGCGTAAATTCTTAGAAAACACTTGTATTGCTTTTTCATCGGCCTTTTCTTTAAGTAAAGCTCTAAATTCATTTTCTATTGAAGGAGCTAAAAGCCTTTTATACGCATCTTCACAAGCATATAACTTTTGCTGACTTGTTGGATTGTCTCTTTTTATAAATCCTTTCGTAAGATATTCTATTGCATAATAGTCTTCTTCTGGCGAAAACGATACGTTTAATTCTCCTTCTGACTCTGCTCTAAAAAGAGCTAATATTCTATGACTTGGAGCTGTGAATGCTTGTTGTTTTATACCAAGTAATTCCTCGTATTTAGAGTTTTTCTTATAACCTTTGGCCTTTGAGGTTTTTATTACGGCATTTCTCTTGAAATAATTACGCATCTTTTGACGCGATACACTACTTTCGCTAACCCATTCTGCAACAATATCTCTCGCACCTTGCAATTCACTATCAGTAAAGTTGGCAAGAGAAATATTTCTTTCACCAGCAATAGCCAATGCAAGAGTTTCCAACCCTCTTTCCTTAGCAATAGTTGCTCTTGTACGTCTTTTTGGTTTATAAGGCAAATAAAAATCCTCTAAATCTGTAATATTATCTATTGTTTCTAATTTTTCCTTTAATTCTTCGGTTAATAAACCTTGACTTTCTATACTATTAAGAACAACTTCTTTACGAGCAAAAAAAGTTTTAGCTTTTTTAAGAGTATTTACAATAGAATTGATTCTCACCTCGTCCAAACCACCTGTCAATTCTTTTCTATATCTTGCAATAAACGCAACCGTACAACCATCTTCTATTAACTTAATTGTGTTTTCAACATCTGTTGCGTTTAACATCAGTTTTTCTGAAACGTATTTACTATATTTTTCTATCATTTTATTGAAAACAATCTTTTCATTAATTCTTTTTCTATCATATCACTTCTTCTAATAGTGCGTTTTGCCCATTTAATAAGAGTTTCTATTCGTCTGTCGGCAGAAAGGTGATAGTCAACGCCACTTTTTCTTAATCTATCTGTAAGATTATACATACAAATTGCAGCAGAGACCGATATGTTGAAACTTTCTGTAAATCCATACATTGGAATTTTCATATACATATCTGCATTCTCTATTAAATCCGAAGAAAGTCCCTCAACCTCATTACCAAAGACTATTGCCATTTTTTCTTTTACGTCCAAATCAGGCAAATACACATCTTTTTCATGAGGAAGCGTTGCAACAATTTTATAACCCTGAGATTTGAGTTTATTTATGCAATCAAGAGTGTTGTTTTCTTTACGATTGTAACGATGAAGGTCGATCCATTGACTTGAACCCAAAGCAACATCGGGATTTATCTGATAAGTATTGTTGTTTTCTATAACATGCACTTGCTGAATGCCCACACAATCGCACGTTCTTAAAACAGCAGAAGCATTTTGTGATTGATATATATTTTCAACTACTACACATTGCATATCAGTTCTTTCCTCTATTACTTTCTCAAAAAGAGAAACTCTTTCAGGGGAAATCATTTCACAAAGCTCTTTGTAGTATATTTGTTTTTGTTCAAAGGATAATTTTTCTAAATAATTCATTGCAAAAAACGATTTAAACGTTCGGTTTTGCAAATCTAAGAAAAAATATTTTTTTTCTTTGTTTTTTTTAAATTTTTCTTTGATTTTTTTCAAAAAAACAAAGAAAAAATAAAGGCCGTCTAATCATTAAAATTAGACGACCTTTACTTGTTTTGGAATATCTTAAATCCTATTTATTAACTTGGAATTTTGTTACTCCGTTTTTGATGAAATCAACAATTTGATTAGCTGCTGCTAAACCTGCATTTAAGTTTGCTTCTGCTGTTTGTGCACCCATTTTCTTAGGAGTTGCAAAATAACGAGGAGCAAATGCTGCTAATTCATCATTATTTCCTGCTGCTATGTCAGTAACGTATTTGAAATCTGTACGTTCTGCTAACAATTTAGCCATATCAGCTTCGTTTATAACTTCTTTTCTTGCAGTGTTTACTAAGCAAGCACCTTTTGGCATTTTTGAAAGAAGTTCGTAGTTGATAGAATTCTTTGTTTGTTCGTTTGCAGGAATGTGTAAAGAAACGTAATCGCAGTTAGAATAAAGTTCTTCTATTGTTGCAGCAGGTTTAACGCCTTCTTCTTGCATTTTTTCAGCAGGAACAAATGGGTCAAACGCCCAAACTTCCATTCCCATTGCTTTTGCTTTTTCAGCAACCAAACGACCAACGTTTCCGTATGCGTGAATACCAACTTTTTTGCCTTTTAATTCGCTTCCTGTTGCAGGAGTGAATGTAGTTCTTGCCATATAAATCATCATACCCAAAGCTAATTCAGCTACAGCGTTTGAGTTTTGGCCAGGAGTGTTCATTGCAACGATTCCTTTTGCAGTACAAGCTTCAAGATCTAAGTTATCAAATCCAGCACCTGCACGAACTACTATTTTTAAGTTCTTAGCGTGGTCAATAACTTCTTTTGTAACTTTGTCAGAACGTACGATTAAAGCATCTACATCAGCAACTGCTGCATAGAAATCATTTACATCTGTGTATTTTTCTAAAAGAGCTAATTCAAAACCAGCATCTTCTGTTATTTTTCTTATTCCGTCAACAGCAGCCTTTGCGAAAGGTTTGTCTGTTGCTACTAATACTTTTGTCATTGCTTTATTTTTTAAGATTAAGCGTTTAATTTTTCAAATTCTTGCATGCAAGCAACTAATGCTTTTACTGATTCAACAGGGCAAGCATTGTAGATAGAAGCACGGAAACCACCAACTGAACGGTGTCCTTTAATACCTATCATACCTCTTTCTTTTGCAAATGCCATGAAAGCGTCTTGTTTATCTTCGTAACCTGGTGCCATAACGAAGCAAACGTTCATTATTGAACGGTCTTCTTTTTCAGCTGTTCCAACGAACATTTTATTTCTGTCGATTTCGTTGTATAATAATTCAGCTTTTTCAAGGTTTACTTTGTGCATTCCTTCTAATCCACCCATTTCTTCTTTAACCCATTTCAAAGTTTCGTGCATTACGAAGATAGGGAATACAGGAGGAGTGTTGAACATTGATTTGTTTTTCTTTTCTTCTCCAATGTGTGTACGATAGTCAACCATTGTTTGAAGTTTTCTTTCAACTTTTCCTAATATGTCTTTTCTTACGATAACGAAAGTAACACCTGCAGGACCAACGTTCTTTTGTGCTCCACCATAGATAAGAGCGTATTTTGTAATATCAACAGGTCTTGACATAATGTCAGAAGACATATCAGCTACCAATGGAACAGGACAATCCATATCATATTTTATTTCTGTACCATAAATAGTGTTGTTTGTAGTGATGTGGAAATAATCAACATCTGTTGGGATTGTGTATCCTTTTGGTATATATGAGTAAGTTTTGTCTTCTGAAGATGCAACAACTTCTACTTCTCCGTAGAATTTAGCTTCTTTTACTGCTTTTTTTGCCCAAACACCTGTTTGAAGGTAAGCAGCTTTTTTGTTTAAAAGGTTAGCTGCAACGTGGAAGAATTGAGTTGAAGCTCCACCACCTAAGAATAATACTTCGTAGTTATCAGGAATGTTTAATAAATCTCTCCATAATTGTTCTGTTTCAGCCATTATTCTTTCCCAACCTGGTGTACGGTGAGAGATTTCTAAGATACCAACTCCTGTGTTGTCGAAGTTTCTAATTGCTTCTATTGCAGATTCAACTGCTTGTCTTGGTAAAACGCAAGGACCTGCGTTAAAGTTATGTACTTGTGCCATGTCTGTTTGTTTTTTTAATATTTTACAATGTTTTTTTCTTTAATATATTGCTTGCAAAGATACTTTAATTTTTCGTATTGACAATCAATTATTTGTTTTTTCTTTGTTTTTTTTCATAACTTTGTAATTTGAATAGTTAAATATTTTAAATACACATATATTATGGTAGAAATTAGATATGCTTCACGCAAAGATGTTTCTGTGATTTTACAATTCATAAAAGAGCTTGCTGAATATGAAAAAGAACCTCTTGCAGTAGAAGCAACAGAAGCAATTTTGGAAGAAAGTATTTTTGATAAAAAGCAAGCAAAGGTAATATTACTTGAAGAAAATGGTGAAAGCGTAGGATTTGCTTTATATTTCTTTAATTTTTCTACTTGGAGGGGAAAAGCAGGTCTTTACTTAGAGGATTTATATGTAAGACCTCAATATAGAGGAAAAGGATATGGTAAAATGTTGCTATCATATTTAGCAAAACAAGCAGTAGAACTAGGTTGTCCTCGCTTTGAATGGATAGTATTGGATTGGAATAAGCCTTCAATAGACTTTTATAAAGCAATGGGAGCAAAGCCTTTGGACGAGTGGACAGTGTTTCGCTTGGAAAATCAAGAGCTTAAAAATTTGGCAAGCAAGTATAAGGAAAGTTAATTAAGCTTTTCTTTTTGCCAATAGTTGTGTTTTCCAATAGAAAAATTGAGTCCAAAGAACAAATCAAGACCGTTGAAATCCGCAACATTGAAATCTTTATTTGTATGTAGATTTCCTCCTACGTAAATTTGACCTGGACCTATTTTTAGACTGATTAAAGCACTTGGATTAAACAAGTTTTCTTTTCTAAACATATTTCCGAAACTTAAAGAAAGAAGTTTTGTATGTAGGGAATAGAAAAGAGAAATATGAGTATCGTAAATTGCGTTGTTTTTCATTTTGGTGCTAAATAAAGCATGAAGATAATTTACCTTTCCAAAATTATAGGTTGCACCAAAGTAAAGTTTTGCAGGTAAAGAGGTAGAATAGGAGTTTAAGGCATAGGAATTAATATCTAAGGCATAGGTTAAACTATCAACAAGAGAATTTAATTGATTTTCAAAATTAGTTTCAATACTATCAATATTAGATGTAATACCATCAAATACGATTTGTTCAAAAGGTTTATTGTTTCTAATTTGAGAAGCGTTAGTATTCCAATTAAAAATACTAAATATATCAACGGCACTTATGCTTAATTCTAAATTGTTGAATAATCTATAACTCGCACCTAAGTCAAAAGAAACTCCAAGGTTGTTAATACCATTAGAAATTATTTCATTTATGTTTTGAGACATTAGAAAATCTACATTTGCGTTTTCTGTTAAAAGAGAATTTATGTTTATATTTCCTAATATGTTAGATGTTAAAATATCTATTTCACCATGAGCAGAAATTCTTTCAGAATCGTCAAATTGTATTTCAAGATTTGCATCATTAGTGTGAATATTTGCTAATCCAAGTAAAAGCTTTGCCTTTGCACCAACGTGTAATCTGTCGGTTATTTGACGAGAATACCCAAAAGCGTTGCAGATGTAAGCGTCTAATTCTAATAAATGTCCATCAAGAAGACGAATATTTCCATTTTCGGCTCTACTTCCATCTAAAATAAAATCGAAAATGCCTTTTGAAAAGTTGAAACGGGTATCAACAATCAAAGATAAATCATAATTGAAGTAGTTTTTCCCACTCTTAAAACCAAATCCAAATAAATCCATATCGTAATTAAAACTTACGAAATTATTATCGCTTAAAGTATTGCGAAAATTCTCCAAATCAAGTTGTAGAGAATCGTTGTAGATTGGGTGTTTGTGAATCAAATCGTGATAAGAAAAACCAGAAGTGTGTATTCCTATATCAGTTCTTCCAAGTAATAGAGAGAAATAAAAGTTGTTGTTTGGTGTAATTGCAGGATTAAACTGAGTAACCTGTGGGGCTTCTCTTAGAAAGTAAAGAATTTCTTTTTGGGCAAATGATTTAGCTCCCAAAAATGTATATAAACAAATAACTAAAATGTATATTATTTTTGAATTATGCTTTTTCATAAAATTATTGTTTTTGTTTGGTTATTAAAATGTAATATTTCCAGTAGCACTAACACTTGCTTTTATTTTTATTTTAGCATCGTTAGAAAATCTTACATATCTTTGTTGGTTTTGATTGTCTTTTGAAGTGTTTAAAGTTGCAGATAGTTTTATCTTTTTAGCCCTTTTTAAGCTGTTATACTTCGAATCATCAAGAGTAACTTTAATGTTTTCCGAAGTAGGTGAGAGGATATGCCCTTGTGAATCTACAATAGGACTTGAAATTACAAGAGGTGAAGTAAGTAAAGTGTCAATTAAAACGTTGTTACTATCTATTAGATATAGATTTGCTGATAATTCTGCTGGAAGTGAACTTTCTATGTAGAATTGTAATGTTGTTGATTTCAAATAATTCATTTCTTCTATGAATTTGAATGCGTCAAACTCTGTTTCATAGTGTAAATCTTTTAGTTTTGCCTTTAAAGGTAGAATGGCTTTGGCATCTAAGGTAATGAAGGCATCGTCTGGTGAAATAAAATTAGGATAAGAGTTATTGCTATTTGAGTTTTCTTGGAAATTGAATTTTATATCGTATGATAATTCTTTAGGAAGGACTTCTATTGCATTTGCATCGGATTCTAAAACAATATCATTTGTATATCCTACTAAGCCTAATTGTTCTGCTCCGTTTATATGTAATGTGTTTTCTTCGTTTATTAGGTTGTAAACATCGCCTTCTTTTGTTATTGTTTTGAATTTGGCAAATGCGTTAAGGTCAATTCCTATATTTGTTGAAGAGGAAAGGTTTAGATAGACTTTTTCAAGATCTATATTGTTGTCTCCTACAATGGAATTAAGAATTGAGTCTTGGAAGAAGTCTAATAGTATTGTGTCGGCAAGATGAAATTCGCATTCTCCTAAATTTCCAAAAACTGCATCTAAAAAAATGGTTTCAAATGCAAGGTTTAGGTTTATGTCATAATCACCTGCTTGAAAGGATTCATTGCTTGCTAAATCAAAAACAAGTCTATATCTTAAATCTATAAACTTTTTATTGGCCTGATCTATAATTGAATCTTTTAAATATATGGTATAATTTGATAAATCAAGGTCTTGGTTTAATATGTTTGAGGTGTTTGAAATTTGAATGCGTTGTGAAAATAATTCTCCTGTAAGAGAATTTATTATAGAACTTGATGTTAATTCTATATAGCTATTTAATGGTAGGGTTTCTTGTGGTTGTATTAGTATTTTGCCAGATGTTATATGTATGCTATCAATTCTTGCTGCGTTATTAAAATGATTTATTTCTACGCTTATATCTTCTGATTCTGTGCTTTCATCAGGAAAAAGAAAATCTACTGATTCAATTTCATTGAATGCAAATCCATAATCTTCTAAATCGGGAATTGATAATTCTGCTATATTGATTTGTATTGTTTCTATTTCGTCTAATTGTTTTGTGTATTCATTTACTTGCGTGGTGTCTTTTATTGAGTATATGATTTGAAGAAATGAATCACCCTCTTGATTGATTTGCATTATTTCAAAGCCGTTTGCTGTGTCGGAAAGTTGGTTTAAGTCTAAAAAATCACTTAATGATACTTCCAAATTTAGAAGAGGTGCATTTATTGTTGGGTTTATTGTGGTTTGTGATAAAGAATCAAAATTGAAATCTTCTTCATCTACGCAAGATGTTAAAGATGCAATAAAAATAATTAAAAATAAAAAATGTAATAATTTTTTCATAGCTTTGCATTATTGAAATTTAAGATTTTGCAAAGATAGTTATTTTTTTGATTTTTTATGTTGAATGATAAAGAATTAATGTTTATTAAAGATAATTTATATTCTGATACAGATAAATTATTATTAAAATATCATAAGATTAAAGACGGAGATATTGATTATATGTATTGTATTAATCAAATTAAGCTTCGTAAAAAGTTTTCCGATAAGTTTCCTTTTTTGACTAAAAGAGATGATTTTCTTTTTCCTTTATCTTTGAATCTTGAACAAAGTTCTTCTGAATATACTGCAATGTATAAATCGTTACTTGTTGAAAAAGGAGAGAGTGTTTTAGATTTAACTTCTGGTTTTGGTATAGATGATATTTATTTTTCAAAAAAGGCAAGTAGGATTGTATGTGTTGAGCAAAATAAAATGTTGGTTGATTTGCTTTCTTATAATTTTAATTCCTTAAAAGCAGAGAATTATCTTTGTGTTAATGCAGATTGTCAAGAGTATTTAATGAATGTAGAGGGGTTTGATGTGATTTACATTGACCCTGCAAGAAGAGATGAAAATAAAAATAAGGTTTTTGAAATAGAAGCTTCACAACCTAATGTTTTAGCAATGATGGATAGTTTGCTTTCAAAGGCAAAGAGAATTATTTTAAAGCTTTCTCCTATGGTAGATATAAAACAAATAGAAAAGTCTTTTGAATATATTTCAGATATTCACATTGTTTCATTAAAAAATGAGTGTAAAGAAATTTTAGTTGTGATAAATAAGTCGGTAAAACAAGAAATAAATTATCATTGTGTAGATATAAAATCATTGTCTTTTGAAAATGATGATTTTTTTCTTTGTTTTAATAAATTATCACAAAGAGATAATAAATTACCACAAAGAGAAAATCAATTACCACAAAGAGAAAATTTACAAAATCAAAGACTTTTAAAATATTTATATGAACCTAATGTTTCTATACTTAAATTAGGTAGGTTCGATGCTTTGATTGAAAAATATGGATTTGAGAAATTACATAGGCATTCTCATCTTTTTATGAGTGAAAATCTAATAGAGAATTTTGAAGGACGATGTTTTGAATTATTGGAACAAAGAAATGCAAGTCCAAAGGCTTTGAAAGATATAAAACAAGCTAATATTACAGTTAGAAACTTTCCTCAAACAGTTAGTGAAATAAGAAATAAGACTAAAATAAAAGAAGGAGGGGAGATGTATTTATTCTTTACTACCTTGAAAGGAGAAGAAAAGGTTTGTCTTGTTTGTAAAAAAATAAATTTATGAATGTAAAAATAGAAGAAAGCTGGCAAAGAGAATTGTCAAATGAATTTAATGAGGATTATTTTCTTGAATTAAGAAATTTTATTCATCAAGAATATAGTACAAAAGTGGTATATCCGCATGCTAAAAATATATTTGCAGCCTTTGATTTATGCCCTTTTGATTCTGTTAAATTGGTTATTATAGGTCAAGACCCTTATCACGAGCCTGGTCAAGCACATGGTTTGTGTTTTTCAGTGCAAGAAGGCTGTATTTTGCCACCTTCTTTGAGAAATATTTACAAAGAGATTGAACAAGACCTGGGAAAAACGATGCCTTTAAGTGGTGATTTAACTAGGTGGGCAAAACAAGGCGTTTTATTGTTGAATGCGACTCTTACAGTAGAGGCTCACAAAGCAGGATCGCATCAAAACAAAGGTTGGGAACGATTTACCGATAGTGTTATTAATATTTTGTCAAAGAAAAAGGAGAACTTAGTTTTTATTCTTTGGGGTTCTTACGCTCAACAAAAAGGAAAGTATATTGATACAACAAAACATTTGGTTTTAAAAGCACCTCACCCTTCTCCTTTAAGTGCTTATAGGGGATTTTTTGGCTGTAAGAATTTTTCAATGGCAAATAATTTCTTGAAATCAAAGGGAATTGAACCAATAGATTGGTAATTTGTTGTATTTTTGCAAAATAATTTTTGTTGAAATTATGATAAAAGTAGATTATGATTTAGCGGGTATTTGCGAAAACAATCAGTTGCAAGCCTTAGAAAATGAAATTTTAAATTCTCATAACCTAATAATGAATGGAAATGGAGAAGGAAGTGAGTTTTTAGGTTGGAGAGATTTGCCTTTGCAGATAGATTGTCTTTCAGATATAAAGAATACGGCTTCTTTTATAAGTAAAAAATCGGAAATATTAGTTGTAATAGGAATCGGAGGCTCATATCTTGGTGCAAGAGCAGTGATTGAGGCATTGAGCTCTGCTTTTGAAAGTTTGAAACCTAAGAATGAATCACCTTTAATATTGTATGCGGGAGAGAATCTTTCGGAAGATTATATGGCAGACTTGTTGGAGGTGTTGAAAGTAAGGGATTATTCTCTTTGTGTTATTTCAAAATCTGGCACAACAACAGAACCTGCTATTGCTTTTCGTATTTTGAAAAAAGAATTGGAGGAAAAATACGGAAAAGATGAAGCGAAAAATAGAATAATTGCAATAACCGATAAGTCAAAAGGTGCTTTGAGAGGATTGGCTGATGAAAATGGATATAAAACCTTTGAAATAAAAGATGATGTTGGTGGTAGATTTTCTGTTTTGACTCCTGTGGGGTTATTACCTATTGCAGTTGCGGGATTTGATATAGAGTTATTGATGCAAGGTGCGAGAGAAATGAGAGAAGTGTTGATAAATGATAAGTCAATGAATAATCCTGCTTGGAAATATGCTGCATTTAGAAATCTATTATATAATAAAGGAAAGAAAATAGATGTATTCTTATCTTATCAACCTGCTTTACAATATTTATCTCGTTGGTGGCAACAACTTTTTGGAGAAAGTGAAGGAAAAAATAATAAAGGATTATTCCCTGTTTGCCTTTTAAATACAACAGACCTTCATTCTATGGGACAATATATTCAAGAAGGCGAAAGATTGATGTTTGAAACAGTGTTGAAAGTAGAAAAGAGTAATAAAAAAGTAGAGATTCCTTTTGATAAAGAAGATAAAGATGGTTTGAATTATTTGCTTTCGCATAGTCTTAACGAGATAAATCAAGTTGCATTAAAGGCTACAAGTCAGGCTCACATAAGTGGAGGAGTTGCTCAAATAACAATTTCTGTTGAAACTATAAATGAAAAGATTTTAGGTGCGATTTTGTACTTTTTTGAATACTCTTGCGCTTTGAGTGCATATACTTTGGGGGTGAATCCTTTCAATCAGCCGGGTGTAGAGGGCTATAAAAATAATATGTTTAAACTTCTTGGAAAGAATAAATAAAAAAAGACAGTGAAATTCTCACTGTCTTTTTTTTGTTATTTAATCTCCTAATTAATTTGCAGGAGTATTTGGTGTGCTTTGTGCAGGTGCAGCTGGTAAAGCAGGAGCTTGTTGTTTTGCAGGAACGGTTGTTTTTATCGCATTAGGATCTAATTGTGTTCCTTCTATGCTTTCTACTTTTGTTTTACCAGGAGTTAATGCTGTTGCACCAAGGCATAAAACTAACATCACGACTGCTAAAATCCAAGTTGCTTTTTCCAAAACGTCAGCCGTCTTTCTTACTCCCATAATTTGGTTTTGAGAAGCGAAATTCGCTGCTAATCCACCTCCTTTTGAGTTTTGTACAAGAACTACTATGGCTAACAAAACTGCAACAATAACAATCAATACGGTTAATAATACAAACATTTCTCTAATCTATTTAATTATTTATTCTCTGTTAATTTCTTTAATTCGGTTTGCAAAGTAAACACTTTTTTTTGGATTATCAATCATTAATTGCTCATAAATTTTTACTGCCATGGCTTTATTTCCTTGTTGAAGGTAAAGTTTCGCCATAGTTTCTGTTACATTTTTAAATTCTTTTGAAGCACTATTTTTAATGATTTTATCAATTGTGAAAAGATTTGCTCCTTCGTGTTCTACTATTGATACTTTTGGATTTTCTATTTTTAGAAATCTTTCAATCAATTCTTCTTTTGTTGGATTTTCCGATAAATCTGGCTCTGAATATTGGTTGATTTCATCAAGAATATCACCTTTTTTTGTTAAATTGTTAGATTTTTGTTGTTGTTTTATTTTGATAGGAGATTCAGAAGCTGGACGTTCTAAAAATTCTTTTAATCTTATTCTATCGGAAATATAGGCCGCAGAAGTTATTTTATGTTTTTCTTTATTTTGATTGTTGAGTAGATTGCTAAAACGTGCAGCATACATGTGCAATATACTACAATATGGAAATTTTGTAATCAATCTTTCCACGCTTAGCAAGTTTAGTAACTCTACTTGCCAATCTTCTAAGGCCATTATTTCATTTAATCTTTTATCCATCGAGAAAAAGTACGTTGAAACGAATGGCAAAATTACGAAAAATGTTATTTGTAGCAAGAAAAATCAAGAAAAAAGTGATTTTTTATGAATATTTTTCTTGAATATTATTGTCATTTCAAAAAATTAACGTACTTTTGCACTCCGAAAGAAAAATAAAACAACAATATAAAATGAAAAGAACATATCAACCTTCACGCAGAAAAAGAGTAAACAAACACGGATTCAGAAAAAGAATGTCAACAGCTAACGGAAGAAGAGTTTTGGCTGCTCGTAGAGCACATGGAAGACATAAATTAACAGTTTCTGACGAAAGATAGTTTATTTACCGCTCTTTTAGACAAAAAGAAAAAAATCGAAAGATATTTTGCGAGAAGCATTGACACGATCCAATGCTTCTTTTTTTTTAATACAAAGATGAAATTGAGGAAAACAAAACAAAAACAAGTACTCGAACAAGTATTAATCACAGATGCAGCAGCAGAAGGTAATGCTATTGCAAAAGTAGATGAAATGGTAATATTTGTTCCCTTTGTTGTGCCAGGAGATATAGTAGATTTAGAAATATATCGCAAGAAAAAGAATTTCGCACAGGCCAAAGCAATTAAAATTCATCATTATTCCGAAAAGAGAGTCGAGCAAAAATGTCCACATTTCACACAATGTGGTGGTTGTAAGTGGCAAACCTTAGAATATTCCGAACAAGTAAAATATAAACATCAACAAGTAAGAGATAATCTTGAAAGAATAGGTAAGGTAGATTGTTCACAAATGCAAGAAATTCTACCATCGGAAAATGTAATGTATTATAGAAATAAATTAGAATTTACATTTTCAACAAAGCAATGGGTGGAAAATCCAGAGGATGCAAAATCTCCACAAGGAGCTTTAGGATTTCACGCACCAACATTCTTTGATAAAGTAATAGATATTAAGCATTGCATCTTGCAAGATGATATTTCCAATCAGTTAAGAAATCATATCAGAGAATATTCCAAAGAAAGAAACTTAGAATATTACGATATACGTTCTCATGTAGGCTTTTTAAGAGGAATGATTGTAAGAACAAGTTCCACAAAAGAGTTAATGCTGATAGTAATATTTGCAGAACAAAGTGAGGAAATAATACCTATGTTAGATAATATAAAGGAAAACTTTCCTCAAATCACATCTTTGATGTATTGCATTAACGAAAAATTCAACGATTCAATATCAGACCAAGAAATACTCTTATATTCGGGCAACGATCACATAAGAGAAACAATGCAGGCTTACAAAAGTGATAAAATTCTTACATTTAAAATACGTCCAAAGACATTTTATCAAACAAATCCTGAGCAAGCCGAACGTCTTTACTCAATTGCAGCCGATTTTGCAGAGATAAAACCCTCAGATACTGTGTATGACCTATACACAGGCACAGGGACAATTGCAAATTACGTAGCACACCTTGCAAAAAAGGTAGTAGGAGTAGAGTATGTTGAAGATGCAGTTGAAGATGCTAAGATAAATTCAGAGTATAATCAGATTTACAACACTACATTCATAGCAGGCGATATGGCAAAGATATTAAATGATGATTTCGTTGCTCAATATGGCACTCCCGATGTAGTAATTACCGATCCACCTCGTGCAGGAATGGCAGAAAATGTAGTAAATCAACTCTTGAAGATAAAGGCTCGCAAAATAGTTTACATAAGTTGCAACCCAGCAACACAAGCAAGAGATTTGGAATTATTATCTCCTTTATATAATGTAGGGAAAATACGTCCGGTAGATATGTTTCCACACACACATCACGTAGAAAACGTAGTAGAATTAAACTTAAAACAAGAGAATTAAAAAAAACGATATATGGAATACAATTTTAGAGAAATCGAACCAAAATGGCAAAACTTTTGGAAAGAGAATAAAACCTTTAAAGCAGAGATTAGAGAAGACAAACCAAAGTATTATGTTTTAGATATGTTCCCTTATCCATCGGGAGCAGGACTTCACGTAGGACATCCGCTTGGTTACATAGCCTCAGACATATTTTCAAGATACAAACGCTTGCAAGGCTTCAACGTATTGCACCCTATGGGATACGATGCTTACGGATTGCCAGCAGAACAATACGCAATACAAACAGGACAACACCCTGCAATCACCACAGAGAATAATATAAATCGTTATCGTCAGCAATTAGACATCTTAGGCCTTTCTTACGATTGGGATAGAGAAGTAAGAACTTGCGATGACAAATATTACAAATGGACACAATGGACTTTCCTAAAACTATTTGGCAGTTACTATTGTAATGATGCACAAAAAGCACGCCCAATAGAAGAATTGATTAGCGTATTTGAAAAAGAAGGAAACCAAAACATAAATGCAGCAACCTCACAAGTAGAAAAATTCACCTCAGAAGAATGGAAAAACTTTTCAGAAAAAGAAAAAGCAGACATTTTAATGAATTATAGAATAGCATATCTTTCAGATTCTATGGTGAATTGGTGTAGCGAACTTGGAACTGTGCTTGCTAACGATGAAGTTGTTAATGGCGTATCGGTAAGAGGAGGTTATCCTGTTGAAAGAAAATCAATGCGTCAATGGTCTTTAAGAATCACAGCATACGCAGAAAGACTTCTTAACGATTTAGACAAGCTTGATTGGACAGACTCATTGAAAGAAATACAAAGAAACTGGATTGGCAAGAGTCAAGGAGCGGCTGTATATTTTAAATTAGAGAATGGCGAAAGCTTAGAAGTGTTTACAACAAGAGCAGACACGCTTTTCGGAGTTACTTTTATGGTTCTTTGTCCAGAACACGACAAAATCGCCGACTTAACCACACAAGAACAAAAAGAAGAAGTAGAAAAATACGTTTCATGGGCGAAAAACCGTAGCGAAAGAGAGCGTCAAGCAGAAGTAAAGAAAGTTTCTGGAGTATTTACCGGCTCTTACGCGCTTCTTCCTTTGAGTGGCGAGAGAGTTCCTATTTGGATTTCCGATTATGTCTTAGCAGGCTATGGCACAGGAGCCGTTATGGCAGTGCCGGCACACGATAGTAGAGACTTTGCCTTTGCAAAACATTTTAATCTTCCTATAAAACAAGTAGTAGTCCCACACGGAGAACAAGAAGAAGACACTTCCATGTGGCAAGAAAGCAAAGACTCAAAAGCAGGCAAGGTAATCAATTCCGATTTACTTAACGGCTTAGACGTAAAAGACGCAATAAAGAAAGCAATCCAACACATAGAAGACAAAAACTTAGGCTTTGGCACAATAAACTATCGATTAAGAGATGCAATCTATTCACGCCAAAGATATTGGGGCGAACCATTCCCAATTTACTACAAAGACGGAATAGCAACTCCTATTTCCGAAAGCGAACTACCGTTATTATTGCCAGAAGTTGATAAATACCTACCAACAGAAAGCGGAGAACCACCAATAGCAAGAGCAAAAAATTGGAAAACCAAAGACGGCTATCCATACGACTGCAATACAATGCCGGGATTTGCAGGTTCAAACGCCTATTCCATAAGATATATGGATCCAAACAACACAGAAGCCTTAGTATCCAAAGAAGCAAACCAATATTGGCAAAATGTAGATTTATATATCGGAGGAAGCGAACACGCAACAGGCCACTTGTTATACTCACGCTTTATAACCAAATTCCTTTTCGATATAGGAGCAGTTTGTAAAGAAGAACCATATCAAAAACTCATTAACCAAGGAATGATACAAGGCCGTTCTAATTTCGTATATCGAGTAAAAGGAACAAACAAATACGTATCCTATAACCTAAAAGGAGAATTTGAAACCGACCCATTGCACGTTGATATAAATATAGTAGACAATGACGTTTTAGATTTAGAGAAATTCAAAGCGTGGAGAGAAGAATTCAAAGACGCAGAATTTGTTTTAGAAGACGGAAAATACATTTGCGGACACGAAATCGAAAAGATGAGTAAAAGTCTCTACAACGTACAAAACCCAGACGACTTAGTAGAAAAATATGGAGCCGACACACTAAGATTATACGAAATGTTCCTTGGACCATTGGAACAATCAAAACCTTGGGACACCAAAGGAATAGAAGGAGTCAGCCGATTCATAAGAAAATTCTGGCGATTATATCACGACAAAGACAATAACTACTGCGTAAGCGAAGAAAAAGCAACAAAAGACGAACTAAAAGCATTACATAAGACGATAAAGAAAGTACAAGAAGACATAGAAAGATTTTCTTTCAACACTTCAATTTCTACATTTATGATATGCGTAAATGAACTCTCAGACTTGAAGTGCAACAAAAAAGAAATCCTTGAACCATTGTGCATTTTATTGTCGCCATTTGCACCACACATAACCGAAGAACTTTGGAATCTAATGGGAAATCAAACAAGCATAAGCTTTGCATCTTTCCCTGCCTTTGACGAAAGCGTACTTGTAGAAAACACATTCAAGTATCCAGTTTCCATAAACGGAAAAATGCGTGCCAATGTAGAGATTGCCTTAGACTTAGACAAAGATGAGGTAGAAAAAATAGTCTTAGCCAACGCCGAAGTGCAAAAATACATTGATGGAAAAGCGATAAAGAAAATCATCTTCGTACCAAAGAAGATTGTAAACATAGTTGTGTAAAACCACACCTTTGACAATCAAAAACCAAAGCCCGAAATCAACCAAAGATTTTGGGCTTTGTTGTTATTTATTTGTGATTCTATGAAAATACACTATCTTTGCAGTTGAATTTAGTGTATGATTATAAACTATGAGTTTAGAATTTCAAAGTAAATTAAACCAATTACTTGTTTTAGGAAAGAAAAATGGGTTATTTTTCTCCGATTGGTTAAAGAAAAAAGGCTATTCCGATCAACTAATAAGAAAGTATAGACAATCTGGTTGGTTATCTTCCTTAGATAAAGGCGTAATGTATCGCACAGGAGATAAATTATCTGCAATAGTATCCTTATCTTGCTACAACGAACAATTAGAAAAAGAAGTTAGAATTGCAGCTCATTCCGCATTAGAACTTTTCGGATTTAATCATTATGTACCTATGGGAAAACCAATACTTATGGTTGCTTGTTCTTGTTCAATAGTTCCTAAATGGATGTTAAAGGATTGTTTTGATAGAACGTTTAAAGTATTTAGCACAAAAACGATAGAAATTCCACAAACAAGTAATATAAATATAGAAGGTGTTAATTTGTTGGTTTCTTCTCCCGAACAGGCTTTTATGGAATGCTTACTTTTAGCCAAAGATCAATACAATTATATGGATTTGTATTATATAATGGAACAATTAACCTCTTTGCGTGCAGATGTTGTGCAGATATTGCTTGAAAACATAAAGAATCAGCGAGTAAAAAGGATATTTTTATACATGGCAGAAAAAGCAGGACATTATTGGTTTGATATGTTAGACATAAATAAAATAAACATAGGAACATCTAAACTACAATTAGTAAAAAATGGAATTTATGTAAACAAATATAAAATAACAATCCCCAAAGAATTGAACGATTATGAATGAAATATACAAAAGACAAGTAGCATTATTGATACGCATAATGCCTTTGGTTTATCAAATTAAAGATTTTGCTGTACATGGAGGAACAGCAATTAATCTATTTCATAAAAATATGCCTCGCTATTCGGTAGATATTGACTTAACATATATTCATATACAAGAAAGAGAAGAAAGTTTAAAAACAATAAAAGAACATCTTACGATACTAAAAAAGAATATAGAAAAGACAATACCTAATATAAAAGTGATTCCAAAATACGATATTTGGAAATTGCAATGTACACTCAATGGTGCAACAGTGAAAATAGAAGTAAATGGAACCAAAAGAGGCGTAATAGGAGAAATAGAAGAAAAAATGCTTTGTCAGAAAGCGCAACAAGAATTCAGTATGGCATGTAAAGCACGCACCGTTTCCTATTCACAATTATATGGAGGCAAGATAACAGCCGCATTAAGCCGACAGCATCCAAGAGATTTATTTGATTGCAAGTATATGGAAATAAATACATTTAATGAAGTAAAAGATGGATTTATGTTATGTTTACTCGGTAGCGATAAACCTATAATAGAATCCTTGCAACCAAATGATATAGATCAAAGTAAAGTCTTAGAAAATCAATTTAAAGGAATGTCAGACATTGAATTTACTTATGAAGATTACGAAAAAACAAGGAAAAAGTTGATAAACCAAGTAAACACATCATTGACAGAAACAGATAAAGCCTTTATTTTTTCATTTGAAGAAGGAAATCCAGATTGGAGTAAATGTAGTGCAGGAAATTTGAGTAATTATCCTTCAATTAAATGGAAATTACAAAATATTATTAACCTAAAAGAAACCAATCCATTAAAACATAAACAAGGGATAGAAAAATTAACTCAATTTTTTTCAAAGGAAAATGGGCAATAAACGCCTTTTTCTTAAAACTAAACTGCGAAATACTTCAAAAATTTTGGACTTTAAAACCCTAATCCGAAATTTTTGAAGTATTTCGCTTTAAATAAAATCCACTAAATCAAGTATTTAATTTTTTAAAGCAAAGATTTCTTTAATTTTTTCTTTACTTTTTCAGATTTTTTCTTTGCTTTTTTGAGTTTTTTCTTTGTTTTTTCAAATTATTTCTTTGAAGTAGAAGCTCTACCCCTTAGTGGTAATGCTATTACCTTAGGATGGTAATAGTTTTACCCTTGGAGAGTAATTTTTTTTCTTCGCATTTGAGCAAAACAAAGTCCGATTTCGCTCTAATTTTCGTGCGAAATCAGATGGAAATCTTTTAACAAATAAAGTTTTTTGTAAGAAGGAATATTTTAAATCAAAGATATTAGAGAAAAATGTTTATTTTAATTTATTTAATTTTCCTGTCATTTTCCACATAATGAAATCATCCTTTTTCGTCCGTTTTCTGACTATATTATTTCTGTCATGTATTATATACAGCTAGTTCTCTCTATTGCTGTAGAGGCGCTAATTTAGCTTTGTTTGTGAAACATGTTGTTTTGTATCTTCTCAATATCTTGGCTGCTCGTAACATTTATAGCTGTTCTTTGTGGACAACTTTAAAAAGCTCGATATAGTAGGTATGAAAAATCCCCTTCTTTAGTGAAGGGGAATCTGAGAGATTTCTTACATTACTTTCGTCCGAATACGGAGATATTGATATATCGGGTAGGATGTTTCTTTATATCCTCAATGAGCGCGTTTGCGTTGTCACATAAAGAGTTTAGGTTGTGATAAAAGGTTGTGTCGCTGAGTAGACGGCCTGCAGCTCCTTCTTCAGAGAGTAATACTTTGGATAAATGTTGTAGATTATTGACAGTGCTATCTATCTGTGCTATAGTCTGTGCGTAATCTACCATGGCTAATTGTGTGGAAATTTGTTCTATGTTTGCACCAGTCT
>CALDHX010000018.1 GCA_937901525.1 uncultured Bacteroidales bacterium
CAACAATATTCCCTAATCCTGCAAATAATCAAGCAATCTTAAAGGTTGAAGGATTAAGTCAAGATGCAAAAATATTAATTTGTGATATGCAAGGAAGAATTGTAGGAAAAGGGGAAATGAAGTGCAATGAAAAAGAGTATAAATTAGAACTTGAAAACTTTGCAAGTGGAGTTTACTACGTTAAAATAATAACAGAAAAAGCATTTAGTACACAAAAATTAATAGTTGAATAAGATTTAATGAATTAAATAATACAAAAGAGCGACTCAAACAAAGAGTTGCTCTTTTTTTTCTTTGTTTTTCAAAATTACTTCAAAGAGGTAGAGGCTCTACTTCTTTAAGGTAGAGTGTCTACTTTAAAGAAGTAATGTTTTTTTTCTTTGATTTATTTTAATGAAGTAAAGAAATATTTTATAGTATTGTTGTTAGAATTTTGTGGGATTTTATTTGGCTATGATTTGTTATATGAATACTATAAAAAATGATTAGTGCTTCTAATATTATATTACGTTCTACTTTATTTTTGCATATTTTTTCATTGGTAATTTCTTTTTGGGAAATGAATTTGTGCAAAGTAAAAGAGGTTTGTTTGTTGAAATTTTGAGCATCGGCTTTGTTTGTGAATTTTCCTGCGATTGGGTCGAAAAAAACTTCGTATTCAGAATAGTTATTCATTGGAGCTAAGCCTAAATGGTCTGCAAATTCTATCATAAAATGCAGATGAAATTCAGCAAGGTCTTCGTCTTTTGAATTTTTTAAAAGGTGTATTTGATTGAAAAGGTAATCAAATAATTCTTTATTAGGATTTGCTTCTTTTAATGATAGATGTATTATTTCGGCAACAAAGAATGTGATAGCATTTTTTACTATACTAAAATTTAGGTTAAGATTTTCTAAGATTAAAGATGAGGTTCTAATCGTTTCTAATTTGGATTTTATGCTATTGTAAGCCTCAAATTCTATTATATTTAAGGGTTGGAAGTGTGAAGTAGGGGTAGGAGAGTTTTTTTTCTTGGCTGAGCGAACGATATAGGACTTTAATCCAAATTCTTCTGTGTATAATTTACAAATTATGCTTGATTCGGAGTAGGGAATTGAACTAAGTACAATGGCTTTCGAGCAATAAGTTGGCATTTTCTCTATCTTATGATAAGCACTTTACCACTTGCTGTTTTTTCGCCTTCTTCTGCTGAGGAGAATATTAGATATACTCCTGAGGCAACATCTTCTCCATTGAAATTCTTTCCGTCCCAAACGGCTTGTCCTCCTATTGATTTTAGATGTGCAACACTATTGCCTGAAATGTCTGTTATTCTTACATCAGAATCACTAACAAATCCTTTAATTGCAATTGTTCCGCTGTGATGAGGACGCAAAGGATTAGGATAAGCTGTAAGTTTTCCTGTTTCTTCTGCACCTTTTATCGATTCTGCTTTGTAAGAAATTAGTCCTCTATCTGTTCCTATAAATACTTCTCCTGTTTTTCCGTTTTGTGCTATGCTTATTATTCTATTTGATATTAAAGGACTATTCTCTGCTGTGAAATGATGGATTTGTTCGCCTCCTGTTGAAGATAAAACATAGATTCCGTTTCTTTCTGTGCCAACCCATTTTCTGTTTCCTCCATCAATCATTATGCAAGTTATGTTTTCAAAGTTTAAAAGATATTGTGCAATTCCATTTTCTTGATAAATGATGTTGTTGCATTCGGTGTTTGAGTGTAAACCATCGCTTGTTTCAAATACATTCTCTATTCCGTATGCCACTTTTATTCCTTTGTCGGTTCCAATCCATATTTCTCCGTCCATATCTTGCACTACACAATTTACCTTTGTGCTTTCGTCTAATGCTCCTTTGTTTGGATCAAGAAAAATCTTTTCTCCATCGTTGTTTAGCACTAATATTTTGTTGTTACTTGTCCAAAGTAATTTGTAATGATAGAATTTATCCAAACACATTCCTAATATTTCGTTTTCGCCAACAAAAGAATATGTTTCAAATCCACCCCATTCGTTGTGATAGTTTAGATAACAGAAACCATTTTCTACCATTGAATTTGCAATTAACAAGTTTCCTGATGCGTCATACTGCACTGAGGCAATTCGGTAGCAGTAAGGGTGTCGTTGAATTACGCTATCTGTGTTTGAAGAGTTATATACGTTAATTATTTTATTATCTTTGATTTCTATTACCCCATTCCACCAAGATGAAGCCATTAGATGAGATGGATTATTTGGGTCTATTGTAACGTTAAGTAAGTCTTTGATTGTGTCTTGTCCTTCAACTTCCGAAAGAGATTGCCACCACCAACCATCAAATGTGTAAATATCGGCAGCTAATCCATGAGGTGCGTTTTGAATTGTTTTTCCTCCTGGTGCAATGTATATCTTTCCATCTTCCGATGCAGTAATAGAATATATATGATTGCTTTTTGGACCATCAGGGAAGTGTTCGCTTTTATTGTGTGTGCCATTTCTGTAATCTTTTAAACGAATTAGTCCTTTTGTTTGATGAGCTAGCCAAAGATTTTGTGAATCTATTATTGCATCATTAATATCTAAATGAATACCATGCACAGGATTCCATTCATCACTAAGGTGATAAATTTCTCCTCCATTAACTAAATTATTTACATCATAGATATTTAAACTTCTATAAGCGATTTTGATTAGTTTTCCTTCGCTTAGTCTTAGGCTTTTTATGTATTCGTTTTCAAATATCTTATTCCATTCTTCTCCGTCAAAGGTAAATGCATCGCAAAAGGTTGTTTGTGCAATTGGAAGTGTGATTAGAAGTTTTCCATTACCAAGAGAAAGTAGGTTTGTAATCTCTAAATTGTCTTTTCCTTGGTTTGCTATGTTTTGAACCTTTTTCCATGTTTGACTTGCCGCAAGTGCAGTGCTGTTTTTAGGAGCATATAAAAGTCCATTAACGGTTGCCGCAAATATTGAGGTGTCATTTATAGTTACTGCATTGACTTCTATCTTTGAACTATTTTCTCCAACATAATAGGTGTCGTAAATTTCTTTTCTTTTAAGGTCTAAAACCACAATGCCAAAGCCACAAGAAAGGTATGCTTTTGAATCGTTGAAGTAAATAGAGTTTATTTCCTTGCTTCCTTCAATACTTCTAATTCTAATATCAGAAATATTGTAAACCTTACCTTCTTGTACAATATCAATATTTGAATTTTCGTATGTGATTATTGTTGTTTTTGTTACGGAATCATAGGAAGTTAAAATAACTCCTGCATCTGATAATCCATTTACTTTGGAAAATCTTTCGCATTCATTTGTCAATGGATTATAATAAAAAAGAGAGGACTCAGAACCTACTAATATTGTATTATCTGTTTTGTTTAACGAATTTGTTGAATAATAAGAAAGATGATCTCTCCATTGTCCTAAGACAGAATTGCTATATTGAGCTTTAATATTTAGAAGACAACTTAAAAATATAAAAAATAAGAAGAATCTGTGCTTTATCATTTTTATTTTATTGTTTATATTTTTAGAAAACGACAGATTCTTCCTTATTATTATATTGCGAATTATTTTTATTAACTTACGGCTTCTTTCAATCTTTCTGCATTTTCAGCAAGTTGAAGTGCGTCTAACACATCTTGAATGTCGCCATCCATAAATACAGGTAAGTTATACATTGTCCAATTTATGCGATGGTCGGTTACTCTCGATTGAGGATAATTATAAGTTCTGATTTTAGCTGAACGGTCTCCTGTAGAAACCATAGTTTTTCTTTTAGATGATATTTCTTCTAAGTATTTGTTGTATTCCAATTCAAATAAACGTGAACGCAAAACAACTAAGGCTTTGTCAAAGTTCTTGATTTGTGATTTTTGATCTTGACAAGAAACTACTATTCCTGTTGGAATGTGTGTTAAACGAATAGCAGAATAAGTAGTATTCACCGATTGACCTCCTGGACCTGAGGAACAGAAAGTGTCTTTTCTAATATCGCTCATCTTTAAATCAACATCAAATTCTTCTGCTTCTGGTAAAACTACAACCGATGCTGCTGATGTGTGAACTCTTCCTTGTGTTTCGGTTTGAGGAACTCTTTGTACGCGATGAACTCCTGATTCATATTTCATTTGTCCATAGACTCCTTCGCCCGAAACATTCAAAACTACTTCTTTATAGCCACCTACGGTTCCTTCTGTAAAGTCTACAACTTCTACTTTCCAGCCTTTCTTTTCAAAAAACTTGGTGTACATTCTGTAAAGGTCGCCTGCAAAAATACTTGCTTCGTCTCCACCTGTTCCTGCACGGATTTCAAAGATTGCATTCTTGCCATCTTGTGGATCAGAAGGGATAAGCATTAAACGAATTTCATCTTCCATAACTTCTCTCTTAGATGTTAGTTCGTTTAACTCTTCTTTTGCTAAATCTCTAAATTCTTCGTCCTTTTCGTTGTTTAATACAAATTTTGCGTTGTCTATATTTTCTAATACGTTCTTGTATTCCTTGTAAGCAGCTATGATTGGCTGTAAATCTTTGTAGTCTTTACTCAATTTAACGTAATGTTTCATATCGTTCATTACGCCAGGTTCGTTCATCTGTTGCTCTATTTCAAGGAACTTTTCGTTGATTGCTTCTAATTTTTCTAACATAAAAAATATTTTTAAGGTGCAAAGTTACGAAAGAAATTCTTAATTTTGCCGTCAATTAAACAAATAATTTAAGAAATGACAATGAAAAGTAAAGGATTTTTAGGATTTCTTGTTCTATTTTTGATGTTTTCATGCTTAATGACTTCTTGTTCAAAAGAAAAAACAAAGCAAGATATTGAATCAAAAGGATTGCCTTCTTCGGGTGGTAAAACCTTGGAAGCAATATTGGTAATACCTGATGAGGTCTATAAAGGAGAAATAAAAGACTCAGTTGGTAAATATTTTATGAAAGCTTGTCCGTGGCTTGCTCAACCCGAACCACTTTTTGATATTGTTCAAATGAATCCAACCGGCTTTTTTAATTCGGAAATGTTTACAAAGCATCGTAATATCATTATAATAGATATTAAAGCTGGTAATTCTAATAAATTAAAACAAAGATTAGATTATAAATCTTATCCACAAGCTTATTTTGAGTTTTCGGTTGATAACAGAGATTCTTTGTTTGCTTTACTACAAAGACATTCTGATTTAATAAAAAAGCAATTCTATAACAACGAACATAGAAGAGTAAATTCTGCTTTTAAGAAATTGGAAAATACAGACATAACTCGTAAACTAAAAAGCAAATTTGGATTTCATTTAACATTGAGTGAAGAATTTTATCTTGCGATTAATGAAGAAAACTTTGTTTGGCTAAGAAAAGAACCAAAAGATGGAAGTTTAGGAATTATGATTTACGCAATGGATTATAAGAATGAAGAACAATTTAGTCAAGAAAACATAATTGCTCTTAGAGATGAATTAGCAAAAAAATACATACCAGGTCCAACACGTGGCTCTTATATGGGAACAGAACATCGTTTCGGATTTCTTAGCGATACAGTTCAAATAGGGGAAGATAAAATTACAGCAGTAGAAACAAGAGGCTTGTGGAGATTATTTAATGATTACATGGGAGGTCCATTTGTTAATTATTGTTTTAAAGACAATAACGGACAAAGATTTGTAATGATAGACTGCTTTGTTTATTCTCCAAAAACATCTAAACGAGATCAATTAATGCAATTAGAATCCGTTGTTTACGGTATAAAATACGGAATGAATTAATAAAAAAGGCTGTCAAAGAATCAAAAATTTGGCAGCCTTTTTTCTTTGATTAATTTTTTTGTAAAAAAGTTTCTCTGCGAGTTAAGGCCAAATGCTTGCGATATTTTTGACTCTAAATTTTCTGATTGAAATTTTTTAAAATATAAGCCCTTAATAAAAACCACAAAATCAAAGACTTGAATTTTTAGAGCCTTGAAATCACTAAAAAAGTCTTTGTTTTCTTGTGTTTTTTTCTTGATTTTTTTCGATTTTTCCTTTGAAAAAATATTTTTTTTCTTTGATTTATTTCATTTTTTCAAAGACTTAATTCCCATAAGCCTTGATTTGCGAAAAAAAACTCTTAATTTGCCCTAATTTTTCGTCAATTTTTGTCAAAAAATTTCAAGACTTGCAAAAATAAAATTTCGTCAAAATAAAATTAATGTTCGGTTTAAGTTAGATGAGTCTTAAAATTAACATTAATTTAATATTAAATATTTTGTTTGTAATTAAAAAGTAAGTAATTTTGCAAAATTATTTAGGTATATTTTAAACACACAAAAACATTAGTTATTATGACACCAACACATATTGAACACATTGGTATAGCTGTTTCTAATTTAGAAGAAGCTATCAAGTATTGGGAAGAAGTAATGGGATTAAAATGCTACAACATTGAAGAAGTAGCTGACCAAAAAGTTAAAACTGCTTTCTTTAAAGTAGGAGAAGTTAAAATAGAATTATTGGAAGCTACAAGCCCTGATAGCACTATTGCTTCATTTATTGAAAAGAAAGGTGCAGGAGTACATCACATAGCTTTCGCAGTAGAAAATACTGATCAAGCATTAAAAGATGCAGAAGAAAAAGGCGTGAAGTTGATTGACAAACAAGCAAGAAAAGGTGCAGAAAACCTAAACATAGGATTCTTACATCCAAAATCAACTATGGGAGTTTTAACAGAACTTTGCTGTAAATAATTTTTTGATTTTCAATAAATAGAAGTAATGGCTTTTGAAGAAAAGATCAAGCAATTGCTTGATAACAGAGAAAAGGCAAAGTTGGGAGGTGGAATAAAAAGAATAGACTCTCAACATGCAAAAGGTAAATTAACCGCAAGAGAAAGAATAGAACTATTGTTAGACCAAGATAGTTTTGAAGAATTTGACATGTTTGTAACTCACAGATGTTCAGAATTCGGAATGGCTGACACTAAATTTCTTTCTGATGGTGTAGTTACAGGACAAGGAACAATTAACGGACGTTTAGTATTTGTGTTTGCACAAGATTTTACTGTGTTCGGAGGTGCTTTATCTGAAATGATGGCAGAAAAAATCTGCAAAGTGATGGATAAAGCTATGACAGTAGGTGCTCCTGTTATTGGATTGAACGACTCAGGTGGAGCTCGTATTCAAGAAGGTGTTAATTCACTTGCAGGATATGCTGAAATATTTGAAAGAAACATCTTAGCCTCAGGAGTAGTTCCACAAATATCTGCAATATTTGGACCTTGCGCAGGAGGAGCGGTTTATTCACCAGCATTAACAGACTTTATTTTAATGTCTGATCAAACATCATATATGTTTGTTACAGGACCAAAAGTTGTAAAAACCGTAACAGGTGAAGATATTACAACAGAGGATTTAGGAGGAGCTGAAATCCACTCAACAAAGTCTGGTGTGTCTCACTTCTTAGCACAAACAGAAGAAGAAGGTATTGCAACTATTCGTGAATTGCTTTCATATATTCCAAGCAACAACTTAGAAGAAGCACCAACAACAGTATGCAACGACCCATTTGATAGATTGGAAGACAGATTAAACAGCATTATTCCTGATAATCCAAATCTTCCTTACGATATGATGGAAGTTATTACAGCAATTGTTGATGATGGTAAATTCCTTCAAGTACACGAACGTTATGCACGTAACATTATAGTAGGATTCTGCCGTATGGGTGGAGCATCTGTTGGAGTGATAGCAAATCAACCAAACGTTTCTGCTGGGGTTTTAGACATTGAAGCTTCAAGAAAAGCAGCTCGTTTTGTTCGTTTCTGCGATTGTTTCAATATTCCTATCCTTACTCTTGTTGATGTTCCAGGTTTCTTACCAGGAAGAGTACAAGAATATGGTGGAATTATCACTCACGGAGCAAAACTTATGTTCGCTTACGGAGAAGCAACAGTTCCAAAAGTTACAGTAACATTACGTAAATCATACGGTGGAGCTCACGATGTGATGTCTTCAAAACAATTAAGAGGAGACTTTAACTACGCTTGGCCAACTGCACAAATCGCAGTTATGGGAGCAAAAGGAGCGGTTGAAGTATTATATGGAAAAGAAATGTCTGCAATAACAGATCCAGAAGCAAAAGCAAAATTTGTTGCAGATAAAGAAAACGAATACAATAACGCATTTGCAAATCCATATAAAGCAGCTTCGTATGGTTATATAGATGATGTGATAGAGCCAAGAAATACTCGTTTCAGAGTAATCCGTGCTTTCCAATCTCTACAAACTAAACGCGTAACTAATCCAATGAAGAAACACTCTAATATTCCATTATAGTTATGATGTTATTAAGTATTGATTGGGGATTTGCCGGAGTTGTTTGTGGCGCAGGTATAGGAATGACTTTCCTTATCTTAGTTGGATTGATTTTATTCATAAAATTATTGTCTTGGGCAGTAGGTTTAAAGGATAAAAAACCAGCATCTGATAATGCGAAAGAGGAAGTTAAAGTTGTAGAAAAAACATCTACAAACTCTCATCCTACATCTCACGAACAAGCAGCAATAGCTTTGGCAATGCATCTTTACTTTGATGCACACGATGAGGAGCCTCACGTGATCACAATAGAAGAAGTAGAAAAGAGATACTCTCCTTGGAGTTCTAAAATTTATAATATGAGAAATTTTACTAAGTAGTAGAAATTATGAATAAGTTTAAAATAACCATAGACGAACAACCGTTCGATGTAACTGTGAATGTTACAGAACATAATAAAGCAACTGTGGAAGTAAATGGTATTTCATACGATGTAGTGTATGAAAAGAAAGATGCTCCTAAGGTAGCACCTGTTGCAAGAAAAGCAGCAATTCCTTCAGCTCCACATATGCAAACTCCAAATCCGAAAGGAAATACGCCTGTTGCGCCAGTTCAAGCTGCAAGCAAACAAGCAATAAAATCTCCTTTGCCAGGAACAATCGTTTCTATTAATGTAAAAGAAGGAGATCAAGTTAAAAAAGGAGATGTCTTGATTGTAATGGAAGCAATGAAGATGGAAAACAACATAATGGCAGGAAAAGACGGACAAGTTAAAGCTATTTATGTTTCAGTTGGACAAACCGTTGCTCAAGATGACGCTTTAGTAGATTTAGCATAATTCATAAAAAAAAGAAATAGAAAAATGAAAAATTCTAAATCAAATATAATAAAGTGTTTCGCCCTTTTGCTTATGGTATTGCTTGTGCCTACACTTACAATGGCAGGAGAAATATCAATAGGTGATAAGATGTCGGAATTTTTTGGAAGTATGGGATTTGCTCAACTTGAAGGCAATTGGTTATGTCTTGTAATGATATTAGTATCATTTGTATTGCTTTACCTTGCTATTGTAAAAAAGTTTGAGCCTCTTTTATTACTTCCTATAGCTTTCGGAATGCTTTTGACAAATCTTCCAGGTGCGGGATTATATCACCCTGAACTTTTTGCAGAAGGACACGTTCATTGGAAAGAATTTGCAGATGCAAACAACGTAGGCTTACTTGACTACTTATATCTTGGAGTTAAACTTGGTATTTATCCATGTTTGATTTTCCTTGGAGTAGGAGCAATGACAGATTTCGGACCATTGTTAGCAAATCCTAAGAGTTTCCTTCTTGGAGCAGCAGCTCAAATTGCAATCTTCGCAACATTCTTTGGTGCATTAGCATTAGGATTTACATACGAACAAGCTGGTTCAATCGGAATCATAGGTGGAGCAGACGGTCCTACAGCTATCTATCTTACATCTAAGTTAGCACCTGAATTATTGGGACCTATCGCCGTTGCAGCTTATTCTTATATGGCGTTAGTACCGGTTATTCAACCTCCTATCATGAAAGCTTTGACTACAGAAAAAGAACGTCAAATTGTTATGAAACAATTGCGTAAGGTATCAAAGACTGAAAAAATCATTTTCCCAATTCTTGTAACAGCAATCATTGCTTTATTGTTACCAGCAGCAGCACCGCTTGTAGGTTGCTTAATGTTAGGAAACCTATTGCGTGAATGTGGAGTTACAGAACGTTTAAGCAAAACAGTACAAAACGAATTGATGAATATTTGTACAATATTCTTAGGAATATCTGTGGGAGCTACTGCAACCGCATCTTCATTCCTTAACCCACAAACTTTGTTAATTCTTGTTCTTGGAGTAACTGCATTCGCATTAGGTAGTGCTTCAGGGGTATTGTTTGCAAAATTGATGAACGTATTCTCTAAAAATAAAATCAATCCTTTGATTGGTTCTGCGGGAGTATCGGCTGTGCCAATGGCAGCTCGTGTTTCTCAAAACGTAGGACAAGAAGCAAATCCAAGTAACTTCTTGTTGATGCACGCAATGGGACCAAACGTTGCAGGAGTTATAGGCTCAACAGTTGCAGCAGGGGTATTGTTAGCATTTTTAGGATAAAAAAATATCATAAATAAAAAATAAGGTGTATCGAATGTGATACACCTTATTTTTTTGTAATTTTGCACACGATTATGAAAGTGAATGAAGAAAAAGCCTTAATATTAGGCAGAGAGAAAATAGGAACTTTGTTGTTGCAATATGCAACTCCTGCAATTATAGCACAGATTGCATCAAGTTTATTTAACGTTGTTGATAGAATATTCATAGGGCAAGGAGTTGGAGCCTTAGCAATTTCTGGCTTAGCCTTGACTTTTCCTTTTATGAACTTAGCAGCGGCATTTGGAGCCTTAGTTGGCGTTGGAGCATCGGCCTTAACCTCAATCAAATTAGGCGAAAAAGATTACAAAACAGCAAGACTCGTTTTAGGAAACGTAATTATACTAAATCTTATCTTTGGAATTCTTTTTACAATTGCGTGTTTGCCATTTTTAGAACCGATTTTATATGCACTTGGAGGGAGTGAACAAACCGTAGGCTATGCAAAAGAATACATGTTCATTATTCTAATAGGAAATGTCTTTACTCACCTTTACTTAGGCTTGAATGCAGTGTTGCGTTCGGCAGGTTATCCAACAAAAGCGATGTATGTAACGATATTTGCTGTAGGGTTAAATGCTGTTTTAGACGCATTATTTATTTTAGTCTTTAAATGGGGAATAGCAGGAGCAGCTTGGGCAACAGTAATAACACAAGTAATTGCAACCTTTGTTTTGATTTTTATATTCTTAAAACAAAATCAAATTGTACACTTTACAAAAGATTGCTTCAAATTAAAGAAAAAAATAGTTTTCGATGCGTGTGCTATTGGTATGTCGCCTTTTATGACAAATCTTGTTGCGTGTTTAGTGGTTATAATAGTGAATATTCAACTAAAAAAATACGGAGGAGATTTAGCAATTGGTGCATACGGAATCATAAATAGCATTGCATTTACATTTGTTATGATTATACTTGGTCTAACACAAGGAATGCAACCGATTATTGGCTATAACTATGGAGCAAAGCTTCAACATAGAGTTTTATCTACGCTAAAAAAAGGAATGATAGCAGGATTTGTAATCACAACCATAGGATTTTTAGTTGCAGAGTTGTGTCCTAAACTGATAGCCTCTGCTTTCACAAACGATGAAGAAATGATAAATCTCTCAATCACCGGATTTAGATTATTTATGTTAGCCTTTCCTATTGTAGGTATGCAAATAGTTGCCTCAAACTTCTTTCAAGCGATAGGAAAAGCCAAAATTGCAATATTTCTTTCTTTAACAAGACAATTATTGTTTTTAATTCCTGCACTTTATCTAATGCCGCTTGTCTTAGGTCTTAATGGCGTGTGGCTATCAACAGTAGTAGCAGATTTCTTATCAGCTTTTGTGTCATTGTGGGTATTAGTTGCTTCTATAAAGAAAATGAAAAAAGATATTTCTCTTTAAACTAAATCTTATGAAAGAAGAAAAATTATGGAATTCCAATTACATAAAAGTATGGCTTGCCAACTTTATGATATTTTTCTCTTTTATGTTGGTAACACCCTTGTTGCCGATTTATCTTAGTGAAACCTTTGCAGCAGATAAACACGTAATAGGAGTAGTACTTTCAGGATATACACTAACGGCTCTTTTAGTGCGTCCTTTTAGTGGCTTTATTGTTGATTCTTATCCAAGAAAACAAGTCCTTTTGATTTGTTTTTTCTTAATGTTTATATTCTTTGCAGGTTATTTAGTTGCAGGTTCGCTTTTACTTTTTGCAATCGTTAGAACACTTCACGGAGCCCCTTTTGGAGCGACAACAGTTGCAAATAGCACTGTTGCAATAGATGTTTTGCATCCTTCAAGGAGAGCAGAAGGAATAGGATATTACGGATTAAGTAATAATATTGCAACAGCAATCAGTCCTTCGGTTGCAATATATATTTATCAGCTAACTCACAATTTTGATTTGATATTTGCAATTTCTATGGCTGTTGCAGGCATAGGATTAATAATAAATTCCACAGTAAAGTTAGAAAAAAGAGAATTGATAAAAGACAAAAAGGTAATCTCGTTAGACAGATTTTTCTTATTGAAATCGTGGAGTCAATCGCTAACAATGGTTTGTTTTGCTTTCTCTTACGGAATACTTTCTACATATATAGCCATCTATGGTAAAGAACAATTAGGAATAACAAGCGGAACGGGATTGTTTTTCTTGTTAATGTCTTTGGGATTGATATGTTCACGCTTAATAGGCAATAAATCATTAAGCAAAGGCAAGATTGTAGAAAATGCTTCAATAGGAATATTGATTTCTCTTGTAGGATATTTTATTTTTGCAGCAGTAAATAATTCCTTTGGCTATTATTCTGCTGCTCTTATCATAGGATTAGGCAACGGACATATGTTTCCGGCTTTTCAAACAATGTATATAAATCTTGCACCACATACACAAAGAGGCACAGCTAATTCTTCCTTACTTATTTCTTGGGACGTAGGAGTAGGATTAGGCATTTTAATCGGCGGAGTCGTAGTAGAATATTTCGGATACAACGCATCGTTTTGGGTTTCTGCCGTAGTAAATCTTTTAGGTGTTGTAGGATTTATTTTCTTTGCTCGTAAGAGATATTTAATTGATAGATTAAGATAGTTTTAACAGCGTTGTACTACTATTTTATCTTTGTTGTACTATTAGTACGAAGCCGTTAAAATAGTAGTACGACAAAGATAAAATAATTAAAGTAATCAAAAAAAATAACCAACTTACGAATTTAATCTCTTTTTTATTCGTTTTATGATTTGTAATTTAGCAGGAGAGGAATTGATTTGCAGGTCTTGTGCGAAGAAAATCAACTCTTGCTTTATCCACTCTTCTTCTTGTGAGTAGTAAAGTAAGATTTCTACCAACCACATTAAGAGTGAAACTTGTGTTTTTTCATTAAGCAGATGAATAAAGCAGGTCTCTATTAGTTTTTCTTTG
>CALDHX010000019.1 GCA_937901525.1 uncultured Bacteroidales bacterium
CTGCTGTAAAACGCCCATTACATCAGCTTTGCTCATTGTGGAAGCACCTGCAATTTGTTCTGCAATGTAGTCTAAATCTACTGATTGCTCTCTTACAATTCTTGCGATAAACCTTTCGCCTGGGTTTTCTCCAAAATTGATGTTTCTTTTTACTTTTACAAGATTTACTGCTTCTATTTTTTTTATCTATATATAGCTATCTAATTATTACTTTCGATGTTTTACTACTTGTGTTATTATAGGCTTTTATCAGATAGGCTCCTGATGAAACGCCTTTTAGAGTGAAGTTATAGTTTTTTGTTTCAAATACTTTTTGCCCTAAGGCGTTATATACTTCTATTTTTAAGTCTTTTTGGGTAGTGGTTATTGTTACATATCTGTTGGAATTATGTACATATATGTCTGTTGTTATTTCTTCTGCAATTCTACGGGCTTTCTTTATTAGGAGTTTAAATCTATCTTCGTTTTCTCCTACTGCAATGTTAGTGGTGTATTTTACTCCGCCATTCATTTTAATATCTTGTCCGTTGTCTAAGAGGTATACATAGACGTCTTCTGGTATGTTATCTACTCTAAATGTTACTTCTTTGCTGTCATAGTTCTTTATGTTAAGTGTTGCATAGTATGGTAGTTCTTTTACTTCTTCTTTTACTAAGGCAACTCCATCAGTTACAAAATAAGGCTCAGTGATTTCCAAAGGAGAGAATAGTTTGTTTGCATCAAAGATGTCATCGCCTTGTTTAGCTTTTGGATTTTGAGCAAAACGTAGCTTACTTACATTTTCACCTTCTGCAACATTTAAAGTAATGTAATCTTTTGCTTCAATAGCTTTTGATTTTGCAGGTTCATATATATAGAATTTTGAGAAAGATACACTATGAGTGCCAGGATTTTCAAAATTCACAAAGAAACCTTCTGTCATATTGATTTCACCTTCTGAAACCGGTGTCCAAACAGAGCCATTGAAACGATAAACTTCACCACCTTTAATATCACCGTGTTCACTTAGGAATTTTTCTACATCAAGTTTGAAAGTATAAGGGTTAGATAATGCAAGCCAATTACCACCTTCTGTATGGGTTGTAAGATTTTTTGTTACATTTACTGCACCGTTGTTTAAAGAATATGCAGGTGTTGTTTCAAAGTTATATGTTTCTGCACCATCGCCGTAGGTTGTGAAAACAGTTGGCTCTGCTGCAAAGCTCCATGCAAAGAATCCTTCACCACTTCCTACTGAATCGTCAATAGTTGCAAAATCTTCTGCCCAATTTCCTGTTGTGTAATCAAAAAGTGAAATAGCAATATCTTTTGAACCAGGTTTTACGGCTTTTATCTTATAACCTGCAAAAGGAGCTCCAATAAAAGACCATTTATCATTTGCTAATGTTGGAGTTTCTATTTCAATAATTCCACCAACATTTGTAGATGTTTTGTTAATCAATTGTCCGTTTTGTTTTATTCTTAAAACGCCTTCATTGATTAAGCCTGTTTTGTTGTTTATTGTAAAGTTAGTTGAAAGAAGTTTTGTTTCTCCTTCTTGAATTAGGTAATTAATTTTTTTCCAAGAAGTTTCTGCCCAATTAGATGCATAACCTGTTGCACCAAAAGGAACAGTTAGAGTTATATTTGCATTAGTATTGTTAAAAATACCACTACCTATTACAGGAGTTGCTTCTGCAAGACAAGTAACAGAAGTTAAAGTTTCGCAAAAAGTAAATGCGTTATTTCCAATAGAAGTAATGCTACTTGGCAGAACAATAGAATTTAAATTAATGCAACCAACAAATGCGTTTTCTCCAATAGAAGTAACGCTATTTGGAATATTAACAGAAGCTAAGCTAAGGCAAAATTTGAACGCATCAGCTCCTATAGCTGTAACACTATAATTTACTCCATTGTAAGAAACTTCTTGTGGAATAATAACAGAAATTGCAGAATTACTGCATTTGTGCAGTTCAACTTGTGCTTGTGTTTCATTTGTTATTTCATAGGTTAACTCGCCTATTGAAAATATTTCTTGTGCTAAGAGTGTGTTTGCACAAATTAATGTGAAAATAGAAAGTAATAATCTTTTCATTTTGGTGTCTTTTTTTTTCTATTAAATTTCAGACTGCAAAGATAGGAAATCTTTTATTAATGACAAGAGAATTTTTATTAAAAAACATTGATTTTTTTTATTCTTTCAAAGAATGATTATTCTATAACTATCTTTTTGCTTTCGCTAAATCTACCTTGATAAGCTTTTATCACATAACTACCCGCAGGTTGCTCGCTTAAAGTGAAGT
>CALDHX010000020.1 GCA_937901525.1 uncultured Bacteroidales bacterium
TGGAGTCGACACTCCACAGTATGGAGACAATAATAATATATATAATAATAAATATAATAATATATATAATTAGAAAAAATTAAAAATAAAAAAGAAATTTTATGAGATTAGAAGATTTAAATAATTGTTTTAATATTTTCAATTTGGCGGCGGCCGAAATTCGTGGAATTGGAAACGTTGATGGAGTGCATCGTTGCTACTCAGGTTGGTTTAAAGACGTGGGCAGTTTGATTAACGCCTTGGAGGCAAAGGAGTATTTGAATTTGAATTGGTATTTTATCTTTAATGAGATTAAGTATTATCATTTGGAAGGTACGATGAGAACAATTGGTTGTTTAGATAAGTTTGCTCCAAGTAAGAATTCCATCAAGGACGAGCATATTAAAAGAAGACGTTGGGTGATGTTGGATTTTGATCCTGTAAGAAAGAGCAACACTTCCTCTACCCTTGAAGAGTTAAACGCTGCAAATCTTGTTGCAAAGAAGGTGTGGGATTTTTTATTCTACAATGGTTTTTCCAATTACATAGGTTGCGTTTCGGGCAATGGCTATCACATTATGTTGCCTTGTAATATGGAGGTCAATAATCAAACCGATAATTTGGTAAAGGATTTCACCAAGGTCATTTCTATGCTTTTCTCCACCGAAGAGGTTACTATTGACACACAAGTCTGCAATCGTGCGCGTCTAACTAAGCTTTACGGAACTCTCACTCATAAAGGTCCTCACACTCCTCTTACTCCTCATCGCACAAGTTGTTTTAAACATATTCCCGAACGAATAATCCCTATTCAAACGAGTTATTTTGAAAAGATTGTCTCTGCTTTTATGACAAAAACAAATCGTCCTTGTCAAGAAAACAATTACGGAAGAGGTCGATTCAGTGCAAAAGACTTCTTAAATAAGCATAATATCGCTTATAAGGAACGTTCTATTGCCGGGGGTAGGAAATATACCTTAGAACAATGTCCGTTTAACAGCGAGCATAAAAGCCCCGATTCTGCCGTATTTGAGTTTGACGATGGACGTGTAGGCTTTAAATGTTTTCACAACTCTTGTTCTTCTTATCATTGGAAGGAATTTCGTGAGCTTTTTGAGCCTCCTGTTCACAGAAAGCAGCAATATGAAGCAAAAGACTATGTGGATTTGCAACAAAGCCAAGCTCCTGAGGAAGAAATCTGGTTAGGCTTTGAGAAAATCACCTCCCCGGAGGCAGATAACATTCTTCGTATTCCAACAGGCTATAATGAATTGGACAGAAGTCTTAACGGAGGATTAGCCTCAGGAGGTCTTTCGGTTCTTACAGGCATCAATGGTTGTGGAAAAAGCGTGTTTTTAATCAACACAATATTAAACATTTGCGATAAAGACTTTAAAGTAGGACTTTTCTCCGGTGAGATGCAAGCTTGGAGATTGAAATCGTGGTTTCTTTTAGTGAGTCGTGGGCTTCATCAAGACACAAAGGAAAACAATAGTTTGATAGAAAAGAATTTAAATGAGCATCTTTTCATCTACAACAATGCAAACGGCAACAATTGGGACACTCTCTTTCAAAACATAAAACAATTAGTTGAAGAAAAACAAGTGCAATTAGTTGTTTTAGACAATATGGCATGTATGAATTTAGTGAACTTAGCCTCAGAGAAGTATGAACAACAAAGCAATTTCATAAAAGAATTAGCAGACTTTGCCCGTAAGAAAAGCATTCACATTATTTTAGTTGCCCACCCAAGAAAATCCTTTGGAATTGTGAGAAAGAGCGACATATCGGGCAGTTATGACCTAAGTAATATGGCAGACAATGTGTTTATAATCCATAAAGTGAACAACGATTTCAACAAACACGCAAAAGATTTTTTCAGAAGAGACTTAGTAGAGATGTATTCTAATTATAGCAGTTTGATAGAGGTTGCAAAAAACAGAGACACAGGAGATGAAAGAGTGATAGGGCTATATTATGAGCATTATTCCAAGAGATTGAAGAGTCAAATGGCAGAGATGATTCACTATAAATGGGAAGAAGATATTACTTCAAATTCTACTTTAATTAAATTCAACTAAATTAAACTAAGTTAAATTAATTTCAACCAACTTAAACCAACTTCAACCAACTTCTTTCACCCTATTGTAGCAACTAAAAAAAGCACTTATCTTTGCATTGCAAATCAATTAAAACATTAAAGCTTATGAAAAACACACAAAGTCCAAATTGGAAAAGAATCATTGAGTTTGTGATAGTGATTTTAACCACCATTGCCTCGTTTATTGGAGGGAACGTTTCGGCAAAGAACGGTTATAAACTCTCAAACTTAGTGCAAAAAGAAGTAATTAAATAATTTATTAACCAAAAACCAATTAAAACATTATGATTAAGTACGTAACAGTAAAACGCAACATTCTATTAGGAAACAATCCAGGAGAAAGATATGTTGCACGCCTTTTCAGAGGTCAAGATGTGGATTTAGATTCCATTGCAGGTTCAATCAGCAATTCAACAACAATCAGCTATGCCGATGTGTTAGCAGTATTAAAAGCCTTAGAGATGGAAATCAGCAACACAATCTTAAACGGTAGCGCAGTGAAATTAGGCTTTTTAGGCACCTTCTCTCCAACCATAAGAGCAAAGTCGCAAGAAGAAGCCGAAAAAGTGGACGCAAGCACCATTACACGTTTCACTTGTCGTTTCTTACCAAGTTCAAGCTTCAAACGCACCTTAGCCAAGGTGAAATACCAAGAAGCCGACCTCAAAGTCAAAGGCATTATTGAGTAAAAACAAAGGAGGGTTAACGCCCTCCTTTATTTTGTAAATTCAACTATTATTTATATTTTTGTAGTTTAATAATCAAAAGTATATTTGTAAAAAAAATCAAGTATGTATATTAAGAATATAAAACTTACAAACTATCGTAATTACGAAAATATTAATTTAGAATTTGGTAAAATGACTACGATTTTGATTGGTAAGAATGGAATGGGTAAAACAAATCTTATTACTGCTCTTAAACAATCATTAAGTTTTATTTTTACAAAAAGCAAAAGGATTAGTCAGAGTAATTTTATTGCAAATACTATTCAAGGTGGGGTACAGAAGTTCAAAACAACTGATGCTACAAGAAAGTTTAATGAAGATGGCACTCAATCAAAAGAGGGTTCATTCCCTATTGATATTGAAACTACAATAGTGTTAGATGATAAAAAAACGTTAAATGTAGTGTTTCGTAAAGAAAATATGTACGGAATGAAAGAGCTTTATGCAAAAGAAGCTATTTGTTTTTGGGAACATTATGATACTCTTCAAAACTTACCTATTCTTGCTTTTTATTCGGATTCTTTTCCTCATGAGAAGATGAGTATGGGACAAAAAATTCAAGATTTATTAAAGTCTGAATTTGGAATTGCTCAGTCTGCTGGTTATTATAATTGGAATGATCCTCGTGATTGTGGATTGGTTTGGCAGTGGTATTTTGTTATGCAATGGAAGAATGATAAATATGGTCATTCAAAAAACAACGAAAAGGCTTATCTTAATGCAATTGGAGAGTGTATAAAGAAATTTGCGGAGCCATTAAAAGATTCTGTAAAAAATGAGGATTTTGAAATAACGGAAATGTCTGTTGTATCAAGAGGAAACAAAGATGTAATTGTTTTTAGATTTAAAAATGGTATTGAATCGGATTTTGAATCGCTTCCAGCAGGTTATAGACGTGTGCTTTCAATTGTATTTGATTTGGCTAATAGATCATTCTTATTGAATAATAATTGCACTTCAAATGGAGTGTGTTTTATAGATGAAATAGATCTTCATTTACATCCTTCATTAGCACAAGAAATGCTTGATCGCCTAAGATATACTTTCCCTAATATTCAGTTTATTGTTTCAACTCACTCGCCTGTCGTTTTATCTAATTTCAAACAAGATGAAAATAATATAGTGTATCAATTAGGAAGAGAAGATAGATTGACTAAATGTAATAAAATGCCTAATTCATACGGCTTAGATTATAATAGTTTACTTGAAAATCAAATGGAATCGCCTGTAAGAAATTCTTTATTAAGTGAACTTGTTGATGCATATAATTATTGGAAAGGTGTTGGAGATGTAATGCGTATGGATAAGGTCATAAATTTAATTATTAATAAGGTTGGAGAAGAAAGTGAATTGGTGAAAAATCTTCTTAAATAGGTATTATGGAATACATAGATAAGAACAAAAATCGTGAAGCTGCTCATAAACTAATCAAAGGTTTTCTTAAAGAATGTTTTAAAGAAGAGAAAAGTTGCTTAAATGATTTATATAGTATTTTTAATGGCGAAAACAAGAAGGAATTAAAAGAAATATTACTTAAAGATACTGATAATCATTGTTGTTATTGTATGCGTAATTTACAAGGCTCAACGCTTGAACATGTAATTACGCAGAAGGTAAATAATCAAGAAGATTTTTCTAAATATTTTGAAATTGAAAGTGAACTCGATAAGCAAAATATTATTCTTGAAACAGAATTTCTTAACAATCCAAAAGATGTACCTCCTTTTCCTCATACCGTAGCATACGAAAACCTTATTCCATCTTGTCTTGGCACATTTGCATCTGGAACTTCTAAATCTTGTAATAATCATCGTGGTGATAGGTTTATTCAACCGCTTATTTTCCGAAAAGATATACATAATGAAATAAAGTACAAAAAAGACGGTTCTGTTGAATGGATAAAGGAAGAAGCAGATATTCCAACTGTCATATCATTAGGCTTAAATTGTCTTGAACTAAAAGCAATAAGACGTATTTGGTATTACCTTTCAAGTAATAATATAAGTTGCGATGAAAGTAATAAAGATGTGGTGATATATGGTATTATAACGGAATTAGAGAATGAAGATGAGATGTTAAATATGTTAATGAATTTTAAAAAGGTAGAATATTGGAGACTTTTAAGTCAATACACCTATTTTAATAACGTAGAAATATTTGAGAAATAGTTACTTTTAGTAAAAAACAAAGGAGGGTTAAAGCCCTCCTTTTAAGTTTTGTGATTATTCGCCTATCAATACGCCTGATACACTCCAAGAACTGAAACTTCCTCCTTCGGCTGCTCCTTGTGGGATTGCTATCTTTATGGTGTGTTTGCCAGGAGTTAGGTTGTCAAGATAAATGTATGTAGGTTGTGTGGCTGTACCTGGACACCAACCTGAGCGTGATAGATCGGAAGAGGAAAGTCCATTCCAAAAGTTACCTGAAACCGGATTCCATTCACGATAGCGTCCACAGTCTTCTCTCCATGGTGTGTATTGATATGTTATTGTGTCGTCTATTATTATGTTGTTGGGTTTTGGGTTAAATTCATCGCCTCCTCCCCAACCTCCGTGGCCTGTTGTGATGTAGCGAAGACGGAGTTGTTTTATGCCTTCTGGAATTTCAAAGCTTACACTAAGGGTATCGGTATCGAAGAAGTGAGGATAGTTTTGTCCTGCCATTTCCATTACGTTGCATGTGTTGAATAGTGGCAATATCCATTGTTTTTTGTTTGAGGATTGGTTTACATAATCGCCCGGATAGGCTTTTATATCAAGACTTAGCAGGTGTCCGCCTCCGTCATAATTGCCTATGAATGCTCCTATTAGGACTTCGCCTTGTAAGTAGTTTCTAAGGTCGGTGATTTCTTGTTTGTAATAGACTTCTTCTTGCCATTCTAAACCGTCTATTTGTACTCTATCGTTGAAATGTCCTACTCCAAATGGGGTAAAGAAGCGTATGAGTTCTACTATCGGGGTGTAGTGTGGTGTGGCTGTCATTCCTTGGTATTTACTGCCTTTTTTGCTTGTGAAGTATGGCACTGCGTCTATGCCTTTGGTGAGTGCGTCATAGAAGGTGATGCTGTCTTGTGGGATTATGAAGATACTTCCTGTTCTATCGTAAGCATCGCCTGAGGATTGTGTTGTTAGTTCGGCAAAGATTTGGTAATGGTCTGGTAGGTTTTTTAGGTTTATTTTTTTTAGGATTAGGGTTCCTCCTGCAAAGTGTAGGGTTGTGTCAAGTGGCATTGGGCCTTGGTGATGAGTTGTGTCGCCCCAATGTATGCGTTGTTTGTCAAAAATGTTGGTTGTTATGACTTTTTTGTCCTTTTCTATTTGGTCTAATTGGCGTAGGCTTACTTGGGTGGTGTTTTCTTTTGGTTGGGTTGTGAGTTTGGCTTTTTTGTTTAGTTTGGTGTTGGTGTGTAGTTGTGTGATTTGACTTCCGTTTCTTACGTATTGCACCATCACTCCTTTTAGACCTGAGAATTGTGCAAAAGGTGTGGCATTCATATTAAGGTCTTGGGTTATCCATATTTCTATGCTATTGGAGTTGATGGAGGTTGTGTATTTTTGACATTTGTATCCAAGTATGGTTTCTTCTTCTTGTAGGGTTAGTTTTTTTGTATCGGGTATTTGAGTGGAGCCTGTGTAGGTTTGTCCATCTGTGTATTCTAATTGACGGGTGATGGTGGAGGTTTGATAGTCTATGAATAGGGTTTCTATTGGTAGGCCTTCTATTGGGTTGTATTCTTGTAGGTCTAAGGGTGTTTGTATTGCTATTTGGTCTTGATTACGATAGATTATGGTGTGGGTGGTGTCTTGTTGTTTTACGTCTTTTTGAAATGAACGATAGGTTATTTCGTTTTTTTGGGCTATGGCTTGGCTTGCTATTATGGCAAGGGCAAGGCTTAGGATTATCTTTTTCATATTCTTTCTATTAGTTTGTTTATATCTATGTTTTTACTGCATTGAAAGGTGTTGTTTTTACATTTTTTTGCTCCGTGTAGGCCACATGGTTTGCATTTTGGTGTTGGGGTGGCTTCTACTACTAAGGAATCTTCGCTTAGGGGTGTGAATCCGAAGCTTGTGCTTGTGGAACAAAAGACTGCTGTTACGGGTGCATTGACCGAAGTACAGAGATGCAGAGGTGCAGAGTCGTTTGTGAAGTTCATTTTGGCATCTCGCATTAGGGCTGCTGATTGTAAAAGAGTTAATTTGCCCGATAGGTTAAAGGTATTGGTGTGTTTTGTGTGGAGTTTTATGTATTGACATAAGTCTTCATCTTGTGGAGAGCCTAAGAGGTAGAGTGGACTTTCTTCTGGCAAGTGATTGGTTAGTTCTATCCATTTTTCTTTTTCTAAGGTCTTGGTTGGCCATAGTGATGCAGGACTTAGGGTGTAGTAATTGCCTTGTTTATATATGCTTGTTTTGGCATAGTCTTCTTTTGTGGGATAAAGTGTTGGGCGTGGTGCTGTTTTACACCAATAGCCTTCAAGTAGGGATATGTTTCTATCTACTTCGTGTACGCCTTCTTCTATTTTGTGTTCTACTCTATGGGTAAAGAATATGGATAGTGGGTTTTTCTTGAAGCCTATGCGTTTTTTTGCTCCTGAGTATAGGGTTACAAGACCTGAGGAAAAGAATCGTTGTATGCAAAAGACTACATCGTATTTTTCTTTTCTTATTCTATCGCATAAATCCCATAGTCTTAGATATTTTTTGTCTTTTTTATTCCATATCCATAGGTTATTAATGAAAGGGTGTCCATAAAATAGGGCTTGATTGCCGTCTTTTATCATTAAATCTATTTGTGAGGAAGGGAATTTGTGGTGTAGTTTTTCTAAGAGTGAGCTTGCAAGAATCACATCGCCTATGGAAGCTGTTTGTATTACTAATATTTTTTCCATATTGTTTTAAAAATAAAGCCGCCCAATGTATTAATCGAACGGCTTTGGTGAAAATTTTAACAATTCTAATGTTATTCTACTACTAAATTCCAGTTGTGAGTATCTTCTACTTCTCCTTCTTGAATTCCTTTTAGTTGTTTGTATAGTTTTGTACAGATTGGACCTGCTTCTGTACCATAATCATATACTTTTCCTGTTTCTCTATCTACTATTTTTCCAATTGGAGAGATAACTGCTGCTGTTCCGCATGCTGCTACTTCTTCAAATGTTGATAATTCATCAATAGAGATTTGTCTTTGTTCTACTTTCAATCCCATGTCTTCTGCTAATTGACGTAATGACATATTTGTGATTGAAGGAAGTATAGATGATGATTTTGGAGTGCAGTATGTGTTGTCTTTTATTCCAAAGAAGTTTGCTGCTCCTGCTTCATCTATGTATTTCTTTTCTTTTGCATCAAGATAAAGCACGTTTGAGAATCCTTCATCGTGAGCTCTTTGACCTGATTGTAAAGATGCTGCGTAGTTTCCTCCTACTTTTAATGTTCCTGTTCCAAGTGGAGCTGCACGGTCTGCATCTTTTACAATTTGTATTTGAACTGGTTTGAAGCCTTCTTTGAAATATGGTCCTACAGGGCCTGCAAATACTACAAATAGATATTCATTTGCTGGTTTTACTCCAACTTGTGCTCCTGTTCCTATCAATAATGGACGTAAATACAATGATGCTCCGCTTCCTGCTGGTGGAACGAATCTTTCATTTCTCTTTACTACTTCTATACAAGCTTTTACAAATAATTCTTCTGGAACTGGTGCCATCATAACGCCTTCTGCTGAACGTATTAAACGTTTTGCATTTTCGTATGGACGGAACAAACGGATTTTTCCATCAACTCCTCTGAATGCTTTCATTCCTTCAAAAGCTTCTTGTCCATAATGCAAGCAAGTTGCTGCCATGTGCATTGTGATTTCTTCTGAATCAGTAACTTCTAATTCACCCCATTTTCCATCTCTGTAATAACAACGTACGTTGTAGTCTGTTTTGAAGTAACCAAATGGTAGGTTTTTCCAATCTATGTTTTGCATATCTATATTTTTTTTATGTTTTTATTTATATTTTCGGCAAAAGTAATCATTTATTTTTAATTGACCTATTCTATTGATTCAAATTTTAAGAATTTATCCTTAAATTCTTGTGGTATTGAAGCAGAAGAATGGGTTTTTTGATTATATCCTGCAAGTATCGTCTTACATGTACCTTTTATTTGACCTTTACTTGTAATTATTCTTTGGTGCATGGTCATTGATTTATTGCCAAATCCAACAAGTTTCGTATCTACATATATTTCTTCTCCTTGTAAGATTGGGTGAAAGAAGTTATTTTCTGTGTTTACTATCACAACCAAAACTTCATTCCAACCAAAATGACCTCCATTCACCTTTTCAAAATAGTTTATCCTACCTAAATCATAGTATTGAGCTTGATAACTATTGTTCACATGGTTTAAAGCATCTAAATCGCTGAATCTTATCTGTATTGGCAGACGAAATTTATATGTATCGTTCTCTGGTCTTATTATATCCATTGTTATTTTTTTTGCAAAGATAGTTTTTTTTGTACTTTTGCAAACTCATTTAGCTAATAAATTATTGTATTTTGGAAATATTAAACTTTGAGGATTTAAAGACTTTTAACCAAAGAACCGTTCTTTCAATAGGAATGTTCGATGGGGTACATCGTGGACATTTATCACTTCTTGAAGAATTAAAACAAGAGGCTAAACGTCTTGATTGTTGCTCTATGGTGATAAGTTTTGACAAACACCCAAGACAAGTAATAAGCAATAATGAGAACGAAGTAAGCATATTACAAAGTCAAGAAGAACGCTGGCAAAAACTATCGGAAAGTGGAGTGGATTATCTTTTAATTCTTCACTTCACAAAACAAATGGCAATGTTAGAAGCATCGGATTTCTTAGATTTAATCTTAAATCACATTCAACCTCTTTCTATCTTGCTTGGATATGACAATCGTTTTGGAAGAAAAGACTCTAATCAATTTGATGAATTACTCGAAAAAGGCAATTATAAAAACATAGAAATAAAACGAACACAAGCTTGCATTTGGCATAAAGAAAAACAAATAAGTTCTACCCAAATAAGAAAAGCACTATTGAATGGAGAAATCTCTCTTGCAAATCAAATGTTAGGATACTCCTACTCTCTATCAGGAAAGGTAGTTGATGGATACAAAATAGGAAGAACCTTAGGATTCCCTACTGCTAACATAGAAATTTCAAACAATAAACTCCTACCAAAACAAGGTGTTTATGCAGTTAAATGCAAGATAGGAGAAGAAAACCTAAAAGCAGTTTTATCAATAGGCGAAAGAGAAACCTTTAACTTCAAAGGCTTATGTATAGAGGCACATATATTTGACTTTAACAAACAAATATATTCTCAAACAATAGAAATAGAATTCATAGAAAAGATTAGAGATCAAAAGAAATTTGCAACAATAGAGGAGTTGAAAGAAGAAATAAAAAGAGATTGTGAGTATGCAAAAAATATTTTGTTTTCTGTTTAATATTTTATTGATTTTTGAAATTTTTTCGCAGGATTTTTCAAAAAAATCTTTGAAAAATTTAGAAAAATCAAAGGATTCTGTGGAGTGTATCATACTAAAAAACCAAAACCTCAAAGAAATTCCAAGCGAAATATACTCCTATAAGAACCTAAAAAAATTAATTTTAAGCAGAAATAAAATAAAACACATACCCGATTCGTTATCAACTTTACGCAACCTACATTACTTGGATTTATCCTCTAACTACATAGACTCACTACCCCCTTCCCTATCAGAACTTGCATTAGACACTCTTATAATGTGGGACAACCCTATCTACACTCTACCAAAAGAGTTTGAGAAATGGGACTTGAAATATCTCGACCTAAGAGCGATACAAATGAACAAAGAAGAACAAAAATATATAAAATCACTTTTCCCAAAAGCAAGAGTAAGAATGGATCACCCTTGCAATTGTGGACGGTAAATTTTAAAGAAAGAAAGTATATGAAAATAGCAATATATCAAGCAGACACAAAAGACAACCAGCCTCAGCAGAACATTGAACGCTACAAACAGGCTTTGGAACATTTAGAGAAAGACACCGATTTATTAATCTTTCCAGAAATGTACACAACAGGCTTTACAATCGACACAAACTTTGCAGAAGATATGCAAGGAGAAAGTTTGGAGTTTTTAAAACAAATAGCAAAAGAAAAAGACATAGCAGTAGATGCAAGCATATTGATTAAAGAAGGAGAAAACTATCTAAACAGACAATTCTTTGTTACAAAGGATAGCGTTTCCTATTATGACAAAGCACACCTATTCTGTCTTTCAAAAGAACCAAAAGTTGTTAGCAGAGGAAACAAGCCTTTAATAGTAGAATACAAAGGTTGGAGAATCAAACTTCTTACTTGTTACGACTTACGCTTTCCACAATGGGCAAGAAACAACTTTTCGCAAGAGAAAGGATATGACTATGATGTGTTGATATACGTAGCAAGTTGGGCAGATGACAGAATCTCTCATTGGGAAATGCTTTTACCAGCAAGAGCAATAGAGAATCAAGCCTACGTCTTAGGTTCAAATCGCATAGGCATAGACAAGAAAGGCTATACCTATAAAGGAGCATCAATAGTGATAAACTATCAAGGCGATACAATAGTAAGAGCAAAAGACAACAGCGAAGAAATTATCTATGCAACCCTTGATAAAGACACATTAAACGAATATCGCAAGAAATTCCCTGTTGCATTAGATTGGGATTAAAGAATAAATAAAGAAAAATTCAAAAGGCGGTTGAGAGCTTATAAGCTATAAAACTTATATTTTGAAATTATAATCTAAATTACTTATAATTTACTTATATAAGTTTTATAGCTTATATTTTTGGTAGTTTAAAATATATTATTAAATTTGCGACCTAAATAACAACCTATAAAATTAAATGATATGAAAAAAAAATTCAACAAAGTTTTATTGTTAAGTACAATTGCTTCTAAAATTTTTAAAAGAAAATCGTTAGGGTTGATTGCTATTGCAATTATGTTATTTTTAACATCATGTGATCCTTTTAAAGACTTGGTTCCTACTTTAATTATAAAAAATAATTCAAGTCAAGAAATAGTTTTGAATTATGTTTCAAGAGGAGATTATTATAGTCAATATCCAGATGCAACTCTGTCAAATTCTACTACAATTAATCTTAAACCACAAGAAACCTTTTGCTTAGAAGAAGGAGAACTTTTAGAAGGACCGGAGAGGGAAGAGTTTTTGCAAAAAGATTTTGAACATCTAATAACTCAACTAATAAAGCAAGATACTTTGGTTGTAAAGAAAAATAGTGAACAAGAAGAAATTCTTAGAATTTGGACAAGGAATTTTAATACTTCTTCAACAGATAAGGAATTTTTTCGTTTGAGTGATTGGAAATTTAAAAGTGAATCCGGATATGTTACTGAACATCGAAGGAATGATCTTTATATCTTCGAGATAGAAGATAGTGATTTTATTTCTGAATAAAGAAAAATTCAAAAGGCGGTTGAGAGAATCAATCGCCTTTTTAAACAAAATTCATAAATTATTGAATAAATACGCAAAAAAACACTATATTTGCAAAAATTTATTGATTTTATGAAGAGACTTTTTATTTGTTTTATAGCTTTATTTGCAGGTTTGACTGCGTTTTCTCAGGATATTCCTAATATGGCAAAGGATTATGATTTGTCGGGATACCCTTCTTCTGTTCGTTATATGAAGTTTGAGTCTGACTCTGCTTTGAAATCTCAACGCACAAGCTTTATTGATGATTATCAACTAACTTTTAATAACATTAGACAATTGACCGAAAGGGTTAATTACATTGATGGTAAAAAGGATAGATTCATTGAGTACTCTTATGATAACAATAAACAATTGGTTAAAAAGACTTTAATGGAGGCTAATAATAAGATTGTTGCTGTTACTACATACGAGTATAATTATCTTGGTCGTTTGGCAAAAGCTGTTGAAATAGAATATCCTCAAAGTCGTGGTGGTGCAAATACTATTATGAGAACTGAGGAGTTTTTCTATAATAAAAAGGGTCTTTTAAGCAAATATACTTTGGATTCTCAAAATGAAAGAGAAAATAAAGTTGTGGAATATTTCTATGGTCCACAAGATAGTTTGATTCACACTATTTCTACCTTTGAATTTACAAAGAATGTGGATAAGGTTACTATAAAGCGTGATTACAAACACGATATGATTGAAAAAATTACGGTAAGAAACGATAAGCAAACTCGTAGAGAAACCTTTGAACGCAACGATAAGGGTTTGGTTGTAAAGAAAGAGGTTTTTAATGCGAAGGATAAAAAACTTCTTACTTATACATACGAATATGATGTGCATAATTATATGACTTCGGAGATAGCTGTTAATGATAGAGGCGTGAGAACAATTGAGTATTATTATCAATATGAAAAGGATAAATACTTCAATTGGACTAAGCGTATTACTTTTGATTCTTGGACAGAGAAATACACCGAAATCCGTAAGATAGATTACTTAGAAAAAGAATATTGGTATGAGGATTTAAAGGACGCTGATACTAAGAGAGTAATTCGCGAGAATTAGTCAGTGCAGCTTCACTTGGATTTTCATCAGAAAGCATTTTAGCTATTTCAATCACTCTCTCTTCTTTGGAAAGGAGAGTGATTTTTGATTCTGTTTGATTTTCTATATCACTCTTATAGACTTTGAATTGATAATCTGCCTTTGCTGCTATTTGAGGTAGGTGTGTTATGGCTATGATTTGACGGTTTTCTGCCATAGTCTTCATTATCAAAGCAACCTTTGAGGCTATATCTCCTGATATTCCACTGTCTATTTCATCAAAAATAAGGGTTGGCATATTGTCTTTTTCAAGATGAATTGCTTTTAAAGCGAGCATTAGTCTTGATAATTCTCCTCCTGAGGCTACTTTGTTTAAACTTCTAAATTGATTGGCAAGGGTTTTATTGGCATTGAAAAGAAATTCCACCTCTCCTGCTGATTGATTAAGTTTTTGTGGTTCTTCTACTTCTATTTTCAAGACAGCATTTTTCATTCCCATTGCTTCAAACAATGGTAAAAGGGATTTTTCTACTTTGAGGGCTGATTCTTTTCTTGCTTTAAATATTTTATTTGATAGGTTTTCTAATTCTTTCTTTAATTTATCTTCTTGTTCCTTTAATTTTGAAATCTCAAATTCTAAGTCGGAGTTTTGATTTATTTTATTTGATAGTTCTTCTTTTATCTTTAAGAGTTCTTCTACTGTTTCTACATTGTGTTTTGCTTGCAATTTAAAGATTAAATCTAAGCGTTGAGAGTTTTCTTCTAAGAGTTGAGCATCAAAGACAACCGAATCGTTAAAGGTTTGCAATTCATTGTATATGTCTTTTAGTTCTATGAATGAAGATTCTATGCGTGAGTAGAGTTCTTGTGTGGTTTTGTTTAGGCTTTCTATTTTTGAAATATTGTTTTTTATCTCATAAAGATTTGGAATAACGCTCGGATAGTCTTCTGTTTCAAAAAGTGAGAGTGAGGAAAGGATTTGAGTTTTTATGTTTTCACTATTTGACATCAAATCTACACTTTCTTGTAATTCTTCTTCCTCTCCTTGTTTTAGGTTTGCTTTTTCCAATTCCTCATATACGAAATTTATATAGGCACTTTCTTTTTCAAATTCTAAGAGTTGAGTTTGTAGGTTAGTTATTTGAGAGGAAAGAGAAGTGTAAAGACGATATTTTGTGGAATAATCCTTTAAGATTTCTTTGTCTTCAAGATGTGAATCGAGTATTGATAGTTGAAATGTTTTATCGTTAAGATTGATTGTATTGTGTTGCGAGTGAATATCTACCAAGCTATCTCCTATTTGTTTCATTACATTAAGGCTTACGGGCGTATCATTTATGAAGGCTCGCGATTTACCACTTGGTAGGATTTCTCTACGAAAGGTGGATTCTTTATCAAAGTCTAAATCATTTTCTTCAAAGAATGTTTTTAGTTTATCGCTGATAGAAAAAACAGCTTCTATAAAACATTTCTTTTCCTTATCAAGAAGCACTTCGCTATCGGCTCTTTGTCCAAGCACTAAGGCTAAGGCTCCAAGCATTATTGATTTTCCTGCTCCTGTTTCTCCACAAATAGAGGTAAATCCTTGTGAGAGATTTATGTTTGTGGAACGTATCAATGCATAATTTTCTATTTGTAAAGACAGTAGCATAATTTTCTATTTTTTTTATTTTATTTCACACTTTAATATTTCTTTTCCTTCTAAACTTCCTATGAGTTTATCTCCTATTTCTATTGAGCCTACGCCTGAGGGTGTGCCGGTAAATATCAAATCTCCTACTTTTAGAGATATGAATTGAGAGATATATGAAATTATTTCGTCAACAGAAAAAATCATTTGTGAGGTATTGGCCTTTTGAACTATGTTTCCATTTTTCATTAGTGAGAAATCAAGCTCTTGAATATCTTTTCCTAATTCTTTTAAGGAGAAAAATTCACTAATAGGTGCAGAATAGTCAAAGGCTTTTGAGAGTGTCCAAGGTAAAGACTTTTCTTTTTCCTTTTCTTGCAAGTCTCTACAAGTAAGGTCTAAGCCTATGGCTACTTCTTCATAGTAATTCTTTGCACAAGAAACAGGTATGCTTTTCCCTATCTTAGATATTTTCACTACTAATTCTAATTCATAGTCTATTTTATTGGAAAAATCCGGATAATAAAAAGCCTCTCCTCCTTTAACCAAAGCAGTGTCGGGTTTAAGGAATAAAACCGGATTCTCTGGTCTTGAATTATTCAATTCCTCTATATGCTCGGTGTAATTTCTTCCTACACAAATGATTTTCATTCTTAGTTATTTTTTAAGAGTTTACGTGTTCTGATTTCGGTAATTAGCTTTTTGGTTGATAAAGGAAAGTCGGAATTCATCATCCAAGAATAATAAGCTGGTTCTATTTCAAAAACCTTTTCTACTTCAAGACCTTTATGCTTTCCAAAGTTAAAACATTCTTTATTATCTTTGTTGTAATAGATATGTCCTACTAAATCTGCCCAAGAGCCTGTTTTTGTAAAAGCTGCAAGCTTATTCATATCATTTACAATAGGTGTTGAGATTTTTCCTTCTGCATCTTCATACTCTACTCCTTGGTATCTTTCAAGTTGTTGTTTAAATACTTCAAGGGTTGCACGAGTATCTGCATTTGCACTATGAGCATCTTTCAATTCTTTATCGCAATAGAATTTATAAGCTCCTTTTAAGTTTCTTGGCTCCATCTTATGGAATATGTTTTGCACATCTATTATTCTACGATTATGCAAAGAAAAATCTACTCCTGCTCTTAGAAATTCTTCTACTAAAAGTGGCACATCAAACTTATTGGAATTGTATCCACAAAGGTCTGAATTGCCAATGAAATTCATCAATTCAGGTGCAAGTTGTGTGAATGTAGGACAATTCTCCACATCTTCATCTCTTATTCCATGGATTGCTGTTGTTTCTTCCGGTATATGCTCTTGTGGATTGATTCTATATAGTTTTTCAATCTCACTTCCATCGGGCATAACCTTTATTAAACAAAGCTCTACTATTCTTGCCTTGCCTACAACTAATCCTGTTGATTCTATATCAAAGACAATTAAGGGTTTTGAAAGTTTTAATTGCATAGAAACCTTATTTTGCAGCTGGTATTATATCAACTAATTCCAATTCAAATACAAGTGGTGAAAATGGTGGTATTTCTCCTCTTTGTCTTGCTCCGTATGCTAAGGCTGATGGTATAACAATGACTGCTTTTTCACCTTTTTGCATTAGCTTCACTCCTATTTCAAATCCTTTTATCATTTGTCCTTTTCCTATTGTGAAGCTTAATGGTTCGTTTCTTGGAATTGAAGAGTCAAATACTTTTCCATCAAGGAATTTTCCTGTGTAATGTACTTTTACTTGATCGTTTGCTTGTGGCTTTTCTCCACTTCCTGAGGATAGTTTCTTGTAATAAATATCATCAAAAGGAATATTTGATATTTGATTCTTTGAAAGATATTCTAATACTCTATCCATCTCTACTAATTGTAGGCTATCGTTTATTCTCATTTGTTCTTTACGAATAGAGTCTTGTTCTTTTTGAAAATCTTCCATTGTTAAGGCTTGCACTACTTCTACTTTGTAGTAAGCATATTCATTTTCTTTAAAGAATGGTGGCACTTGTTGCACTTTCTTTATTGAATCGTATGAAAAGGCAAAGGTATAGGTTTCTCCTTCTTTCATTAGGAATAATCCGTCTATTAAATCGCCTTGGAATGCACGGTTTTGAGACATTGCAGCAAACATTGGTGCTACGGGTTGATTAGAATTGTCAAATATTAATGAGTCTCCAAAGGCTACTGAATAGTGTCCTTTTACTACTGTGCCTTCTGTTACTTGTTTTCCCGAAGGATTTGATTTCTCAATTCTGTAATTCACTCCCGATTTATCGGTTTTAAATCCTTCTGGTAATTGTGCGTAAATTGTTGTTGCAAATAATGTTGCTAAAAGAATGATACTTAATTTTTTCATGTCTGATACGTTTTTATTTATTTTCTATTTTTTTACTTTTACTAAATATAAATCAAATATTAATGGTGTATATGGGGCTATTGCTCCGTAACCCGATTCTCCGTAGGCTATCTTTGAGGGAATTAATATCTTCATTCTCTCTCCTTCTCTCATATATGATAGGCCTTCACTCCAACCTGCTATCAATCCATCGTCTCCTAATATAAATTCAAATGGACTTCCATCGGTATTTTTATCTAATACTTTATAGGTTGTATCGCTTACAGAATAATATACTGAAATTGTGTCTTCATATTCTGCTTTTAATTTGTCGGTTGTTTTGTGTTCTAATATATATAAGCCACTTGGTTTCTTTTCTGCATTAGGATATTTCCTTTCTACAAAGCTTGCTAAAACCGAGTCTTCTATTCTTTGATTTTCTATTACTTGTTTGTCGTGTTCGGATAGTTCTTTTTGTGATATTATTTGATGTATTTTTAGGTAGAATATTATTCTATCACCAGGTCTTGTTACTATGTTTTCTGCAAATGGCAATATGCTATCTACCGGTGGCTCTATTATGATGGAATCGCCTATATGTGTGTTTAATAATAGTTTATCAAAATCGCTAATTGTATCGGAATTGACTTTGAATAATCTGTTTGGACTTCCAAAGTTAGTGTACAACACGCTATCGTTTTGACGTATTTCTATTTCTCCAAGTATTATATCTCCTACTTTTACTTTGGGTGAGGTTTTGTTTTCAATGCAGTGTTTGTATTTAAAACCTTTTTCTGTTACTATAAAGTCTTCTTTTACAGTTTTATCAATGCAGGAAACTACGCTTAATGTCAATATGCTGATTAATAATAATCTTATATGTTTCATTGGTTTTGGAGTTTAATTTTCTATTTCTATTTCATATATTAGTGTTGTTGAAGGTGGTATTCTTTTGCCATCTCCTGACAATCCATAGGCTAAGCTTGAAGGTATTATGATTCTTGCTTTACAATTGTGATAAAGATGTGTTAGAGCTATTTGTAGGCCTAAGGGTGCTTCGGATTGTGAACCCATTTGAAGATGTAATTTTCCATCTTTTTGACTATCATAAACCACCGAACCATCTAATAATGAGCATTTATATGATAGTGTAATTTTTTCTTTGTTTTTTATTTTTTTTTCTTCGCTTTTTGAAATTATTTCATAGAAAATTCCATTTTTTTCTATGACTTTCCAAGAGTTTCTTTCTATGTAGGATTTTATTTTTTCTAATTCTTTTTTGATTACTATCTGATTGGTTTTAACTAAGCTTTCTTCTATTTTTTCATTACGCATTCTTATTGAGTCTTCCTTAGTTGGAATCTTTTGTGTTAGGTCTTCTTCGCGATAGTTTCTACCACAAGAAAGGTTTAGAGTGATTAGTAGCAATAAAAGAATTATCTTATTGTTGTGTTTCATGTAGGTTTTGTTTGATTTGTGTTTCTAATGTTTCTATTGTTTCTTCAAGCGATAGGCTACTATTGCCTCCTGCGGCTAATATATGCCCTCCTCCATTCCAATATTTGTTTGCAAATTGATTTACGTCTTTTTGTGGTGTTGTTGAACGGAAGGATAATCTAATTGTGTCTTGACGTTCTGATAATAGGACTGAAAATTCTATGCCTTCTATGCGTAAGGGATAGTTTACAACGCCTTCTAAGTCTCCTTTTTGAAAGTTAAATTGACGCAATTCTTGTTTTGAAACTGATATATAAGCTGCTTTATATTCTGGTAAGACTCTTAGTTTTTCGCTTAATAGGTATCCTAATAATTTTAGTCTATTTTCTGAGCTAAGGTCAAAGACTTGACGTTTCAAGGGTGCTATTTCTACTCCTAATTCTACTAATTCGCCTGCTACTTCAAAGCAATCTTTTCTTGAACAAGAGTAAGAAAATGAGCCTGTGTCGGTACATAAGCCTGTGTATAGGGCTTGTCCTATTTTTACATCTATTTTTGAGGCATCTATTTGTTTTATGATTTTGTAGGTCAATTCGGCTGTTGAAGAGGCTTGCGAATCGGAAAATGATAGGTCAAATTCTTCTGGGTCCATGTGGTGATCTATCAAAATCTTTGGTGTGGATAGTTCTCTTAGTATTGATTCTAATTCTTCGCTTGTACGAGAAATTCTATTTAAGTCCATAAAAATGAGCAATTGTGCTTGCTGAATGATTTGTTTTGCATTCAACAAGCCGTTGCTCGATATAATGTGGTTTACTCCTTCAAATAGAAAAGATAGGTTTTGAGGATATTCGTTAGGATAGATTATGGTTAGATTTTTCTTTCCTTTGTTTTCTAAAAATCTATATAGTCCTACGCTTGATCCTATTGCATCTCCATCGGGATTGAAGTGTGATAATATTACTATATTATCTTTTTCTTCAATCATTTTGGAAAAGCGTTCTATATCTTCTTTGTTTAGTAGCATATTTTCTTAGGGTTTATGAAAACATATTTTTCATTTTTTCAAAGAAACTCTTTTCTTTTGCGTTTGGTTTTGGTTTAAAGGTGTCTAATTTTGATAGTTCGTCTAATAGTTTCTTTTCTTCTTTTGTGAAACTCTTTGGAACCCATACATCTACTCTTACAAGTAAGTCTCCTCTTGAATATCCGTTTACATCTGGTAGGCCTTTGCCTTTTAAACGGAAGACTTTGCCTGATGGCATTCCTTGTTCTATTTTGAATTTCACTTTTCCGCTTAGTGTTGGCACTTCTATTGTTGTGCCTTGTACGGCTTCGGAGAATGTGATGTAGGTTTGCATACAAAGGTTGTTGCCATCTCTTTCAAATACTTCGTGTTTTTGTTCTTCTATTACTACTATCAAATCTCCATTTATACCATTTCTTGCTCCTGCGTTACCTAAGCCTCTCATTGCAAGTTGCATTCCGTCTTGAACGCCTGCTGGTATTTTGATTTCTACGATTTCTTCGCTTTGAACTATGCCTTCTCCTCTACATTCTGGACATTTGTCTTTTATTATTGTGCCTTCTCCGTTGCAATGTGGACAGGTTGTTTGAGTTTGCATATTTCCAAGTATTGTTCTTTGTACTTGTATTATAACTCCTGAGCCTCCACAGTGTGAACATGTAATTTTTTCTGAGCCAGCTTTTGCTCCGCTTCCTTTACATGATGAACATTCTACGTATTTTTTGACTTTGATTTTCTTTTCTACGCCTTGTTCTATTTCTTCTAAGCTTAGTTTTACTCTTATGCGAAGGTTTCCTCCTTTATTTACTCTTTTTCCACCTCTTCCATTGCTTCTTGATCCAAAACCGCCAAAACCACCAAAGCCTCCTCCAAAAATATCGCCAAACATAGAGAATATATCGTCCATATTCATGCCTGCTCCACCGCCAAAACCGCCTTGTCCATCTACGCCTGCGTGTCCGAATTGGTCATATCTTGCTCTTTTGTCTTTGTCTCTTAATACATCGTAGGCTTCTGCTGCTTCTTTGAATTTTTCTTCTGCACTTTTGTCTCCCGGATTTTTATCTGGGTGATATTTTATTGCTAATTTTCTATATGCTTTTTTTAATTCGTCTTCGGTTGCGTCTTTTGAAACGCCAAGGACTTCATAATAATCTCTCTTTGCCATGGTTATTTTTTCCTTTTGTGTGGGTTACATTGCAACAACTACTTTTGCATATCTTATTACTTTGTCATGCAAATAGTATCCTTTTGTTGTTTCGTCTAATACAATGCCTTTTTGTTCTTCACTTGCTGCTGGCATTTGTGCTATTGCTTCATGTAGGTTTTCATCAAACTTTTCTCCTTTTGCATTCATTGGCTTTAAGCCTTTTTGTGTAAGGATTGTCATTAGTTTGTTGTAGATTAATTCTATACCTTCTTTGGTTTTTGCAAATTTTTCGTCTTCTAATTTGTCAAAACTCTCTAAGGCTCTTTCATAATCATCTACTACTGGTAGTAAGTCTTTGATTGTGCTTTCTGCTGCGTTTTGAATAAGTTCAAATTTTTCTTTTGATGCTCTTTTTCTATAATTTTCAAAGTCTGAATACAACAAAAGATATTTTTTATTTAATTCTTCTAATTTCTCTGCTAAGTTTTCTTCTACGGTTTCTTGTTGTTGAGTGTTTTGTTCTTCTTGTGGTAATTCATTTTGTTCAACAGTTGCTTGTTGTTCTTCCATATCCTTCTTCTTTTTTTTCTTATTAAACATAATTATTTTATGTATAAATGTATGTAATTTTCGTTCCTTTTCTTGATTTCTATGACATTTTGTCAATCTCTATGCTTAAATATATCTGTTTTTGACATAGGACGATGTTCTTCTAACCATATAAATCCTTTTAGTGTTTTTTCTTTTTCTTCTATGCGTCCTTCATCGTCTAAATAGAATTTTGGCATATCTATTGCTGTCATTTTTTTTAGTTGTCCTTTTTCAAAGTATAGGTTTAGTTTACTACTTTCTCCTATATTTATGCCGGTGAGTTTTTTTGTTTTCTTTCCTTCTTCCCAAAAATAATATATGGTTTTTACTTGTTGTTGTATTTCTGCAAATTTTATTTTTCCTTTTGAGAAATCGGCTCTAAATCTTTTTCCACTTATTTGATTGAAATATTTTTTTGTAGTTGTGTCGGAGTTTTGGGCTATTATCACATTTGGATACATATACATTTCTTTTATTGTTGTCTTTGAGGTTTTAAGACTTATTGTATCGGCTGTGAATTGATTTTCTTCACTCCATAAAACAGGCAAGCCAAGAAAATAAACCAAAGAATCTTTTACATCATAGTGCAACAAATCGGACACTCCTTGCATATCTTGTCTAAAAAACTTAACGTGATTATAAGCATACATATTTTCGGCTTTCATTGTTGTGTCAAAATATATCCAAACGCTATCACAATGTAGGTGAAGGGTGTCTTGTTCTTCTATTTGTTGTAAAAGTAGGTCTGTGGTTAGGTATATGTATGGGATTTCTCCTTTTTTATCTTTTTCTAAGTAGTGTGAATATGCTATTATTTGATTTACGCTATCTTTTATGAAGATATTGCGAAAAGCTTTTGCATTTTCTGTTTTTGTATTATAGTATATGCTATCGGCTATTAGGTGTTTTGAATCGCTTATTATTAGATTGTCTTTGAAAAGTGTTGCATCGTCTGTCTTTGTGTTGTAAAAGCCTTGTGAGGTATATATCTTTACACTATCTTTTGTGGTAATATCTGTTTTGTTATAGAATCTCGCTATATCGGTTTTGCTTTCATAGAATAGTGAGTCAGATAATATATTTACTTGTGGGGATTTTAATTTTACTTGTTTTGTAAATTCAAATATTTTTGTGTCTATTAAATATGTTCCTAATTCGCTTTCAAGTGTATTTTCTTCGTCCCAAATATATGCATGTGTGGTATATCGCACTGTTTGTGCTTCTCTATCCATTACCATATAGTCGGTTTGTAATGTTGTATTGTTATCATAAAGTGTAACTGTATCTCCAAAGATTTCTGCTATCTTCGTGTCGGCATCATAGATAAATTCATCTCCGTATAAATGGAGTGTGTCTTGATATATATGGATATTGTTATAGGCGTTTATGAGATTTTCTTCTGTATTGAAGACTGCTGAATCGCAAGTCATTGTCATATCTTCATGAACAAAGACTACATTTGATTTTAATATTAAGTGATTGGGGAAAGATGGTAATTTCTCTCCCCAATCAGAACTATAAATAACTTCTTTCTGTGCAAAAACAGTTAAGGAAAAAGATGTAGCAATAATAAGTAATGAAATTGCTACTATCTTCTTTAAATTAATCTTCGTATTCATCGGTTGAACCTGCTAAACCTTGATACATATATGATTTATCATAGGTTAGCTTTATGTATTTTCTGTCTTTTTTACCTTTTATTTTTTCTGATAATTCAATATAGAAATACATTTCTAATTTTCTATCGGTTACCGTTTTTCTATATTTTGTATCGTATTCTACTTTTTGGAATTTTTCTATTTTAGCGTTTGGATAACGTTCATCTAAGTCTAATGCTATTTTTCTTGGATAGCGATCTTTTTCTAATTCTTTTGTAGTTGTCATCAACATTCCGTCAGGTTTGTAACGAGTTTCCATTTTCACTCCTCTGTTTTCAAAGTAAGCTACATAGTTTTCTCCATCTTGTTTCCATTCTACTTCTGCTATCCTTGGGAATTTCTTTTTAAAAGCGTCTAATACTTCCTTAGGTGTTGTAGCTATATCTAATGCTTCTGGAACGTCTATTTCTACGTCTTTACTTTTTTTCTTTCCTGCACTCTTTACATCATTTTCTATTCTAATTTCCAATCCACTTCCGTCCATTTCTGCTCTTTCAGCCATTTTTCTTTGTCTGTATTCTATCGCTTCTGGATTAAGTCTTGAAATATAGTCTTTCTTTACAAAATCAGGGTCAGGTGCATTGGTCTTTGTTAGTTTTCCTCTTGGGTCAAATATCATTTCATATTCTGTTTGACCTATTCCTTTCATTGCTATTATCAATCTGTAATAGTTATCACCTGAGAAATCTTCTATGTATTCTGATTTCTTTATTCTATAACCTGGATAGTTATTCAAAAAGTAGTTTGCTACTAATGTTGGCAATTCTTGTTCTGCTACATTGAAGATTGTGAATTGCCAATCTCCTGTTGCTGTCAAAAATACCCTTCCTATTTGTTCATCAATGCTTATTTCTGCTACATATTGTCCTGTTTCAAAATACCAACCTTGAAGTTTATAGTCGGAATAGGTGTTTTCTAATCCTAATCTTACTTCTTGTGGAATATCTGAATTACGTAATTTTTGAGCGTTTAGCCCCATTGAAATCATCAATGTTAATGCTACTAATATTATACGTCTCATATATTGTTATATTTTTTGTATTTTATTTCTAAATCTCTGTTCTAATAATTGTATCTTTACGATTTGGACTTGTTGATACCAAAACTATTGGCAATCCTGTTTTTTCTTCTAATTTAGATATGTATTGACGCATATTTTCTGGCAAGTCTTCAAATTTGTCTATGCCTTCAACGTTTTGTTTCCAACCCTCACAAGATGAATATACAGGTTGCATTGTTTGTTCCATATCAAATGGTAATTCCATTGTTCTTTCGCCGTCAATTATATACTCTTCACAGTATTTAATTGTGTCAAACTCATTCATTACATCTATCTTCATTAACATTAGATGTGTAACTCCGTTTAACATACAAGCATATTTCAAGGCTGGAACATCAAACCAACCACAACGTCTTGGTCTTCCTGTTGTAGAGCCAAATTCTCTTCCTTTTTGTCTTAGTTGTTCGCCGTCTTCATCAAACAATTCTGTTGGAAATGGTCCACTTCCTACTCTTGTGCAATAGGCTTTGCATATTCCAAATACTTTTCCTATTCTCGATGGTGCTATTCCTAAGCCCGAACAAACTCCTGCTGTAATTGTATTTGAAGAGGTAACAAAAGGATATGAGCCAAAATCAATATCTAACATACTTCCTTGTGCTCCTTCTGCTAATATTTTCTTGCCTTCATCTAATGCTTGATTAATATAATACTCGCTGTTGATGATGTTAAATCTTTTCAAATTTTCAAGTGAAGCCATCCATTTTTCTTCATATTGCGATAGGGTTTGATCTTCTATTTTGAATGTGTTTTCATCAAATCCTAAGGATTTTATTATTCTTAAATGGCTTTGTTTTGTCTTTTCGTAATTAGAAGCAAAATTCTTTGAGAATATATCTCCTACTCTTAGGCCTGTACGTGCTACTTTGTCGGTGTATGCAGGTCCTATTCCTTTTAGAGTAGAGCCTATTTTTCTTTCTCCCTTAGATGCCTCGTTTGCAGCGTCTAATAGACGATGACTTGGCAATATTAAGTGTGCTTTTTTAGAGATATATAGATTGTTTGTTGGAACAAATCCTATGTTTTCCAATGTTGATATTTCTTTTTCAAAAATCAATGGCTCTATAAGCACTCCATTTCCAATTATATTTATCTTTTCTTTATGACAAATACCTGATGGAATTATGTGTAACACGTGTTTTAGTCCGTCAAATTCAAGTGTGTGGCCTGCATTCGGACCTCCTTGAAATCTTGCTACTATATCATATTTGGGTGTTAATACATCTACTACTTTTCCTTTTCCTTCATCTCCCCATTGTAAACCGAGAAGCACATCTATCTTACTCATCTTCGATAAAAATTTTATTTTTTTCCAATAAATCAAGTGCAAATGTACGCAAAAAAACTTGATTAAACTATAATTTCAAGATTTTTTATATCTAAATTATTGTATGTGATAATTAACAAGAGCATTTAAAGGTGCTTTTATCACATTGTTTATTTGCATACCATACTTATTTGCAACTTCTTTTAATTCATCTATTGCCAAACAAGCTATACTTCCAACGACATTTATAACGTATTTATTATATGATGTGTAATAAGTTATTTGTTCTTTAAAGAAATTGCCAAAGGCTTGCATTATTACGTCTTTACAATAAGGTGTTGATTTGTTTTCTATTGCAAAGCGTGCAAATGATGCAACGTAATAGTTAGGTCCTTCTTCTTTATAAAGCTTATTTAGAAAGTCTGATTCTTCTCCCGGATATTTCTCTGCAAACTTTTGCATTAATTCCGCAGGCATACGTCCTCTTAAATAGTCTCTAAGTACCAATCGTCCAATATTTGTTCCTGCTCCTTCATCACAAAGAACATATCCAAGTGATGCTACATTTTCTACAATATTTTCTCCATCGTAAAGACATGAGTTTGAACCTGTTCCAAGAATTGCAGCTATTGCAGCACTCCTTCCACAAGTTGCTCTTGCTGCTCCAAGTAAATCTCCTTCAACACATATCTTTGCAAAAGGAAAATAAGGCTTAAACCACGCTACAACTTCCTCTTGTTTTACTTTTGCTGAACAACCAGAAGCGTAAATATATATTTCATAAACGCTATTCACATCTGTATTTGGCAAAACTTTTTCTTCTATTTCTTTCCTCATTGTTTGCTCCGATACATTGTAAGGATTCATTCCTCTTGTAGAAAACGTTGTCTTTATATTTTTACCCTCTACCAAAGCCCAATCTGTTTTTGTAGAGCCACCATCTGCAATTAAAATCATATTTTTTTAAATTTTTCTTGCAAATATACGCAAAAAAAGAGACCTAACACTTAGTTGGTTTTTTTTTCTTTGTTTTTGAAAATTTTTTCTTTACTTTTTTCTTTTTTTTCTTTACTTTTTTTCATTTTTTCTTTGATTTTTTTTCTTTGTTTATTTTAAAAAATTATTGTATCTTTGTAAGAAATTTCTAACTTTTCATACTTATGAGCGAAAAAGACGGTAAATATATCTTTGGCGTTGTAAAGGTCGGAGATAAGGGACAGATAGTTATCCCAAAAGAAGCAAGAAAGGTTTATGACATTAAACCAGGTGATGCACTCCTACTTCTTGGAGACAAAAATGGAATGGCATTGGTGAAAACCGAGATATTCCAAAGTGCTATTGATAATATAATGGAAGGAGGTGATAAATGAGAAAGTATTGGTTAGATAATCTACGTTGGGTTATCGTGCTTTTGGTTTTGTTTTATCACGTTATATACTTCTACAATAATAAAGGAGTATTCGGAGGCATTGGAGGATTTGGCGGAAATCAATATCAAGACATCGTAATGTATGTTTTGTATCCTTGGTTTATGATGTTAATGTTTTTAATTGCAGGAATAAGTTCGCGATATAGTTTAGAAAAGATTTCTTCTAAACAATTTCTTTCTTCAAGAACAAGAAAACTACTTGTGCCTGCAACATTAGGACTATTTATTCTTCATTGGATTACGGGATTTTTCAACTCGCAAGGAGCTTCTTTGGCTAATGGAAGTCCTGTTTTCCCGGAAGAAATGCCTGTGTTTATAAAATATTTCATTTGGACTTTAAGTGGTACGGGACCTCTTTGGTTTATTCAAGATTTATGGTTGTTTTCAATCATTCTTCTTTTGATTCGTAAATTTGATAAAAAGGATAAACTATGGCAAGCTTGCGAAAAAATAGGAATTATTCCTATAATACTCTTAGGACTTTTGCTTTACGTGGGCTCATTCACCCTTATTTCAAATCCAAGAGAAGAATCTTTTGACGGACTTTTAAATCTATATAAGCCTTTGAATTATTTAATTCCTTTCTTAATGGGTTATTTTGTTTTCTCTCACAATAAGGTGCAAGAGATTTTAGGAAAGTACTCTCCTATTCTTATTTCTATTGCTATTATTTGTGGAACGATTCTTACAATAACAACTTTCGGACAAGACAACACTTCTCCTCAATATCTTCAAAGCCCTCTTAATATTATTTATACTTGGTTTATGATATTGGGACTTTTAGGAATATTTCAACGTTTCTTCAACAAAACAAATCCTTTCGCAACCTATATGACTAAATCAAGCTATGGATTATACATTGTTCATTATATAGTAATTGCTTCCTTTGGATATATGTTGAAAGTTTACACTTCTTTACCTATATTTGTTATTTATGCGACACTAACACTTGCAGTCTTTGTTTTATCACCATTGATTTACGAAATCTTACGCCGTATTCCATTTATAAGATATTGTGTTTTTGGCATAAAGAAATAAAAAAAGGGAAGTTAAAAAACTTCCCTTTAAATTTTATATGATTTATGAATTAGCAAACTCCTAATTCTATCATTGAATCAGCAACTTTTATGAAGCCAGCGATGTTAGCTCCTTTAACATAGTTGATGTATCCGTCTTTTTCTGTACCATATTTTACGCAGTTGTCGTGGATTGAATCCATCATGAAGTGTAATCTTTCATCAACTTCTGCACCTGTCCAACCAATGTGACCAGCGTTTTGGCTCATTTCTAATCCTGATACTCCAACTCCACCAGCGTTTGCAGCTTTACCAGGAGCGAAGATAACTTTTGCTTTTTGTAATTCGTGGATAGCGTCAGCTGTACAACCCATGTTAGATACTTCACAAACTAATGTAACTCCATTAGCGATTAATTGTTTTGCATCTTCTCCGTTTAATTCGTTTTGGATAGCACAAGGCATTGCGATATCAACTTTTGCTTCCCAAGGTTTTTTACCAGCGATGAATGTAGCTGAAGGGAATTTATCTGCGAATGGTTTAACAACTCCATTGTTAGATGATCTAAGTTCTAACATGTAAGCTATCTTTTCATCATTCATTCCTTCTTCATCTAAGATATATCCATCAGGACCTGAGATACAAACAACTTTTGCTCCTAATTCAGTAGCTTTTTTAGCAGCTCCCCATGCAACGTTACCGAATCCTGAAATAGCAACTCTTTTACCTGCTAATTCTAATCCGTGTTTTTGTAACATGTTGTTTACGAAATAAACTCCACCAAATCCTGTTGCTTCTGGACGAAGGATAGATCCTCCCCAACCAGCTCCTTTTCCTGTTAACACTCCTGTGTTTTCACGAGCTAATTTTTTGTACATTCCATATAAGAATCCTATTTCTCTTCCACCAACTCCTATATCTCCAGCAGGAACGTCAGTGTCAGGTCCGATATATTTGTACAATTCTGTCATGAATGCTTGGCAGAATCTCATTATTTCGTTATCAGATTTTCCCATTGGATCGAAATCTGAACCTCCTTTACCACCACCCATAGGTAATGTAGTTAAAGAGTTTTTGAATGTTTGTTCAAATCCTAAGAATTTCAAAGTATCTAATGTTACAGCTGGGTGGAAACGTAATCCTCCTTTGTAAGGTCCAATTGCATTGTTGAATTGTACTCTGAATCCTCTGTTTACGTGGATTTCTCCTTTATCATCTACCCATTCTACTTTGAATTGGAATATTCTATCAGGTTCTACCATTCTTTCGATAATCTTGTAGTTATCGTATTTTGGGTGTTCAGCAACATATTCTTCGATTGTTTCCAATACTTCTGTTACTGCTTGCAAGAACAATGGTTGTCCAGGGTTCTTTGCTTCTACTTCTGCTAAAAGTTTTTTTACGTCCATGTCTTTTTATTTTTTATTAAAACGTTATTTTAAACACTAAATTTGTTTCGTGTTGCAAAGTTAGATATTATTCTTTGAATAAAAAAAATATTACGCTAAAATATTTTTCTAACTCTTTGTTTTATTTTTTTATTTCTTTGTTTTAAAATGAAGAATATGCACACTTACTCCTATGGCTATTAGAATTAAAAGGATTTTAATCCACATTAACCCCACTATCATTACAGATAATAAAATAGTTGCCCATAGGGTCGTTATAATTGTTATTTTTATTTTTTTACTTATTGCTTTATGCTCTATAAAATCTTTTATATATCCACCCAAATGTTTGTGATTTAAAAGCCAATCATACAACGACTTTGAGCTTCTAAGAAAACAACCTGCACTTAAAAGCAAAAAAGGAGTTGTAGGCAAAACAGGCAAAAACATTCCTATGATTCCCAAGCCTAAACTCAAACAACCGACAATTATTAACAAATATTTCTTCATAAATCAAAGTGCAAAATTAGTTTTTTTTTTACTTTTGCAAAAAAAGTAGTGATTTTATGGTTTTAACTTTAAGTGATTTCATAAAAATATGTGATATTGAATGTGTGTTTGGAAATAAAGATATTTTAAACACAGACATTTCCTATCTACTTTTTGATTCCAGAAGATTAAACTTTACAGAAAACACCATATTCTTTGCATTAAAAACACAAAACAATGACGGACACAAATTCATAAAAGAACTTTATGACAAAGGTCTAAGATGTTTTATTTGCCAAGATGTTCCCGATACATCTAATCTTAAAGACGCAGTATTCCTTAAAGTAAACAACACCTTAAAAGCACTACAAAAATTAGCAAGCTTTGCAAGAGAGTCTTTTAAGAAAGAAGTAATTGCCATAACAGGCTCAAACGGAAAGACTATTGTAAAGGAATGGATTGTTCAGCTAATAGAAAACACTAAAAAAATCTGTTATTCTCCTCGTAGTTACAACTCACAAATCGGAGTAGCACTCTCTTTATGGCAATTAAACGAAGAATTTGAATTAGGACTTTTTGAAGCAGGGATTTCTAAACCTAATGAAATGGAGAAATTACAAGAAATGATTAAACCTACAATAGGAATCTTTACCAATATAGGCTCGGCACATCAAGTTAATTTCTCATCATTAGACGAAAAAATAGAAGAAAAACTAAAACTCTTCACCTCGTGCAAAACCCTTATCTGCTCACAAGACGATGAATACCTATTTAATAAAGTCAATCAATGGTGCAAAGCTCGTAATATAGAACTTATCACTTTCAAATCCTCGGAATTATCAAAAGAATTAAACATTAGTTTTAAAGACAAAGCAAGTATAGAAAACCTATGTTTATCTTACATAACAGCCTTACACATAGGAGCTGACAAAAACTCATTAAAACAACAAATAAACAACCTTTCAAACATAGAAATGCGACTTCAACTCAAAGAAGGCTTAGGCGAAGGCATTGTAATAAACGATAGCTATTGCTTTGACCTGACTTCTTTAGAAGCAGCATTAGACTACCTAAATCAACACAACAAATCATTAAGCAAAATAGCTATTCTCTCCCCTATGGCAGAGAATCAAAATAACGAATTAAGCTTTAAACAAATCAATTCACTGCTTTGCAACAAAGGCATAAACGAATTTTATGCAATAGGCAAAGACTTTTTGCAATACAAAGACCTTTTCACAATAGAAAAAACACACTTCTTTTCTTCGGTTGAAGAATTTACAGAAAACTTTTCAATAGGCGATTTCTACTCAAAAGCAATTCTGATAAAAGGAGCAAGAACTTTCAATATGGAAAGAATATCAAACCTATTAGAATCGCAATCACATCAAACAATACTCGAAGTAAACCTTTCTGCACTAAACGATAACGTAAAATATTTCAAGTCTTTAATAAAACCACAAACCAAAATAATGGCAATGGTCAAAGCTTCAAGCTATGGTTGTGGAGCATACGAATTAGCAAAAGACTTAGAACACTTTTCACTTGCAGACTATTTCACAGTAGCCTTTGCAGACGAAGCCCTACTGCTAAGAAAAAACGGAATAAAAAGCCCTATTGTAGTAGTAACACCTGAAAAGGAAGCATTAGAAAAAATGATTAAATACGATATTGAAGTAGTAGTTCACAACTTCTCTACTCTCAATATGATAAAAGAATGCAATTTAAGAATACACTTAAAAATAGATAGCGGAATGCACCGTTTAGGATTTGAGAAAAAAGACCTAAATCAACTTATCGCATTTCTAAAAAAACACAAAAACCTAAAAATAGCATCTGTATTCTCACATCTTGCTTGTGCAGACAGCCCTGAATTAGATTTCTTCACACAAGAACAAATCAACTGTTTTGAACAAATCAGTCAAGAAATAACATCTGCCTTTGATTACAAGATTTTAAGACATATTTGCAACTCTGCTGCAAGCGTACGCTTCCCACAAGTTCATTATGATATGATTCGCTTAGGAATAGGCATGTATGGCATAGGCGTAAACCAAGAGACACAAAAACACCTACGCTATGTACACAAACTACAAAGCCGATTAAGCGAAATACGCACCATAGAAAAAGGCGAAGGCGTTAGCTATATGCGAAGATTCGTTGCCGAAAAACAAAGCAAAATAGGAGTTATTCCAATAGGCTATGCAGACGGACTAAACAGACACCTTTCCGAAAAGGGTTTTCGTGTTTGGATAAATGGCAAACTTGCACCTATAATTGGCAGCATTTGTATGGATATGTGTATGATAGACCTAAGTGATATAGAAGCAAAGGTTGGCGATAAGGTAGTAATCTTTGGAGAAGAAAACCCGGTAGAAAATATGGCAAAAGCCTTAGACACCATAAGTTATGAAGTCTTCACTTCGGTATCTCAAAGAATAAAAAGAGTATACTTTCACGAGTAAGAAAAAAACAAAGAATTTTTCAAAAAATATCTTCTAAAAAAGAATATTTGACGTGTAAATTTGGAATAAATTTACGCCTAAAAAGAACACGAAATCTTCCTTTTTCGCATATCATATATATATGTATCATAAACAAATGATATCTTGTTGAAATTTATAAGGAAGATTAAAAAGAATTATAAAAAGCCTTCTTTATTTTTTCCAAAACGAAGGCATAAATAACACAATTACCGTTGCTATTTCCAAACGACCAAGATACATTGCTAAGGAAAGAACTAATTTTGCAGCATCGGGAAAATGAGCAAAGCAACCAAAGCCACCGCTTTCGCCTAATCCAGGTCCCATATTAAAGACACAACTTACTGCCGCACCTATTGCCTCTTCTATTCCAATGCCCGAACAAATCAAAGCAAAGGAAACCAAAATCAAAAGCAAGATAAACATCAAGAAAATAGCCATTACATTATTAATTACACTATCTTGCACAATTCTTCCGTCCATTTTCACCGGAATAAAGGCTTGTGAATGCACCCCTCTCCTAATTACACTTCTTGCATTTTTAAATAAAAGCAATACTCTAACCAATTTCAAACCTCCCGTTGTACTTCCACTCATTGCACCTGAGAACATAAGAAGTAAAATAACCCAAACAGCAGGCAAAGACCAACTTGTGTAATCTGCCGAAACAAATCCCGTACTTGTAATAAAGCTTACGGTTTGAAACAAAGCATTTCTTAGCGTCAATTCAAAATTTGCAGAAGAGTTGTAGGTGAATAAGAAAATCAAAACAAAGGCAAAAATAATTCCACCAACGTATGCTTTAAATTCATCATTGTTTTTCAAGGCAGAAAACTGACCTTTCAAAAGGCGATAAATCAATAAAAAGTTTATTCCCGCAGGCAACATAAAGAGAATCATCATATATTGAATCAAAGGAGAGAAACCAGCAGCAGAAGTATTTTTTGTAGAAAATCCTCCTGAGGCAAGAGTAGAAAAAGCATGACAAATAGCATCAAAAAACTCCATTCCACAAAGCCAATACACAAGACAACAAATCATTGTAAGCACTGCATAAATTCCACAAATGATTTTTCCTGTTGTTGCAATATGTGGAGAGATTTTTGTCTTACTTGGACCTGCACTCTCTGCCGAAAACAACGCCATTCCACCTCCTCCAATAAAAGGAACAAAGGAAACAACAATTACAACTATTCCTACACCTCCTATCCAATGAGTTAAACTTCTCCAAAACAAAATTCCCTTTGGCAAACTCTCAACATCGCTTAAAATAGTTGCACCCGTAGTAGTAAGACCTGAAAGAGTTTCAAAAACAGCATCAGCAATATTTGAAATATAACCTCCAATCAAATAAGGCAACGAACCAAAAAAGCCAATCAAAAGCCAAATCAACGCAACAATTGAAATACCTAATCGTTTATCTATGCTTAATTGTTTATCAACTCTTTTAATCCTACAAATCAAACCTACACTTAGAGTAATCAAAGTTGAAAAAAGCAAAGCAAAAAAGTCTCCTTGCCTATAATATAAGGAAGGAAGTAGGCTCAAAGCCATAAAACCTGCCTCCAAAATAAGAAGCAATCCAATAACCCTTAGCCCTGTAATGATTTGTGTAGTATTTTTCCCTTTCATAACCAAAGATTAACTTCTTCCCCAAACCGATTTTGAAAACAAAGCAAAGAAAGCATAAATTTCCAAACGACCTATTAGCATCAAAACCATCAATATATATTTTGAAACAATATTTAAATCTCCGTAAGAAAAGCCCTCTGCAATTGAACCCATAATCGGCCCCATATTACTAATAGATGCTGCCGACAAAGACAAGGAAACAATAAATCCATTACCCATAACAGAAAACGAAAAAGCACCTGCGAGAAATATTAACAAGAAAAGAAAAAAGAAACCAAAAATCAACCTCACCGATTCATCTCTTAACGCCTTTCCATTGTAGCGAACGGGAATTATTGCACGAGGGTGGAAAATTCTTTTCAAACTAACAGGAATATATCTAATCAAAACAAGCACTCTTACAATCTTCAAGCCCGTAGAAGAAGAAGCTGAGCAACCTCCAATGAACATTAAAAAAATAAAAATAATGGTTGGCAACATTCCTAGCGAGTTTACTTGCAAGTCAAAGCCAGTTGAAGAAACAATAGAAACGACATAAAAAAGCGATATTTTAATTGCCGAAAAAAAATCATAGTTTTTAAAAAATATTTCAAAGAAAAAAAGAAAAAAAGTAAAGAAAAAAATTAAAAAAACATAGAATTTTAATTGTTCATCTTTTAATAGTCTTTTCCATTTACCCTTAAAGGCAAAAAGAAACAAAAAATAGCTTATTCCAGACAAAAACATAAAGAGAATAATCACATATTGAGAATAAGTAGAGTAAGAACCAATATTACCATTTGAGACAGAAAATCCACCAGTTGAAATAGTAGAAAAAGAATGACAAAGAGCCTCAAACCAATTCATTTCACCCCTTACAAGCAAAAGAAAACAAAACAAGGTAAGTAAAGAATATATTGTAAAAATCTTATAAACCGTATTTCTAATATGAGGAGAATCCTTTTCCTTTTCAATAGAGTTAAACTCTGCATTAAACAAATTATTAGCACCATTACGCATTGTTTTAAGAAAAAGAATAATAAAAACAGCAAAGCCTAATCCACCTACCCATTGTGTAAAACTTCTATAAAGCAATAAGCCTTTTGGCATAATAGAAACATCTTTTATCACACTCGCACCCGTAGTTGTAAAACCAGAATAAGACTCAAACAAAGCATTTGTAAAACTAAATCCATAAATCATATAAGGCAAAGCACCAAAAACAGGCATTATCAACCACAAAAGCCCAATTAAAAGCCGTCCATCTTTCTTTGAAATCAAAGAAGTGTAGTTTCTATTTCTATATGCAAGCAAAAAACCTACAAAAGCCGTAAACAAGAAAGAAATAATAAAAGGAAGATAGTTATCATCAAACAAATAAGAGCATAATCCAGAGATAAAAAACACTACGGAAAAGAACAATAAGTTCATTCCGAAAATATAGAAAAAAATCTTCTTATTAAGATTTCTTGTAATAAACATTTAGAGTAGTAATTAGTTAAAAAGTTTCATTAGTTTATTAGCCGATTCAGGAATTGTAAAGGCTACGACCTTATCACCCGGCATAATTTGAACATTACCCTTTGCAATATAAGCCTCATTGTTTCTTATCACCCCGCCAATGTTTACTCCCTTAGGCAAATCCAAATACATAATTGGTTTTTTCGTTATAGGAGCACCCTCTTTTACCAAAACCTCTACCACTTCCGCATCAATACCCGATAGCCACTTACTTGAAGTTACATTAGCATTAAGAGTAAATCTCGCAATGTAAGAAGCAGTAATCAATTTCTTATTTATAATTGTATCAATACCTATTTCCTGACTAACATCTATATAACTAACATTTTCAACCAAAGCAATAGTCTTTTTCACTCCTTGTTTGTGAGCGTGAAGACAAGCAAGAATATTAGTTTCCGAAGAATCGGTTAGAGCAATAAAAGCATCTGTTTCATCTAACCCCTCGTCCATAAGAAGATTTATATCATTTCCGTTGCCGTTTATAATCATTGTGCGATTCAAATCATCAACAAGTTGAAAACAACGCTCTTTATTCATCTCTATTAACTTCAAATCAATATCGTTTTGAAGATTTAGAGCTGCTCTTTTACCAATTCGTCCACCTCCGAGTATCATTGCATTTTTGATTTGATAATCTCGCTTACCTCCAAGTTCTTTTATTTTTTCTATACTTTCAGGTTTAGCAATCAAATACACCAAATCATCTTTCATATACATATCAGGACCGGCAGGAATTATGGTTTTACCCTTACGAATAATACAAATCGCTCTCGCTTCCAAGTTTGGATAAAGCTGTCCCATTTCTGCCATAGTTTTATTCAAAAGAAGAGCATTTTTATCCAAACGCATCATATAGACAAGCAAGAGTCCATTGCTAAAATCAAATATTTCGGTTGCAGTATTTCTTGTAAGCAAGTTTGTAATCTCCTTTGCGGCTATTCTTTCGGGGCAAACCATTTCATCAACCCCTAATCCTTTGAACATACTCTTGTTTTCCTCGTTTAAATACTCCAAAGTACTAACACGAGCAATACAACGCTTTGCTCCAAGTCTTTTTCCAAGAATGCAAGTCATTAGATTGATACTCTCTTCGTGCAAAACAGAAATCAAAAGGTCGCAAGAAGCAACGCCAGCCTCTTTAAGAGTTTCAATAGATGTAGAATTACCGGCAATAGTCAAAAGGTCCGAATCGGCTTGTAGCATATTGAGTAATTCCGAGTGAGGATCAACCACAGTAATGTTGTGTTTAATCTTAGAAAGTGAACGAGCAAGGTGAAAACCTACTTCTCCATCGCCTGCAATTATAATATCCATAATATGTATCTAAATATTCTTTTTACATTCCACCGCCTCCACCTTCTCCTGATGAGGCTTGTTTATTTTCAAGTTCTAATTTTCCAAATTTTAGTTTGATTCCAAACGATATAAATCTACTATTAGTTACGCTTGTATTGTATGAATGATAGTAAGGAGCAAAATTACTATTTGAATTCTTATTCCAATTGAATGGATCTTGAATTCTTAAAGACAAACTCAAACGATTGTCAAAGAAATTAGCAGTTGCTCCAAGATATAGGTTATAATAATATCCTGATTGACCAAATATGCCTTTTGTTGGCGTGCGAACATGTGCTCCTGCAAAGATTTGGAATTGTTTTGAAAACCTTGACCAAAGATTTGCATTACCATACAAGTACACACTCTCTTGTCGGTAATTATTTCCATCGATATAAGTCATCTCATCAATGTTATGAGAAAGTGTAGAGAAGAGATTCAAGTTTGCAAAAGCACCTAATCTTATATTTCCAAAGACTCTAAGACTTTGAGTAAAGGAAGAACCTAAATTATAAGGCATTGAGTAATTTATATGGCGACCTATATACTCATCATAAATCAAATCGGTAACCATACTAATAGAATTGCGATTCCAAGTAGCGTCATAATCCACCATAATGTAGCCTGCTTTCATAAAAAACTTACTCCAACCCACTCCAAGACGATGTGAATATGAGTTTTCAAGGTCTCTATTTCCTACACTATAACTTTCTTCTGAGTAATTACGGAAAGTTGTAATATTATTAATAGATGGCTTAGAGGTAGAAAGACTATAACTTATATCAAAGTCGTGCATAGATTTTGTTCTATAAGAAAGGCGAATTCTTGGACGCATTGTGAAGAAGAACGCATTAGTATCATCTGCAAAATAGGCATTTTGAGAGATAAAATCTCTAAGCTCTGCATCTGCATTCAAGCCAACACTCATTGTAAAGTCTTTTATCTTATATCTCCAATCGACATATCCGCTTGCTTCATAGTTATTGCTATGTTTATCAAAGGAACGCAACGAGTCTATAAGACTATAAACCTGCGAAACTGAGTCAAACATATTTACGTCTTTAATATTGTAATCATTATCAACGCCTAAGGTCAAGCCTGCTGAGATTTCTCCATTTTCATTATAAGGTTTTGTGTATCGAGTATCCAATGAGAAATTGTAACTATCGGAAGAGGTTTCGTATTGTTTATTTAGGTTAGTGAAAAGAGGGTTTTCTTGTAAGTAATTTCTTATTGAAGTCTCTGTTGCAAAATCAGGAGAAAAGTTTCCATACAATGAAACATTTAATCTATGCCCTTTATCATCAAACTTCTTTTGATAATCTGCACTAACATAACCCCAAGATGAGAATCCTTTGTTTGAAGTTTCCGACAAGAATCTTGTTTCTATTTTTTCTTGGTCTTTATAATCCCAACGTGTTCTTTCACCTGTTGCTTTAACATCATTGTAATCTGGACCAAAGCCTGCGTGCATTCCTACCTCTTGTGTAGAGTCTATTTCATAATCTACATTAAACGAAAGCCAACCTCCATAACTTTTTGAATCGTTTTCGTTATGATTTATCTCATGATAAAGAGTATCAACTCCCGGTTCGCTATCAGGATTAAAAGAAGTAACATAACTATCGCTTACAGAATGACTATTATTTATATTAAAACTTGAATAAAAGCCAATGTTGAGTTTTTCATTCGCCCAAACGTATGAAAGATGTGGTCTTATATCTCCTTTTGTATTTACTTCCGAGCCAAAACTTATGAAATGGTTTTTCTTAATCTTTGTATTAGTAATGATATTTATCACACCGCAACCCGAAGAATTAGCATATTTTGCAGGAGGATTAGTCATTACCTCAATTTTTTGAAGAGCATTTGCAGGCAAGTTTTCCAAAAATGTTTTCAAACCGTCTTCTTTTATCTTTGAAGGCTTGTCATTGAGCCATATCTCTACACAACTAACGCCTTGAAGCGTGATATTTCCTTCGGCATCTACTTGTACTCCCGGTGCATTTTGCAAAGCATCGGTTGTCGTACCGGTTTGAATCGAAGGGTCGTCCTCTACGCTATACACAGTCTTGTCTCCGTCCATAGAATACAAAGGACGCTGTGCCACAATCTCAACTCCGTCAAGGATTTCAACCGATTTTTCGAGCAAAACAGTACCTAAATTCAATTTATCTTTATATGTGATTAGTTTTTCAAAGGGTTTATATCCTATGTAAGAGATTCTCAAAATATAATCCCCGTCTTTTACCCCTCGAATAACGAATGCACCTTTTTCATTAGAGATTGCACCCTTTACAAACGTGCTATCCGATGTTTTTAACAAGCCTACATTGGCAAAAAGAATGTTTTCTTTTGTTTCCTTATCCTTTAATTCTCCCTTTATTTGAGCCTGCATTTGCAAAGCAAAGAAAGAGAAAAACAGAGCAAAAAATAATGCTTTAAAATTAGCGTTTCGCATAAATATTTTATTTTTAAAAATTACTAACTCTTAGAAAAATGCAAATTTAAAGACTTTTTACGTATTTTTGCATAAAACTTTAACTTTTTTTGATATGAAGAAAACATTCCTATTATTAGCATTATGCTTAGGAGTCTTTACCTCCTGTGTATTTGAAGAGAAAGTAAAGGCACAAACCGAACAAACAGAGATTGAAAACTTAGAAATTCCACAATCGAAACAAACAAATAATGAGATAATTCTACATCATAAAGGATATAGCGTTGGTTACAACACCGACAACCTTTTACCTAATTGGGTTGCATGGGAGCTTTACAAAGAAAAACTAACAGAAGACGCAAGCCGATACAAGAAATTTCTTCCCGATCCTGACCTTCCAAAAGAATATGCAATAACAACACACGAATATACGCACAGTGGTTGGAATAGAGGGCACATGTGTCCTGCGGCAGACAACAAATGGGACGCCGATGCAATGAAAGAGAGTTTTTATACATCGAATATCTGCCCACAAAACGAGAATCTTAACAAAGGAGATTGGAATGATTTAGAGGAAGCGTGCAGACAGTGGGCTATGACAGAGAGTGTGTACATTGTTTGTGGACCTGTGCTTTACAAAGAGCCCGTTTACGGATTTATTGGCAAGGAATTTGAAATCCGTGTACCAGAAGCGTTTTACAAAGTAGTGCTTAAAGGCATTGAAAATGGCAATCCGCAAGCAATAGGCTTTATCTTCAAAAACCAAAGCGGTAATAACAAACTCTATAAGTACGTAAACACAATAGATGAGGTAGAACGCATAACAGGAATTGACTTTTTCCCTGCCTTAGACGATGAAATAGAAACACAAGTCGAAGCAAAATACGACTTAGA
>CALDHX010000021.1 GCA_937901525.1 uncultured Bacteroidales bacterium
AACACCACAAAAGGTAGCGTGAAAAAGAAATTGATTGTGGAATAAGAAAAGAAAAATAAATGCTCCAAGATTTTTCAAGGAGCATTCTTTTTTATTTCAATTTACGCATCTATATTTGCGTATGTTGCGTTTTTCTCTATAAATACATAAAACAAAAAAATCAAATATTTTTTTGTTTTATGTATTTATATTTGTATATTTGCAAAAATAATTTAATACATGTCTTCAATATATATATCTTTATTTTGTTTAGGGGAGGAATAGCAGTAAACATTTGTTTACTGCGGTTATTTCGTTCACAATAAAAAAAATAATAATTGAATAAATATTTGAAAGAGAAATGAGAAAAGTATTATTATTTGCAACTTTAATTATATTATTTAAAGTTGCTTCATCACAAGTGTTTAAAGATAACGGTGATACCACAAGGGTTACGATTGTAAATACAAATCCGGAATATTTAGAACATTATTCGCAAAAAGTTTTAAATTATAAAAAAAACACACATATTGCTATGTCTAAGGTAAGTAATGATAGAGTTATTTTTATAAAAATGGACGATAATAATAATGTAGAGTCTGCACAATATGTTACAATAGACTCTTTTAACGTAAAAGATTTTGATATTTTTGAAAATAAATTATACTTTTGTGGGAGCAAAAATAACAATGTTTCTACAGAAGCTTTTATTGCCTATGTGCCATTAGAAGATCTTTTTCCTACACAAATCTCGATTCCTTTAACTCCTTCAACCATAAAGTATACTTTGATAAATGGAATATATCAAGATAGTGTATTTTCCATAGATAGAATGGAGGTATTTAGAGATAGTAATAATGTTGTTATAGCAGGATTAGGCAAGATGTATTACGGCAAACCTCCTTATCAAACATTAAGTCCTTCACCAGGTGGTACTACTATGGTAGTAAACGATTTTGACGAATATTATTTAGATTTCTTTATGTTTTATACAATAAAAGAAAACACTATCGTAACAAATCAAAACGCAGTAAATATGGGTAGTGCACCAATCTATGCTTCTGTTAATGATTTTGAAATGTTCTATGTTCCAACAGATACCGTTGCTAGTTGTTATTATAATAAATTCGCTGATATAACAGAAACGGATAACAAAATCTATTTATTATCTGTAGATTATTCTATAATAACAGATTCCGTTCATTTTACTACTGCATATTTTAATTTATATTCTTTTGATAAATTTACCCGCCAGCAACAATCTGCAAACATAAATCTTCCTTTTAGTATATATCAAGGATATGGTATTAAGACAGTACATTTGACAGACGACAATTTTGCTGTAGCATTAAACTCATACAAACATCTAAATCGTATCCAAACAGCCCATGTCTTTAAAATAAGCCCAGACGACACAACCATCTTTAATGTATCAAATATTTCTTTTTTTGACAGTTTTAATGGTAGAGGCTTTGAAATTTATGATTGTGAATATTTACCAAGAGAGGAAGAAGTTATTGTATTAAAAAAATCTGTAATAAACAATCACAAGACAGATGTCGTATTTCATTTAGATATGCGTCCTAATGTATCTTATCCTTATTCGTCTCATAAATATAAAGTTAATTTAAAAGAAGGTAGTAATTACGATATATATTTTAATGATTTGTATGTTTGTGGAATGAAAGACTATGCTGCAATAGGAAGCTTTACAGAAAGTAGAATGGTAGTTTATGATACAAAAAACAATAGTTATCTCTCTAATTCACCATGTTTTGAAGAAGAAAGTTTCAGTGTAACAAATGTATCGCAATATAATGTTATACCTATTCCTGCATTGGAACAATGTGAATTTAGCGAACAAACACTAAGTGTTGTTGATAATCATTTATTTACTTTTTATTCATCAGTTCCTATACATTATGTAATTATAAACAACAAACCATTACCAAATCCTCATCAATCATCAATTGAAATAGAATGTTTAAAATAGTATTATAAATCACACTAATTTTTTGCCTTATGAAAAAGATAGTATTATCATTTGCTATTACAATAGCTTTATTTTCAAGCCTAAATCTTAAAGCACAATATAGTTTTGAAGGAGTGCCTGATTCTTCTCAATATGATTTAATATATGTTTTTGATACAACTTATTTTTCTAATTGTTTTTTAAGCAATAACAATATGTATCACCGATTACCTGTTTATTCTACTGGTGGTTTTGCTCTTACAGATCGTTATGCTTTTATGTATGATAAATTCACTTATTATGCGCCTTATATGAGACTATGGTGCGATCCCAATTTTCCTATAATTGACGGGCAGATTATTGGAGCTACAAAATCTAATGATTCTATTTATGCGGAAGGTTTTGCACAAGAGTATTTTTTTGATCAATTTGATATTCCTTATAATGATTATATTATTTGTGGCGTATCTATAAGAGTAGGTAAAAGTTCTCTTAGTAATTATCAAAATTTTGCAATTTTAGATGAAAATCTTGACACTTTATCAACAACAACATTTCATACATTTAATTTAGGTCCTACTTTGGAGGAAGTGGTACATTGGCATAGAGATGGTTGGAACAATTATTATTTCCCGCAAAGAGATTATGCAAGACTTACCAATTTAACTAATTTTCATTTAGCGTTTAGTTTAGATCAAGAGAAATATTTGGATAGTTATTTTTATGTAATACACACTTGTAATGTTTATAGTCCTTGTCTTAGAGATTCTATCATAGCAAATGGAGGTTATTACGAAGTTGGTCTTAGTTATGACACTATTTTGCCAGGATTGATAAGTTGGCCTCACTTCTATCATAGAAATGGTGATTTTAGAGATGCTTTTCCTGAACTTGCATATAGAGATTCTTTAACAGGAGAATGGTTAAGCCCTGATGGTCTTCTTGCACAGCAAGCACAAGAGGATTTTTTAAAGGATTCGGTAGATGAAAGTGATTATATTCCTTTATGTTCTTTTACTAATTCAAAACATATTAAACGTTATGGTGAATGGGTTAATTTCGTTGACGACCCTGCTTATACTATTTGGCAAAATATTTATATAAATATGGTGCCTATTATTATGATTCCTTCAAATACTCAATCGCTTTCAGAGGTAGAATTAGAGAAAATGTGTTACCTAATGCCTAACCCTGCGAATAATTACTTTAAGGTAATGAGTCATTATACTATAAATAATATTCAAGTCTTTGATATGGTTGGGAAATTGCTAATAGAAACAAAGGTAAGCAACTTTGAAAAAGACATAGATATTAGCAATCTATCTTCGGGAACATACATTGTAAAAATAAACACCACAAAAGGTAGCGTGAAAAAGAAATTGATTGTGGAATAAGAATAGAAAAAAAGCAACCGAAATTGGTTGCTTTTTTTGTTGCTTATTATTTTACATTTACTACTCTGATTTCAATTCTTCTGTCTTGCATTGCAGAAAGTGTAAAGACTGAACGACGCCTTTCTTCTATGGTTGTTGGATTTTCTGATGTACTTTCCAATTTTCCAACAGGCATTCTTTCAATGGCTATTCTGCCTACTTCAAAGTATGGTAAAAGTCGTCCGTTTTGCCATGTTTTTAAATAATTTTCTAAGCTAACGATTCTTCTTTCTGATAATGTGTGATTATATTCCGTATCGTGTAGTGCGGAAGCGTATCCTCTTACGTGAAGTGTGATTTGTTTTCCTGCGTGTGCTTGTTCTAAAAGATATTCTGCTAAAAGGTCTAACTTAATCATTCCTTTATCTACTTTTTCTTTAAAGAAGGCTTCCATTTTTTCAAGTGCTGGCCCTTCTAAACTATCGGCTAATCCTCGTGTTGTGTTTGCTTTGTATTGATTTGATAGCAATCTGTATTGTTTATAGCATTCTTGATATGAGGTTTCTGTTGTTGGTAATGTGCTTGATGGATCTGGTTGGTCGTTATGGAAATACAATGCTATTGGTAAATCAAATACTGGATTGAATTTTGCTTTTTGTTCTACGATTTTTTGTGTTGGCACTTCTGGTAGGTGTTTATCCCAACGATATAGGTCATTGCAACAGGTCTTATTTTTTGGATTGTTTTCGCTTTTACGGTTTGAGGTAAAGTATCCTTGTTCTCCGCTAATGTTTACGTATGGATACATATCGTTTGCAGGTGAGTTTATTGGTTGTAGAAGATTTTCTGGCGTAGTCCAACGGTTTAAAGCTCCTTCGCTTCGGAAAATATCAAAGCCTCCAAAGCCTTTGTGATAGTTTGAACTAAAATATAGCATTTGTTCATCATCACAATAGTGTGGTGTGATTTCATCTCCTTGTGTATTGATTACATTTCCTAAGTTTACTGGTTGAGAATCTATATTATTTAGATTTACATACCATATATCAAAGCCTCCAAAGCCTCCTAATCTGTTTGAAGCAAAGTACATATAGGTTTCTCCTGCTTCATTGCGTTGTATGATTGGAGTCATATTTGAGGATTTCTTGTCATAGGCTTGCTTTACTAATTTTGGACTGCTCCATTTGTTGGAAGCAAATTGTGTGTAGTAGATTTGGCTTACTTCTTTATTGTTTTTTATTTCTGTTTTATTGAAATAGATTGTGTTTGTTATTGTATCGAAAAAGAAGTTCGATATGTTTTGTTTTTTGTTGTTTATTTTCCCTATTTCTATCGGTTTGGCAGGTGTGTAAAAGTCTTCATCTATATAAGAGTAAAAGATTTGGTTATATATATCTGAGTATATTTTTTGTCCGTCTTCTTCTTCCTCTTTGTAAATTGGAGTTGTGAAATACAATACACTATCGCGAAGTATAAATGTACTACTTTGTGAAAATTCATTGTTCACATTATGACCTAAATTCACAACTGTTGTGTTTTCTTCTGCTTTGTCGTTGTCGAATATCCATCGTAGGGTTTCTAAGTCTTCTTTTGCTTGTTTTCTTATTTTAATATCAGGACAATCAAGCAAGAGTGTGTTTAGAAAGTGTTGGGCTTGTATTGTGTTTCCATTGCATTTTGCTACTTCTGCTAAGTGAAGATACAAATATGGAAAGTTTGTGTTGATGTTTAGCGTATCACTTTCTATCAAGACTTTTTGATACCAATATTCTGCTTTGTCATAATCTTTCTGCATACGACATACTTCGGCTATCTTATAATTTAGATAAAGCGGATTGAGAATAAATCGCTTACCCATTTTATAATTTTCCATTGCTTGTTGATATTTGCCTTCATTAAAGGCTTTATCTCCTTTTTCTTCGTATGCTTTTGCATATTTTTCTTGTGCATTTACTGCTGAAAGCCCTATCGTAAAGCTTATAAACAAAAGGGCGGTTTTTAAAATGTTGGACATTGTATTGTTGTTATTTTTTTGTTATACGAAAATCTATTAAATCCATAAGTTAAACATAATTCCAAGCCTCCGTATGTGTTGGAGACTTGTGAAAGTCCCGATATATTTATATCGTATGATAAAGAAAAATTAAGATTGTTGTATTGATACTTCAAGGCTACTATGATTGCGTCATTGCTTCTATAATATATGCCTGCTCCTATGTTGTTTTGATCAAATATTGTTGGTGCTATGTCTATATTGCAAAAACCTCCTATGATAAATTCATAGTTGTCGTTTTGTTGTGAGAGGTTTGCTGTTAGTTGTAGGCTTGTTTGCTCTGTGGTTGGAAAAAGATAGTTTACATAGGTGTAGTATCGGGGTTTTAATCTCAAATCATTAAGTGTATATTCATCTAAAAACGAAAGTGATGGTGTGTTTATGTGAAATATTGCTGCTCCTGCCGAAAGGGTTTGCATTTCTTGTGGCTCTATTTGCCAATGAAAGCCTAAGGAAAGGTCATTATATGATAGGTTTGATAGATATAAGCCTTCCCAATCCGAAGGGTTTTGTCCAAAATCGGCATTTGTTGCATCGTAAGACCAATATGCGTTGTTTAGTTGTAGGCCTATTGATATGAAATGATTGTTGTTTTTTTGTATTTGTTTATTATAGGATAGACTTGCAAAGATTTGTCTTTGTCCAAAATTTAATGTGCCTGCTATGTCTCTAAGAAATCCTACGCCTATGCCAAAAGAGTGTCGAAATCTTTTGCTTTTCAACACTCGTGCTTCGGCTGTAAACAAACAAGTATTATACCCGTTTGTAGAAACGCTTTGCCACTGATTTCTATATATGGTTGAAAACTTGAAATCCGTTGAAAAAAAAGCTGTTTTTGCTGGATTCATATACATATCATTTGCATTAATTGACGAAAAGTGTACATCTTGCCCTTTTGTTAAAAGTGCAGTTGTCGTAAATAGTAAAAAACATACAACATAAAGCTTATTCACATTTCGTATTATTAGGTTTATCCTATCTCAACTTTGCTCTTATTACTTGACTGTCTTTTTCTATTAATTCTTTTATTTTCATTAGTCCGTCTTGTAAAGCAAGGGTTGCTGCTCTTCTTTGAAATTCGTAGTAACCATGATAAAATGCCATGTATTCTTTTGCGTATCCTCTTTCATTGTATTTGGCTACTAAATTATTTCTTGAATCGTATATTTCTACTATGACTTCAAGTTCGGTTGTGTTTGAACAAAATGGCATTCCAAATAGGTTTAAAGTCCCAAATGTAAAGCCACTTAACCACGACCATTTGTAATTATTTTTATTATAAATAGCTCCTGCTCTCAAAACAATATTTCCTTGTCGGCGTGTTGTTTGATCGCAAATATTATTCGCTACTTCGTTTACTAAAACTGTTGCTGCATCTTGTATTCTCTTTTCAGCAGTGTAAAGTTTTGTCTTTTCTGTTACTTCAAACACACCTTTACCGTATGGCGTTTCGGTAAGTCCGTATGGTGTACGTAAATCGTCTGATACTTTCACTGAATAAGAATTGGCTCCGTAAGCATTTTCAAATGAAGGTTGGTCAATCCAACAAGTAAGTCTTGGTAAAAGACTCACGTTTTGATAATCGGGTGCAAAAACATCTGGTTCTAATGATTTGCATGAACTTAAACCAATTATGGTTACTAATAGTAATAGAATTTTTCTCATATTCTTTTTATTATTTTATTGCTTTTAAATTTTGTAATATAGATTTGCTATGTCTAATTCTTTTAAAGTTTCTTCTGTTATTTGATTTATATATTTTTCATCAAAGTTTCTTGCTACTCTTATGTAGTTTTCACTAAATCCATACATCAGTCCTTTTTCATTGTCTGCTTCCCAAAGAATTTTTCCTTTGTTTCCGCAATTTTTTTCATAGAATTTTAATTTTTTTTCAATGGATAAATTTTGCAATTCTTTACTTCTTTCTCTTCTTTCTACAATCGGCACTTTTCCTTGCATTTTTGCTGCAATTGTATTGGGCCTTTCTGAATATGTAAAGACATGAAGAAATACCAAAGGTAATGATTCTATAAATTGATATGTTGAAAGAAAGTCTTCTTTTGTTTCTTGTGGAAATCCAACTATTACATCAGCGGCAATGAAAGCAAGAGGCATTTTTTCCTTTATGTAGTTTACTCTTTCTGCAAATAATTCTCGCTCATATTTTCTGTGCATTAGTTTTAGGATTTTATTATCTCCTGATTGTAAAGGTATGTGAAAATGAGGTAAAAAGGCTCTTGATGATGCACAAAAGTCAATTACTTCTTCTGTTATAAGGTTTGGCTCAATGCTTGATATTCTATATCTTTGGATTTCTTCTATTTCATCAAGACGTTTAATAAGGTCTAAAAATGTTTCATTGGTACTTTTTCCAAAATCACCTATATTTACTCCTGTGAGTACAACTTCTTTTTTACCTTCTTTGGCTAATTGTTTTGCGCAACCTACTATGGTTTCTATGTCTTCGTTTCGGCTTCTTCCTCTTGCAAATGGTATTGCACAATAGGTGCAAAAATAATCGCAACCGTCTTGTACTTTAAGGAAAGAGCGTGTTCTATCGTCTGAGGAATAGGAAGTGTAAAATGTTTTAAGGTGTGAAATATCAAATACTTTATTTGTAGGAATAGATGTCTTGTGATGATTTAGTACATAATCAACTAATTTATGTTTATCATCATTTCCTAAAATTATATCTACTCCTTCAATTGACTCTATCACATCTGGATTGAGCTGAGAAAAGCAACCTATTACCGCAATTATTGCCTCCGGATTGAGTGTGTGTGCTTGACGAATAGCATTGCGACATTTCTTTTCTGCAATCTGCGTTACTGTGCAAGTATTCAATACATAAACATCTGCCTTCTGCTTAAAATCAACTTGATTGTATCCATTCTCAGCAAATCTTCTTGCTAAGTCGGAGCTTTCTGCAAAGTTTAGTTTACAACCTAATGTATGAAATGCAATAGTCGCCAAATTAAAAGTCTCCTATATTTAATTTTTCAATAAATTCTTGTTCTTCTATCATTTTTACGCCAAATTTCTCTGCTTGTTTCTTTTTTTGTGGTCCTGTATTCTCCCCACAAATCAAGTAATCTGTCTTTGAGCTTACGCTACTTAGTATTTTACCCGAATTTTCTTCTATTATTTTTTTTAGTCCTTCTCTTGAAAAATTGGCAAACGTACCACTAACCACAAATGATTTACCTTCTAATTTGTTGCTCGTTTTTTGTGTTTGTTTTATTTCAAATTGCAAACCTAAGTCTTTAAGTTGTTTAATTTGATCTAAATTTTCTTCTCTTGAAAAGTAGTCTATTATAGAATTTGCTATTCTTTCACCTACATCTTCTACTGATAACAATTCTTCTTTTGTTGCCTTGATAAGAGATTCTATGTTGTGAAAAGTTGTTGCTAAACGTTTTGCAGTAACTTCTCCTACGTATCTTATCCCTAAGGCATATAACACCTTCTCAAATTCTACTTCCTTAGATTTGTTTATTGCTTGTATTATGTTCTTTGCTCCTTTTTCTTGAATGCTCGCTTTGTTTTCTTTATCAAATGAAGCAAGTCCTATTAAATCTTCTTGTTTTAATTGATAGAACGAAGAAAAATTTTTTAGTAAGTTAGCTGAAAAAAGAACTTTTATTCTCTCTGCTCCAAGAGAATCTATATTCATTGCTTTTTTTGAAACAAAATGTTGAAATCGTCCTAATATTTGTGGTGGACAATGATTGTAATTAGGACAATAATGTGCAGCTTCTCCTTCTTCTTTAATCAATCGTGCATTGCAAATAGGACAATTCTCTATGAATTTAATAGGTTGAGAATCTTGATTATTGTTTTCTCTTTCCACTCCTACTATTTTTGGAATTATCTCGCCACCTTTTTCTACTATTACAATGTCATTTTCTCTTATATCTAACTTTTGTATCTGCTCTGCATTATGAACACTTGCTCTTTTTACTATTGTGCCTGCAAGTTTTACGGGTTCAAATACTGCAACAGGAGTTATCACACCCGTTCTTCCTACTTGATATTCTATTTCTAATAGTTTGCTTTTTGCCTGTTCGGCTTTAAATTTATAGGCTGTTGCCCAACGTGGGCTTTTTGCAGTTGTACCAAGTTTTTCCCATTGATTTGTGTCGTTTAGTTTAATAACTATTCCGTCTATATCAAAAGGCAGGTTTTTTCTTTCTTCGTCCCAATAGTTTATAAACTCCATTATTTCATCTACCCCTTGTGCTTTTGCCACAAAGTTCGGAACATTAAAATTCCAACTGCGTGCTTGTTGCAAGCGATTGTAGTGAAGATTTTCCTTTATGCCATCTCCTATTATATAATATAGAAAACATTCCAATTTTCTTTGAGCAACTTCCTTGGAGTCTAAAAGTTTTATACTTCCTGAGGCTGCATTTCGTGGATTTGCAAAGGGTTCTTCACCACTTTCTATTCTTTTAAGATTAAATTCTTCAAAAGCTTTGTGAGGAAAAACAACTTCTCCTCTTATTTCAAAACGAGAAGGAATATTCTCCCCATATAATTCAAGAGGAATAGACTTTATTGTTCTTATATTATCACTTACATCGTCTCCACTCACTCCATCTCCTCGTGTTAAAGCCCTTACGAATTTTCCGTCTTCATATAACAAACTTATTGCAAGACCATCGTATTTTAATTCGCACACCCACTCTAATTCTTCCCCGTTTAACAATTGAGAACTACGATTTACAAAATCTATTATTTCTTCTTTTGAATAGGTATTTGACAAAGAAAGCATAGGAAAGCTATGATTTGCTTGCACAAAACCTTTACTTACTTGTCCACCTACGCGTTGTGTTGGTGAATTTGCCGATTGAAATTCTGGATATTGATGTTCTAAGTCTTCTAATTCTCGCATTAAAATATCAAATTGCATATCGCTAATTGTAGGTCTATCCAATACATAGTATTCGTAATTATACCTATTTAGCAATTTACGCAATTCATCTATTTTGCTTTTGATTAAATTAGATTGTTGGCTCATTATCGTCTTTTTCCAATTCTTTTGATATATCTTCTTCTATTATATTTTCTCTACTTACACTTTCCAATGTATTTGATGTAAGTTCATCAAATTCTTTTCTATTCTTTGTTATATCTAATGCAAGAAAAACTGCATTTCTAAAACTATCCGCAGAAGCAATATTCTTTCCTGCAATTTCATACGCTGTTCCGTGAGCAGGAGATGTACGAACGAAAGGCAATCCCGCTGTAAAATTAACTCCTTCTGTGAAAGACATCAATTTAAATGGTATTAAACCTTGATCATGATAAAGAGCCATAACGCCATCAAAGTCTTTCATTGTGCCATTTCCAAAAAATCCATCAGCAGGATAAGGTCCAAAGGCTAAAATTCCATTATTAAATGCCTCTTGTATTGCAGGTGCAACAATAGCATCATCTTCTTCTCCTATTAATCCACGATCTCCTGCGTGAGGATTAAGAGCTAAAACAGCTATTTTAGGCATTCTAATTCCAAAATCACGTTTCAAAGAATCGTTCATTACTTTCAATTTTCGCAATATCAACTCTTTTGTGATAACTTTTGGAACTTGTGAAAGAGATAAATGATTTGTCATAATTCCTATATGCAAATTATTACAAGTCATTATCATTAAACTTTCATCTACTCCAAATATTTTTGTCAAATATTCAGTATGTCCTGGGAAATTAAACTTGTCGCTTTGAATATTCTTTTTATTGATAGGATTTGTTACAAGTGCATCAATTTTTCCATTCATCAAATCCCTACAAGCAATATCTAAACTCATTGCTGCTAACTTTCCTCCGATTTCTGTTGCTTGTCCTATATCAATCTTTACTTCTTCTTGAATTATATTTAAGATATTAAACTTATTAGGTTCAGCTTGTTCGACAGAACGTATATTTACAAAAGGAAAATCAGTTGCATTTATCAATTTTTTATGATAAGAAGCTATTTTTGACGAACCATAAAGAATTGGAGTGCAAAAATCAAACATTCTATTATCAGAAAAACACTTCAACATCACCTCATAACCGATTCCATTTATATCCCCTTGTGATATTCCCAATTTTATATTTTCTACACCCTTTTCTTTTCTTTCTTGATTAAAATTTCTTCTATTATTTATATTAGCCATCGTATTTTCTATTTAAATTTTATTTTGTTCAATAAGACTTTTTACAAATTCTATAATTAACCTAACCCCATAACCACTTGCTCCTTTTAGAATATAATCTCTTTTTCTATCAAACATTGCAACACCTGCTATATCCAAATGTATAAAAGGATAATCCGTAAAATGAGATAAGAATTTTCCTGCTGTAATCATTCCTGCTTCTGCCGGACCACAATTCTTTATATCTGCAATATCTGATTTTATTAATTCATCATATTCACTCCAAAAAGGGAATTGAGCAAGTCTTTCGTATGTTTTTTCTCCTGCTTTTTTCATTATTTGCATATAATGCTCAGCATCTTTTTCAATAGTTGCAATTCCGTACGGTCCAATTGCTCTTGCTGCTGCTCCTGTAAGAGTTGCCGCATCTACAACCAAGAAAGGAGAAAGTTTTTTTGCGTATGAAAGAGCATCTGCCAAGATTAATCTTCCTTCTGCATCAGTATTTACAACCTCAACATTAGTTCCATCATACATATTTATAATATCACCACTTGCGTATGCATTTAATCCCGGACGATTATCGGTTGAAGGGAACAAACCTACAATATGAATTGGTAATCCCAAAGAAGCGATAGCATAAATAGCAGAAGCCATCATTGCAGCGCCAGCCATATCTTCTTTCATATCATTCATATAATCCCCAGGCTTTAAATTCAACCCTCCTGTGTCATAAACCAAACCTTTTCCTACCAAAACCAAAGGAGATTCTTGCGAACCCTCAGGACGATAGCTCATAATAGTAAAAGTAGGAGGATCAACACTACCTTGATTCACGGCTAAAAGTCCGCCCATCTTTTCTTGTTCAATTTTATCCTTGTGCCACACCTCAACTTCTATACCTGCTTCACGAGACATATTTACAAAAGCATTCGCTAAGCCCTCTGCATTTAAGCTACAATAAGGTTCATTAACCAAATCCCTGCATTTTTCAACAGCCCTTGCAACAACAATTGCTTGTTCTATATCATTATTTTCAATAAAAGGATTAATAACAAACAAATTATCAAAAGGGTGAATCATTTGTTTCGGATCAGTTTTATAACTATCGAAAGTGTAACTTGCAAGTAACATTCCCTCAATAAAGCCTATTGCTAAATCCTTTGAAACCTCACTTACAAATTGCAAATCCTTTATATATTCTTTATCACAAAAGTCTAAAACTTTTGCACCCAACTTTCTAAGACTTTCAACTTGCGAATAAGCATCATTTTGCTTTTTCACAATAGCCACACACTCCCAATGAGAAAATTTATTGAATACAAAAAAATCTTTATCGTTTTCTTGTAGTTGTTGATTTACAAAATTCAAAATATCATGCTCAACGAATTTAGAAGAAATTAGTTCATTCTCTTCCCTTACAAAAACAAAAAGTTTTGACACTTCTTGCTTTATCGTTATCAGCCTTTCAATACTTATCATAATTTACCAATATTCAAATTAATCGTACAAAGGTACAAAATAAAACTAAAATAACTATCTTTGCACAAACAAAAAACAAGAAATTCAATGAAACGATTAATTATTATATCTCTTATCTGTCTTCTATTACCCTTTGTTACATTTGGAGAAGACACTGACAAAGTAAAAAAAGCTCAAAAAAAACAAATAAATGAGTTGATGTCCAAAATGACTATCAAAGAGATGGTAGGACAGCTCATAATGATAGGAGTAGATACAGATTTAAACAAAAAATATTGCGAAAAAATCCTAAAAGACATTGATTCAAATAAAGTTGGAGGAGTATGTTTTTTCAAAGGCAAAAGCGATAATCTTCCAAAATTGATAAAAAAATACAATTCTATTTGCGATATACCCTTACTTGTTTCAATAGATGGAGAATGGAGTCTTTCAATGCGATTTACCGACCTTGATCCTTTCCCAAGAGCAATGGCAATGGGAGCCTTAGACTCTAATGATTACAACTTGGTTTACAAGAAAGCCGACATTATTGGAAGACAATGTCGTACTCTTGGCATACATATAAACTTTGCACCTGCGATTGACATAAATCTTAACCCAGCAAATCCTGTTATAAACACGCGTTCTTTCGGTCAAAACAAGTGGAAAGTTTCTCTTCTTTCAGAACAATACATCAAAGGCTTACAAGACAATGGCGTAATGGCAGTTATCAAACATTTTCCAGGACATGGCGACACCGATTTAGACTCTCACCTAAGCCTTCCTACAATTTCGCACTCCAAAGACTTCATTGACACTGTGGATTTAATACCTTTTAAATACAATATTGAAAAAGGAGTTTGGGGAGCAATGGTTGCACACTTAAATGTCCCTGCTTTAAATGAACATTACACCTATCCTGCCTCAATAAATCCCGATATAATTCAAGAATACTTGATAAACAATTTAGGTTTTGAAGGACTTGTTTTCACCGATGCAATGAATATGAAAGGCCTTACAAACGATTATCCTGATGGAAGAGCACAAGTCTTAGCCCTAAAAGCAGGAGTAGATATTCTTCTTATGCCTAACAACACAGACTCTGCAATGAATGCAATCCTTTCTGCAATAGAAAACGGAGAATTAAGCAAAGAGCTCATAAAAGAAAAATGTAGAAAAGTGCTTGAATGGAAATACAAACTCGGAGTAATGAATCCGAAACACGAGCCAAAACCTTTGAGCAAAAAACAAAAAGAAGAAATCGGCAAACACTGCGAAGTTATTGCACCAAAGATTCTTACACTATTGGAAAACAAAGACAACATTATACCACTGAACAAAAAAGACACAAATCAAATCATATTCGTAAACTTAGACAACAAAGATTATTCACATTTCTTAAAACAAGCAAAAAAATACAAAGAAATAATCTCATATTCCTTTGAAAAAAAATCTCTAAACGAAGATTTAGAAAAATTATTAAACGTTTTAGATTCCTCAAAGACAGTAATCGTTGCAGCAAGCGGAGGAGTTAATTCTAAGAAAACAGACAACTACGGAATATCTAAGCAAAGTCTTGAATTACTATCCTCTATTCAAGAAACAAAAGCAAAGAATATTCTTTTACTCTTTGCAAATCCTTACTCACTTGAAAGCTTAGACACAATATGTGATTACAATGCTCTAATAGTTGCTTATCAAAACACCTCACAACTACAAACAGCAGTAGCAAATAGCCTTTTTACTCCTCATAAATTCACTGCTTCTTTACCTGTTGACGCATCTCAAACCTACAAAGCAAGCCCTGATTTTGCAATAGAATTACCAAAACAAGTTCCTTCAAGGTTTAGTAAAATTGACTCTTTAATAAACTATGGAATTTCGCAAGAAGCCTACCCCGGAGCACAAGTTTTAATTGCTCAAAACGGTCAAATCCTTTACAAAAAGAATGCAGGCTATCAAACCTACGACAACAAAATTGCAATAAACGATAGCAGTATTTACGATGTTGCCTCATTGACAAAAGTAATGGCAACAACCCTTGCACTAATGAAACTATACGATGAAGGAAAATTCTCACTTGAAGACAGATTATCAGACTATCTTCCTTACTTAAAAAGAACCAACAAAAGAAAAATTACAATAAAAGAAGCCTTATCTCATTGCGGAAGATTGAAAGCATACCTTCCTATTTGGGTGCATTCATTAGAAAAAGCAAAAGAAGATTCTACTCTTTTTGCTCAACAAAACAATGAAGAAAATCAATACTTACAATTAACCGATTCGCTTTATATCAACAAAAAATATAAGCAAGACATATTAAAACAAATAGTTGATTCACCTCTTAACCCAAAACACAAATATGTTTATAGTGATTTAGGATTTATTCTACTTGGAGAGCTTGTAGAGGTCTTATCTGGCAAAACGCTTGATAAATATCTTGAAGACAACTTCTACAAACCTATGAACCTTTCACACACTTGTTTTCGACCAAAAGAGAAAGAACGCATTGAAAACATAGTTCCAACAATAGAAGCCGTAGATTTTAGAAATTCTTTAATAAAAGGCAATGTACATGACGAAACCTCTGCCCTTCTTGGTGGGGTTGCAGGACACGCAGGCTTGTTTTCCACAGCAGAAGACTTGTTTGCAATCTGTCAAATGATACTAAACAAAGGTCAATACAACGGTAAAAGATACATAAACTCTAAAACCATTGATTTATTTTCTAAAACTCACTTTGCAGAGCATAACAATCGCCGAGCATTAGGCTGGGACAAACCTCTATTGAAAGGAAAATCATCTCACACCTCAAAATATGCAAGCAAAAAGAGCATTGGACACAGTGGATTCACAGGAACATATCTTTGGATTGACCCAGAAAACGAAACGATACTAATCTTCCTTTCCAACAGAGTTTACCCCGATGCAAAAACTAATAAATTGGCTCAGCTAAACATAAGAACAGATATTCACGATTTAATTTACGAAATACTAAAAGATGAATCTAAATAAATTAGCCTCTCAATTTCACACAGCAGACTTTATAAAAGACGACCCTGTTCAATTTCCACATCTTTATAAAGAGAAAACCGACATAGAAATCTCTGCATTGATAAGCAGTTGGATTGCATACGGTTCGCGAGTGCAAATAATAAAAACACTAAACAAGATTCATCAAGAATTTCTTGAAAGTCCTACAAATTATATAAAAGAAAAAAAATACCAACACTACCAAAACCAAGAGCAATGCCTTTATCGTTTCTATCAAGAAAAAGACTTTTTTCAACTATGCGAAACCTTGCACACTATTCTTTTTGAAGAAAACTTTTCTTGCTTAGAAGACAAAATTCAATCCTTAGTTTGCCAAAAACCAACTGCAATAGAAGTATTAGAGGCAATAACAAAAATTTTTCCAAATCAAAAAGGCATTCCTCAAAACACAAAATCTGCTTGCAAAAGGCTTTGTCTTTTTCTTCGTTGGATGATAAGAAAAAACAGCGAAGTGGACTTTGGCATTTGGAATATTTTACAAGAAAAAGACCTTATCATTCCTTTGGATACTCATGTGTTTAGAATTTCAAAACAACTTGGGCTTACAAATCGCAAACAAGCCGATATGCTCTCTGCAATTCAAATAACAGATAAGCTAAAAATCACTTTTCCAGACGATCCTTTGCTTGGCGATTACGCTCTCTTTGGTTATGGCGTAAAACATCAAGAAAAAACAAAATAATTCAAAGAAAAAATAAAAAAAAGCAAAGAAAAATTTTATTTTTTCTTTGCTTTTTTTGAAGGATTATTGCACTATCATTTTCTTTGTCGTAGTGCCTTTTTGTGTAACTATGTTTACTAAATATGTGCCTTTGTTATAGTTTTGCACTCCTATGTAAT
>CALDHX010000022.1 GCA_937901525.1 uncultured Bacteroidales bacterium
TTATTTTCTTTCTTTGACTTCAAGGCATAAAAAAACGTGGGACTTTTTTCTTATCATAATGTGAGGTCCTGCAATTACCCAACTAATCAAATAAGATAAGCCCACGATATTACTCGTGAGCGTCTTAACTTATCTCTTGATTAGTTTTTATGAAATTTTCCCGATTTCACATTATCAAATCTAAGCAAAAACGCTTTTATATGTCGTAAAAAATTACTAAGTCTAAATTATCTTTCTTTTTATTCTGTCATAAGCATATTTTTTAGTTATTTATCTTTTCAGAATACAAAAGTAAAACAAATTTTTTAAAGCACAAATATTTTTTTATTGAAAAACTTTTAAATTCAAATGCGAAGAAAAAAAATTACCTCGTTGTGGTAATGCTATTACCTCGTTGTGGTAATTGGATTACCTTCCTATGGTAATGCTTCTACCTCTAAGAGGTAAAAAAATAAATCAAAGAAAAAAAAAGGGAAAAAGCGTTAATAGATAATTATTTTCTTTGATTTGCTGTTGCGATTGCTTTGCAGTTTTATCAAATATGCTCCTGAAAGGGCTTTATCTAAGGTGAAGTTTCTTTCTTTTGTTGAAAAAATTTCTTGCCCTATGGTATTGTATATTTTTACTATGAAGTTATTGTTTGGAGAGTGTATTGTGATTTCTCTATTCTTATTTTCAATTGTTATTTCTTCTGAGTCTATGCTCTCTATTCTATGGGCTTTTTTTATTAATAGTTGAAATCTATTTGCGTTTTCTCCTTCTATTATTCGGGTTGTGTATTTTTCTCCATTATTCATTTTCACATCATATCCGTTATCAAGCAAAAATACTGATATGCCTTCTGGTATGTTTTCTACACTTAGGGTTATTTCTTTACTTTGATTGTTTCGTATGTTGATTGTGGCTGTATATGGCAAAATATTTACTTCTTCTTTTACTAAGGCTATGTTTTCGGTTAAAAAATATGGCTCGGTGGTTTCGGTTAGTGAGAATAGTTTGTTGGCGTCAAAGACATCGTAACTTGCTTTTGCGTCTTGATTGTGGCAAAAAAGTAGTTCTGTTTCTTTTTCGCTATCTTGCATCTTGATTTTTATGTATTCTTTTTTCTTTTCGGTTTTTGTTTGGAGTAATCTTTGATTTTTTGCAAATGTTATTGTTTGTGCTTCTGGGTTTTCATAGTTTACAAAAAAGCCTTCTGTTGGATTGATTTCGCCTTGTGTGATATATTGAAATTCTCCATTGTTATTTAGTTTATAAATGCCGTCTTGTCCTTGTAGCTTTGCTCTATTTCTTGCAATAAATTTGCTTACATCTATTTTAAACGGGTAAGGATTTGCTAAGGCTATCCAATTTCCATTGCTATATGTGGTAAGTGTTTTTGTAAGGGTGATTTCGTTTTCATTGTTTAGGATATAGTTTTCTGCTTCACCCTCTGCATCGGTTGTAAATAGGCTTGCTTCTTCTGTAAACGACCATAAAAGAAAGCCTTCGCCTTTTTCTATTTGGGTTTCTATCGTTGCCCATTCTTCACTCCAATTTCCTGTTGTGTAATCAAAGGTTGAAACCGATACGTCTCTGCTTCCTTGTTTTATTGCATCTAATTTATAGTTTGAAAAAGGTGCTCCTATCATCGACCAATGAGTATTTGAAAGAATATCTGTTTCTATTTCTATTATTCCTGTGATATTGTTTTCTGTTTGATTGATTAGTTGCTTCCCGTATGGTATTTTTAACACTCCGTTATTGATTATTCTTTTTTTGTTTGTTATTGTGAAATCATTTGCAAGTGTTATTGTGTCGTTTTCTTCAATTAAATGATATATTCTTTTCCAATCATAAGCCTCTGTCCAAGTATTATAATCTGCTTCAAATGGAATTATTAGTTTTTTTGATATAGGTGTGCCTGTAAAAGCTTGACTACCGAGTTTAGGTGCAAGAGGCGATTGACAAATAACAGAATCTAATTTGTTCGCTTTAAAAAAGGCCACTTCTTCTATTGATTTTATTGCTTTATGGATAGTAATTGATGTTAATTTTGTGCAATTGGAAAAGGCGTTTTTTTTGATTACTGTAACGGGATATGTGTTATTGTTATAAGTTATTGAATCGGGTATTGAGAAGTGTCCTGTTTTGTTTTTATCACACTTGACTACACTCGCTTCTGTTGTGTGATAAGTTTCGTTTCCTAAATGAAATGTGGCAAATCCAATGTTTGTGAATCGATAGTCCTCACCTACATTTATTGTGTCATTGCCTCCATAGGTTACATCATTAAATGTTATCGTATTGCCTATATTATCGAAAGCATTCATTGCTATTGTGGCGTTTTCAGGTAAGGTTATCGTGCTTAAAGATGTGCAATATGCAAAAGCTTGATGTGAAATATTGGTAATTGTATTAGGGATATTGATTGTTGTTAAACTTTCGCAAGAATGAAACGTGTTTGAGTCAATGGAGGTAATTGTGTTTGGAAGTGTAATTGAGCTTAATCCTTTGCATCTTTTGAAAGCATTTGTTTCAATCTTTGTAATTGTATTTGGTATTGTGATATTTGTTATATATACACAATTATCAAAGGCTGAATTACCAATAGTGGTAACTGTGTAATTTATTGAAGAATTTTCTGGGCTTACGCTTTCCGGAATATTAACCGTTGTTGCTGAAATTTGACAACCGATTACCTTTACTTGATTTTCGGAGATTATTTCGTAGGTCAAAGCATCTTTTGTAAATTGTGTTTGAGAAAATGCGATATTTGCAACAAAGAATAAAAGCAATTCAAAAAATATCTTTTTCATAATTATAGATTTAAAAAAAATCCCAAAAGTTCCGAAAAACTTTTGGGATATATTATCTGTTTTAATCTCTTTACAATTATTATCTAACAACTGCAACTCTGTTCATATAAGGACGTCCTGTGAAAGGTTGTTCAGTATCTCCCTTATATTCTACTTTTAATTTATTAGAATCAACTCCTAAGTCTATTAAAGCATTGTAAACAGCTTCTGCTCTTTTCTTAGATAATTCCATGTTATGTTCGCTGCTTCCTGTTTGTTCGTCAGCGTAACCTGTAATTGTGAATACTCTGTTTTTAGCAGATGTTTTTATTGCTTCAGCTAAGAATTTTATGTTTTCCATGTTTCTATCTGTAACCTTGCTACAATCAATTGTGAAGTAGATAGATAAAGATTGTCCCTTAGATAAAGAGAATGTTTCTTTAATTCTCTTAGCTTCTGCTAATGCTTGTTCTTTTGCTTTTCTTTCTTTTTCAACTTGATTTTTCAAGTTATTGTTGTCGCTGTTTCCTTTTTCAACATCTTTACGAGAAGCTGCTAAATCTTTTTCTAAGTCAGAGATTTTTCTCTTGTAAGGAGTGTAATCAACAACATCAAATCCTCTTGTAGGCATGTGATAAGAGATACCAGCCATTAACTCATAGTTAATACCTTTGTTTCCTTCTTGTGATGGAAGTACGTTACGGAAATCATCTTTTACAATCATTCCTGTCAAATCTACGTGAGCGTAAATTGCTTCGCAAATTCTGAATCTGTTTGATAAACCTACTGTTGCAGCAAATTCATCGTTCCATTTATCTGTAGCATTTTCTAAGTCTGCTTCTGTCATATTTTGACGTTGAGAAGCAGCCCAACCAAATCCTCCTAATAATACTGCGTTATAGAATCTGTCTGATTTGTATCCGCAGAACCAGTTAGTAAGATTAACCATTACATCTGTGTGTAAATAGTGGTAAGAGCTGTTAGTGTAAGCGTTAGTATCAGTTCCATCGTTTATTCCAAAGCCTTGGAAAGCTAATCTAGCACCAAAAACAGGAGTTACCCATTTACCAACAGCAACTTGCATTGCAGGCATAAATGATTCTCCGAAAGTAGCATCGGATCCGCCTAAAACGTGGAATGCTTGCACACCTCCAAGGACAGAAGCTTCCCAATTGTCAAAAAGACGATTGGTTTCAAATCCTTCATGACGGTAAGTTTTTTCTTTTTCTTGTCCTATGGCAGTCAATGACATTGCAAACACTGCCAAACATAATAATACCTTTTTCATTAACGTTAATTTTTATTTTACTTTTAATTCTTATATACTATTATTCGATAAAAAAGTTCTGCAAAAGTACAGTTTTTTTTTGTACCTAACAACTTTTTTACTGTTTTTCTAAGAAAAACTTATTCATTATCAATCCAACTTGCATACATTGGATAGGAACTTGATATTCTTTTAACTGTTCCTTCTAATCTTTCTGCATCTATTTCTTTGACTTTCTTTGCCGGACAACCTGCATATATAGAACCGCTTTCGCAATGTGTGCCTTCTAAAACAACAGCACCTGCTGCAATGATACAATTGCTTTCAACAACGCAAGAATCCATTACAATAGCTCCCATTCCTATAAGAACATTATCTTTTATTGTGCAACCATGAACAATAGCATTATGTGCTATACTTACATCGTTTCCAATTACGGTAGGATCTGTTTTATATGTGCAATGAACTATTGCTCCATCTTGAACATTCACTCTATCTCCTATTCTAATAGAGTGAACATCTCCTCTAATTACTGCATTAAACCAAACAGAGCAATCTTTTCCCATTACAACATCGCCAACAACGGTTGCATTGTCTGCAAGAAAGATATTTTCTCCAAACTTAGGTTCTATTCCTTTTACTTTTTTTATTAAAGCCATTTTTTTAATAAAATTATATAATAAATACTTCTAAAATTTCCATTAAACCTTTTGGAATAATGTCTGCTTCTTGACAAATAGCAGGCAAAAGAATAACTTCCGAAGCCTTAATCGGCACTTGATGCCCCATTGCTTCAACATATCCTTCGCCACTTGTACAGAAAAGCACAACAAAACTATCCAAAGTTGAATAATCCTTTCTTAAACCTACATTAATACTAATAAGATTAGTAGTAAAAAAAGGTGTTGTCAACAAATTAGATGTTTTATTTAGCGTATAATCATAACCCGACTTAGGATGATGAGTATCTTTCAAGTCTAAAACTTGCAATGCTTCGTCTACATGAAGTTTTCTTCCTTTACCATTTTCATCTACCTTATTCCAATCAAATAAACGATAAGTAGTATCGGAGCTTTGTTGTATTTCTGCCACCAAAGAGTTCTTTCCAATAGCGTGAACCCTACCCGCAGGAATAAAAAACAAATCTCCTTTTTCTGCCTTCACAGCATTCAAACACTCAGCAATGCTTCCATCTTTTGTTTTGTTGATAACATCACTTTTTGTCATCTTTTTATTCCAACCACTGTAAATAACAGCATCATCATCTTGCCCAATAACATACCACATCTCTGTTTTTCCATTAGGATAGCCATTATTTTGAGCAAAATCATCATCAGGGTGCACCTGAACCGAAAGATTATCCTGGGCATCGATAATTTTAAAAAGAAGAGGAAAGTATTCTCCAAATTCTTTATAATTATCTTCGCCAACAAGCTCATCGGCATACATTTCAATCAATTCCGGAAGAGTACATTCTGTTAGAAAACCATTCTCAACCACAGTTTCCTGACCTTCAATAGCCGAAAGCACCCACAATTCTCCACAATTAGGAAGAGGAGAGTAATCTACTCCTAATAAATCTCTTATTTTATTTCCTCCCCAAGGCTTATTTTTAAACAAAGGGAGGAATTTTAACGGATATAAACCTTGTTCCATAGTCAAAAATTTGTGCAAAATTAACAAAAACTCTCAATAAATAATAATTGTAAAACGAAAAGTATTACCTTTGCAATATGAATTTTGAATATTTCGTAGCAAAAAAACTATTAAAACAAAAGCGAAAAACCTTTTCCAAGCCAATAGTAAGCATAGCAACAGCAGGCATAGCATTATCCATTGCCGTTATGTTGGTATCGATAGGTGTATTACAAGGTTTTAAAAATCAAATAAAAGAAAAAATAACAGGCTTTACTTCTCACATACATATAATACCGTTTTCCGTAAACCCCTCATCGCAAGACAACGTTATACATCTCTCAAAGCAAGAAATAGCAAAACTACAAAAACAAGAAGCTAACATAAGCGTTATAAACCCATACGTTTTAATGGGAGGAGCAATAAAAACCAAAACAGATTTTCACGGAGTAGCCCTAAAAGGTGTAGAAAACGACTTTGATTTGACCTTTTTCAAGGAAAACCTTAAAGCAGGTAAATTACCCGACTACACAAAAAAAGAAAACCAAACACAAATCCTAATATCTCAAACAATAGCCAATAAATTAGACATAAAGATTGGCGACAAAATAAGAATATACTTTTATATTAATCAAAATTACAAAGTAAGACCATTCATCGTATCAGGCATATATGAAACTGGATTAGGAGACTATGATGACAAATTCATACTTTGCAACGCTAATGTATTACAAAAACTACAAAACCTACAAAAAAACTTTTACCACGGATATGAAATAAAGCTAAAAGACTTCTCAAAACTCGATCAATCTGCACAAAACATTTACAACAACCTTTCACAAGACAAAAACATACAAACAATAGAGGAAATGGAACCAAGTCTTTTCGCTTGGCTTGGGCTATTAGATTCAAATGTTATTCTAATTATTGTAGTAATGACATTCATTGCAATAATAACTTCTTGCTCTACCCTACTGATTATGATATTTGAACAAACAAAACACATAGGAATATTAAAAAGTCTTGGAGCTACAAGCTCATCAATAATAAAAATCTATTTATATAAATCATTCTACATTGTAGGACGAGCAATGCTAATAGGAAATGCAGTAGCTCTTACCTTAATGCTCCTACAACAAAAATACAAATTCATAAAACTCGACCAAGAAAGCTATTATCTTGACAGTGTCCCAATAGAATTTTCTCCAATAGCACTAATTGCTATCAACCTTACTTGTATAATAATATGTATTTCTACACTTATCCTACCTGCAAGAAATATTAGCAAAATAAATCCAATGCAAAATATAAAATTTGAATAACATTTTCATTATGGAAACAAACGATATAGATTTTTCTACTAAACCAAATGGATATAAACTCTGTTTTAGCGACAAATGTTTAAACGCTAAAAAATGTTTAAGACGTATTGCAATTGAGCAAATCAAAGATTCCGCAGAAGTTTTTCAAGTAATTAATCACTTTAAGTTTGAAGAAACCTCCTGCAAATACTTTGCCGATAGCAATAAAACAAAGATTGCTTATGGTTTGAAGAATGCTTTTAAAAATATTCTCGTAAGTGATGCCGAAAAAATAAGATTTGAATTAATTCAACACTTTGGTCAAACAGAATTTTATCGAAGAAGAAATGGCACAAAACCAATCTCCCCAAAAGAACAATTATATATTGAAAACCTATTTGCAAGCTTCAACTATTCTCTTACCTACGATAAAATAATTGAAACTACATTTTGGGAAAATTAATGTAGGTTTTTCCAAATTACCACAAAGAGAAAATCAATTACCATCGCAAGAAAATTCATTATCTCTTTATGATAATCACAAAAAAGGTGTACTTGTTTTCACAAATACACCTTTTTGTTTGATATTTTTTATTGATTTATTATTCTACTTCCCAAGTTTCACCACTATTTAACAAATCATCTACACATTTTATTTTTGCATTTTCTTGTGCTTCTTGCATTTGTTTTTCAAATAGTTGGTTATATGTTGGTTGTTTATAAGCTCTGATTACTCCGAAGGCCATTGGGAATTGTGGAGGACGCATTTGAGCAAGCATCATGTGGATTCCTGTGTTTTCGGTAGTTTCATCGTGAACTAAAATATCGTTTTCTGTAATTCCGTTTTCACCTATTGTTACTACTTCAAGGTTTGTGCCTCTTAAAACGATACCTTTATCTTTGTTCTTACCAAAAATCATTGGTTTTCCATGTTCTAACCACAATTGACGGTCGTCTCTAACTTCTTTATCGGTAACTTCTTTGTGTGCTCCATCGTTAAAGATTACGCAATTTTGCAATACTTCAACCACAGCTGCACCATCGTGCTCTGCCATGTGCATACAAACTTTTTGAAGTTGAGCTGGTTGATTATCTATCGCTCTTGCGAAGAAAGTTCCTCTTGCTCCAATTACTAATTCACCTGGATTAAAAGGATAATCAATAACTCCGAAAGGTGAAGTTTTAGTTATTTGTCCTTGTTTTGTAGTTGGAGAATATTGTCCTTTGGTTAAACCATATATACGGTTGTTAAATAATATGTAATTAACGTCCATATTTCTTCTAACAAAGTGTATGAAATGGTTTCCTCCGATTGCAGTTGCATCTCCGTCGCCTGAGTTAATCCAAACAGAAAGTTTTGGATTTGCAATTTTAACTCCTGTTGCTATTGCTGCTGCTCTACCGTGGATAGAGTGGAATCCGTATGTGTTTACATAGTAAGGGAAACGGCTTGAACAACCTATACCCGATACCATGCAGAAACTTTCTTTTTTATATCCTATTTTAGGAAATACATTTAAAACTGATGCTAATATTCCGTGGTCTCCACAACCTGGGCACCATTTTACCATTTGATCACTGGCGAAATCCGCTTTTGTTAATTCGACAGCTGAATGTTCTATAGCCATTTCTTATTCTCCTAAAATTTGATTAAACACTTCTTTTAATTCACTTACTTCAAAAGGTAGGCCTTGTACTTTATTATATTGATGGAACATCATTCCTTGGAAGTTCATTCTCAAATAATTTACAAATTGTCCCATATTCAATTCACAAACCACAACCTTTTTATATCTCTTCAACATTTCTTCTGTGTTCTTTGGAAGAGGCATTATGTAGTTAAATTGAGTAAATGCAATGCTTTTTCCTTCTGCTTGCAATTCTTGAACTGCACAACGTAAAGCTCCTTCTGTTCCTCCCCAACCAACAACTAATAAATCTGCTGATTCTGCTCCTTCAACTTCTTGATTAGGGATACGATTTGCTACTCTTTCAACTTTTTCTTTTCTGAATTTAACCATTTGTTCGTGGTTAGCACTATCGGTTGAAACACTTCCTTTTCCTGAAAGTTTTTCCAATCCGCCAATTCTATGACGCAAACCGTCCATTCCTGGTAATGCCCATTGTCTTACAAGAGTTTCTGGATCTCTATTATAAGGAGCGTAATTAGGATCATTAGGTGTTGCAAAAGGTGGGTTGATTTTTGGAAGATCTGCCATTTTTGGTATTCTGAAAAGTTGAGATCCGTTTCCAAGATAACCATCTGTCAAAAGAATTGTTGGAGTCATTGTTTCCAATGATAAACGTGCTGCTTCAAAAGCCCAATAGAAACAATTAGCTGATGAAGATGCTGCAACTACTATACAAGGTGCTTCTCCGTTTCTTCCAAATAATGCTTGTGTAAGGTCAGATTGTTCTGTTTTTGTAGGCAATCCTGTTGATGGACCTCCTCTTTGAACATCTACAATCACAAGTGGTAATTCTGTCATAACGGCTAATCCGATTGCTTCACTCTTTAAAGACAATCCTGGACCAGAAGTTGAAGTACAAGCCATAGCTCCTGCGAATGAAGCTCCGATTGCAGAACAAATACCTGCGATTTCGTCTTCTGCTTGGAATACTCTTGCTCCTAATGATTTGTGTTTTGCTAATTCTATCAAAATATCAGTTGCAGGAGTAATAGGATAAGAACCTAAGAACAAAGGAAGACCTGCTTTTTCTGCTGCTGCAAGTAATCCCCACGCAGTTGCGATGTTTCCTGTTATGTTTCTATACTTTCCTTTTGGCATTTGAGCTTGTTCAACCATTACTTGACTTTCCAAGATGTCAGTATTTTCACAGAAGTTGTAACCTGCTCTTACCACTGCTTTGTTTGCTTCAACCAATTCTGGTTTTTTAGCAAATTTCTTTTTCAAATAAGAATCTGTATGTTCTAATCCTTTTCCAAATATGAAGAAAATCATACCTAAGGCGAACATATTTCTACATTTCAATGCAGACTTTCTATCTGAAAAAATATCCTTCACAGTTTCCATTGTAAAACTTGTGATAGGAGCCTTTATTAATCTATAATTTGAAAGAGAATCATCTTCAAGAGGATTTGAAGAGTAGCCAGCTTTTTCTATCGCTTCATCTTCAAAAGTATCTGCATCGACAATAATAATACCACCTATTTTTGCCCATTTCAAGTTTGCTTTCAATGATGCAGGGTTCATTGCTACTAAAACATCAGCTTTATCCCCTGAGCTATAAATTTTCTTTCCAATATGTACTTGAAATCCTGATACACCTGCCACTGTATTATGTGGAGCTCTAATTTCTGCTGGATAATCTGGGAAAGTAGCAATATCATTGCCATCTAAAGCAGAAGTATCCGAAAAAAGTGTACCTGTCAGTTGCATTCCATCGCCAGAATCCCCAACGAATTTGATTACAACATCTTCTCTTTTAATAACTTCTTTTGCTGTCATTACTTTGAGTTTTATTTATTTTTTTATTTTTTCTGCTAAATAATCTGCAAATTTAGTAAGTTTATTCCATTTAAAGAAAAAAAAACGCTGTTTTATTCTTTTATTCTACGCATTTATCAATAACTTTGCACTCGAAATAAGAAAAAAAATTACAAATAATGAGTAATAACACCTTTGGAAAAAGTTTTCGATTAACAACTTTTGGAGAAAGTCATAGCACTTGCCTTGGTGGAATAATAGAAGGCTTTCCTGCAAACATAAAAATAGATTTTGAACTCTTAAATCAAGAATTAGAAAGAAGAAAAACCTCATCTCCCTACTCTACACCAAGAATAGAAGAAGACAAAGTAATATTTCTTTCTGGAATTGAAAACAACTTATCCTTAGGCACTCCTATTTCATTTATAATAGAAAACAAAAACATAAAAAAACAAGATTACAACAATCTAACAACCCTTTTTCGTCCCTCACATGCTGACTACACATATTTTTGTAAATATGGCATCAATTCTTCTTCGGGAGGAGGAAGAGCCTCAGCAAGAGAAACTGTTTGCAGAGTTGTAGGTGGTAGTTTTGCAAAGCAATTTCTTTCTTCTTACGGAATAGAAATCAACTCAGAAATAACACATATTGGAAAATTTAACTACTTGACACAACGCAATCAAGCAGAAGAAGCGCTAAAAGAAGCAAAAGAAAAAAGCGATAGCTTAGGTGGAATAATAAAATGCACAATAAACAACGTGCCAAAAGGATTGGGAGAACCAATTTTTGACAAACTTTCTGCCACTCTTGCACAAGCAATGATAAGCATTCCATCGACCAAAAGTTTTGAAATAGGAGATGGTTTAGAATCTTGCAAACGCCTTGGCAGTCAAGACATAGATCATTGGAATCAAGACTTTACAACTCAAACCAATCACAGCGGAGGCCTGCAAGGAGGAATCTCAAACGGAATGCAAATAGTTTTTAGTGTAGGATTTAAACCTATTGCATCAATCAGTAAAATAAGAGCAATAAACCCACAAGGCGAAATCACCGAAATAGAAAACAAAGGCAGACACGATTGTTGCAATCTTTTTAGAGCAAGAGTTATAGTAGAATCTATGGCAGCCCTTACAATAGCAGACTTTATTAAAAGAGCAAAATAAAATAATTAGAAATATGAATAAAATAAGCAAGATTTTTTTCTTTGTTTTAATTTTTTTAAACCTTGTTTCATGCAATAAAAGCAAAGAATTAAAAAATAATTCCTTTGAATTATCGGGAACAATTAGCAACTCCACTCAGCCACACTTGATTTTGAGCGAAGTAGGCAAAAGCGGATTTACTCAAAACGACACAATACCAATAGATAACAAAGGAAAATTTTCCAAAAACATAGAAATGACCGAGCCAACCCTTTATTCGCTTGCCTTAGGCGAAGAATACATTATTATATGTCCTATGGTAGGCGAAAAAATCACAATAAGAGCAACAGAAAACAACTTTGCAGGAAGCTATAACATAGAAGGCTCCGCAGAATCAGAACTACTAAAAGAATTAAACAAAGAAAACTATAACGTACGTCTTTCTTTAAAATCAATGAGCGAAGAATTAAAACAAGCCGACTCAATAAAATACGATTCTATTCGCACAAACATATTAGAAAAATACATTTCCACAAAACAATATCAAGAAAAAATAACCACAGACTTTATAAACAACAACCCAGGCTCACTAACAACACTCATAGCCCTTTATCGCACATTTGATGGCATACCATTATTTGATTATCGTCAAAGTTTAGAAATGCACAAAAAAGTATTACAAGCCTTAGAGCAAACCTTACCAGAAAATCAACACACCTTGATTCTAAAAAACTTCATAAAAGAAAAAGAACAAACACAAACCACCAATGGAAACCAATAAAAAGAAAATATACTTTGCCTCAGATTTTCATTTAGGTAATGGCTTAGAGGAAGATAATCAAAAAAAAGAAAAACTAATTCTGCGTTGGCTCAATCATATTTCAAAAGACGCAGAAGAAATCTTTCTTTTAGGCGATATATTTGACTTTTGGTTCGAATACAAACACGTTGTACCAAAAGGACACATAAGATTTCTTGGCACACTTGCACACCTTGTTGATTCAGGAGTAAGAATACACTTTTTTTGTGGCAATCATGACATTTGGTTAAACGATTATTTCCAAACAGAATTAGGACTTATAATTCACAGAGAGAAAGAAACCTTATCACTTCACAACAAAACCTTTATGATAGGACACGGAGACGGATTAGACTCAAAGGATAAAAAATATAAATTCATAAACACCATTTTCAAAAACAAGATTTGTATAAAAGCCTTTGCAAGCCTACACCCTCGTTGGGCAATTGCCTTAGGTAATAGTTGGAGTAAAAGTAGCAGAGCCTCACACTCAGAAGAAGACAAAAACGACTTAGGCGAAAAAGAACCTATCTATCAATTTTGCATCAAAACCTTAGAAAAACAAAACATAGATTTCTTTATTTTTGGACATCGTCATTTAACCTGTAACAAAGCCCTAAACAACAATAGTCGCTACATAAATCTTGGACATTGGAACAATTCAGGACACTACGCAGAATGGGACGGAGAAAAGTTGGAATTAAAAAAATTTGATTAAGAAAAAACTATTTTTTACCTTTGCAGTCAAATTTTTCTTTAAGAATATTCATAAATTAATAAAAATATAGAGATGAAAAACACACCATTTACACAAAAGCACATCGAATTAGGAGCCAAAATGGCTGAGTTCGCTGGTTACAACATGCCAATCTCATACGAAGGATTGGTAGTAGAACACAACAATGTAAGAAATGCAGTTGGAGTATTTGACGTTTCTCACATGGGAGAGTTCAGAGCAAAAGGACCAAAAGCATTTGAATTTGTACAACGTTGCACTTCAAACGACATAGCAACACTTTTCGATGGTAAAGTATTATATACAGTTCTTCCAAACGGAAAAGGTGGTATAGTTGACGATATGTTAGTTTACCAAGTTTCAAAAGAAGAATATTTTATGGTACCTAACGCTGCTAACATAGACAAAGACTGGGCTTGGATGAGCAAAATAGCAGAAGAAATGGGCTTAGTATTAGGACAAGACTTCACAAACGAAAGCGAAAGCTACGGACAATTAGCAGTACAAGGTCCATTAGCATTAAAAGCTATGCAAAAACTTACTGATACTCCTATTGAAGATATGGAATATTACACATTCAAATTCTTGACTTTTGCAGGAATTGAAAACGTTCTTCTTTCTACAACAGGATACACAGGAGCTGGCGGATGCGAAATCTACTTTGACAAAAAATATGCAGACAAAATTTGGGACGCAGTATTTGAAGCAGGAAAAGAATTCGGAATAATGCCTGCCGGATTAGGATGTAGAGATACACTTCGTTTGGAAATGGGATTCTGTCTTTACGGACACGAAATCGATGACGAAACATCTCCAATAGAAGCAGGATTAAATTGGCTAACAAAATTCGTTGACGGAAACGATTTCATAGACAGAGCAAGACTTGAAGAACAAAAAGCAAACGGCGTTAGCAAAAAATTAGTAGGATTCCAAATGATAGACAAAGGAATTCCACGTCAAGGATACGAAGTTTGCGATGCAGAAGGCAATGTAATAGGAAAAGTATGTTCAGGAACACAATCTCCATCTTGCGGAGTAGCAATCGGAACAGCACACGTTGCAACAGCATTCAGCAAAAAAGATACAGAAATATTTATCAAAGTAAGAGAAAAACTATTAAAAGCAATAGTAGTAAAAATGCCTTTCTACAAAGGTTAATTCTCTTAATAAACACAATGCCCACAAAACAAAAAAAAGTTTTGTGGGCTTTTTTACAAAATAAAATTAAGAAATGAAATACAAAACTCCTGCAACAAAGCGCACCAAACAACTCGCGATGATTCTAAGTCTAATACCTAATATGGTATTAGCACAACAAGGGGTAATTGTATTCCACAATTGCGAAAACTTTTTCTATCCTACCAAAGACAGCATAGCACTTGACGATGACTTTACCTTAGAGGGTAAAAAACGATGGAGCTTTTCACGATACAATAGCAAGAAAAACCTACTTGCAAAGACCTATATAGCAGCAGGAAAAGGCAATATGCCTGCAATAATCGGCCTATGCGAGGTAGAAAACGACAAAGTACTTTACGACCTTTGCAAAGACAGCCCATTAAGAAAAGGAAATTACAAATACATTCACTACCCCTCACAAGATGTAAGAGGAATAGACGTTGCCTTACTTTACAACGAGCAATTTTCTCCACTCTCGCATTGTAAATTAGAGGCAGAAACCGACCCTAACGAAGAAAAAACAAGAGACGTACTTTATGTACAAGGAATGATGCAAGAAGTAAAACTAAACATTTACGTCATTCACGCACCCTCTCGCCGAGAACACAACATAAAGAAAACACTTCGCACCAAAATATTTACAATGGTCAATAATCATATAGAGCAATTGAGAAAAGAAGGCGAGGAGAATTTCATTATCATGGGAGATATGAACGACAACCCTTGGGATTCTTCAATAAAAGACGCCTTTCAAACAGTTGCACATCGCAATAACCCCGACCCTTTTCTTGTAAACCTTATGCGAAACAACAAAAACAAAAGAGGCTCTTACGTTTACAGCGGAGATTATTGTAGTTTTGACCAATTCTTAGTATCAAAACCTCTTTTAAACCATTTAGAAATAGAGGGCAAAGAAGAAGAAATGATATTCCGTCCTGATTTTCTAATAGACAAAGACAAAAACAATCGTTTAATTCAACCACTTTCCACCTACAAAGGAATGCACTACCAAGGCGGAGCAAGCGATCATTTTCCAATACGATTGTTTTTCAAAAATAATTCAAAGAAATAATTATCTCTTGTCTAATTTTTCAATAAGTTTTCCAAGTTCTGAATAGGTATAATCTCTATTGTCTCGTAACTTTTCATCAAGGGATTTGTTTGCATTTTTAATAGCATTTTCTAAACTTCCAGCATTTCGTTCAAAATAGTTATGCAACCCTTTACATTTTTTGAAAAATTCTTCTTTCTTTTCGTAAGGAACTTGTTTATTTAAGTCTTTAATCAAAGAAGGTTGATTGTCATAAGGACGTGAAGTGTATAGAAAGTAATAAAGAAAAAATAATTCAGTGCAACGATGCGTTTCAAAAAACTCTATTTCGCACTTTTTATTTTTACAATACTTTTTCTTAAAATTTTCGTATTCAATTTTACTATCCCCATTGGTTTTATTGTCCATATCTATTAAACAAAAAATACGACTATATCTTTTTGTTATTCCTTCTTCAATCTTTAATTCTAATTCTTTAAGACTTGACTGTTTCGGATAATCAGGCTTGAAATTTAAACCTTTAAATACATCTTGCAAAGACTTTATATAATACCATTCTGTAATGCCTTCTCCCAAAATTAGTGTAGTAGGTTTTAATTTTCCGTTCATTTTAATCCTCCAAGTTTATAAAAATACTACCTAAATCTGGCTTTGCACCTAAGCGTCCGATATAATATGCATCGAAGAGAGAGAGCCCTTTATCTAATCCAAACGAATCTCCTCTAAAATATTCAGATGAAGCAGTTTCTTTGTTCTTTTCTACAAACCAAACAACACCTCTATTGTCATTTATCAAATCTTGAGAAAGTAAAGTTGTTTCTTGGCTTGTGATAATCAATTGTGATTTTTCAGAATTAAATAGAAAAACACTTAAATAGTAAAACAACAAATCTTTATGCAAATCTTCGCCAAGCTCATCAAGATAATATACGTGCGATGATGTTATCATATCAAATAATGGCTCCAATATACGAATATATTTTATAGTTCCCTTTGATTGCAAATTAATAGAAACTTCAAAATCTCCATTTTTAGAATAATTTGTAAAAGAAATAGATTCTTGTATTGGCTTTAACAATTCATCTTTAACATCTTGTGGAATATTTTCTTTTTCTATCCTTTCACGAAAAGACTTTGGAATATAACGATCTTCTACAAGAGGTTTATATTCTAAAATATTCAAATCAGCCTTTCGCAACATAATATTATAGAATTTACGTTTTTGTGGATTATTATAAGCCTCTCTTAAAATCTCTACTACACCTTTCTTCTCATCTCCATCAATATCGTGATAATTTTGCATAATCCAATCATAAAGTTTATTAAAAGGTGCAATATCTTTTCCATAAGCTTTATTTCTACACACAGAAAGAACGCTTTGATTATTTAAAGTATCTTTACGAATATCCTTTTGAGTTTCTATTTCCAATCCTAATGTTTCTCCAAACCTTATTTCAGCTTGTATATTCTCATCAACAAATTTTCGTTCATAGAATAAGGCTTTTGATTTATTTGGATAATAATAAAATTCCTCGCTTAAAATATTATTTTTATTAAACTTTACTTCGTAGTCATATCGTATGTCATTTACATAAAATGAAACAAACATTTCTGTTGGTTCATTTTTTGTTAGAGCAAAAGGAATCACGTTCTTGATAGGCACTTTTGAATCACTTTTGGGTTGAATTAATAAGCGAAATACCTCGTTCAACGCAATTAACATATTAGATTTTCCAGACGCATTAGAGCCATATAAAATTGCTAACTTATATAAATAAACCCCATCTTCAACTTCTTCGACTAATACGGGATTTTTTTCTTCTGCAATGAAGTTTAATTCTTGTTTATCACGAATAGAAAGATAATTCTTTACCCAAAAATTTCTTATCATAATAACTTTTTGTGTGATTATTGTTGTTGCAAAGTTACAAATTATTTTTCATCAAACTTATCATTTGATAAAAAATAATCAAATGAATAACATAGTATTACAAAAGATTGTTTTTCAAAAATAATTCAAAGAAATAAAAAAAGCAAAACGCTCGCTTGTCAAAAGAAAATTAAGACTTGCGAGCGTTATTGCTTTTAAAGAAAGTTTTAATTTAACGAACTATTTTATCAACATTAAGTTTTCGTT
>CALDHX010000023.1 GCA_937901525.1 uncultured Bacteroidales bacterium
TTTTCAAAAAAAATCAAAGAAAAAATTAAAAAAATCAAAGAAAAAAATTAAAAAAACAAAGACTTTTTTTTCAAGAGTTTAAGGCTTATTTTTTCCCTATTTTGAATCCCTTAATTCCATAGAAGAATAAATAAGCGTAAGACACCATCGGGATTAGGAAAGAAATGCTTATGTTTGTTGCATCGGCTAAAAGTCCTTGCAAAGGAGGAAGTACTGCTCCGCCGACAATCATCATAATCAACATTGAAGAGACTTGTGAGGTTTGTTCTTTCAATCCGTCAATTGCAAGGGTGAAAACATTTGACCACATAATAGAATTAAACAACCCTATCGCAAGTAAAGTCCAAATCACCAAAGGAGAATTGATAGAAAGGCTTAAAATAATCAAGCAAACATTAACAAAAGCAAAAATTGCTAAACTGCGAGCAGTTTTTCCCTTGCCAATAAACAAACCAACGAAGTTCAAAGCGATAAATAACAAGAAAATCCAAACCTTTTCAAAACTTAAACCATGCAAAGAATTGTTTATAAAGAATATTACAGCAAATCCTGTTGCGGCAAGCAATAACATATAAAGCAATTTCTTTTCTATCTTTAAACTACTCAAAGAAACCGAACCGAGAAAACGTCCAATCATAGCACCACCCCAATAATAAGAAAGATAAGCCGAAGCAAGACTTTCTTCCATATTGTAATTCTCTTTCAAATACGAAACAATGTTGCTACCAACTGCTACTTCTGCTCCTACATAGAAGAAAATACCTAAGGCACCAAGTATTGTGTAAGGCTTAGACCAAATAGAAGCTTTCTTACTTACTGAGGTTTCTTCTTCAATTGTTGTGTTGATTTTAGAAAAGTAGATAAAAATTGCAACAAGCAATAAAAGTCCTGCTAAAACCAAGTAAGGAATAACCACAGTTGAAGGACCTTGATTTTCTTCCGGCTTAAACATTGTGAAAATCAAATATCCACCTAAGGCAGGTCCTAAGGTAGTTCCCAAAGAGTTAAAAGCCTGAGAAAGATTCAAACGAGAAGAAGCAGTTTGAGGCTCTCCAATGATTGCAACGAAAGGATTAGCTGCAATTTGCAAGAAAGTAAGTCCTAAACCCAAGCAAAACAAAGTGCAAAGGAAGATAGAAAAACTCAAAGCCTTGTAAGCTGCAAATGCAAACAAAGAACAAGCCACAGAAGAGATGACAAGTCCTATTACAATTGTTGTTTTGTAGCCCCATTTGCTAATAGGGTCTTTCTTTTTCAAGGAAAGAATGTAGAAAGCAAATGCCCCTACGAAATAAGCGATAAAGAATGCGAATTGAACGATGTTTGCCTCAAAGTGAGAAAGGGAATAGATTTCTTTAAGAAAAGGAATCAAAATATCGTTCAAAGAAGTGATGAATCCCCACATAAAAAAGAGGATTGTAATTGAAATCATAGGCATTATGTTTTGCCCTTTTTTTAAACTTGTTGTTGTCATTTTATTTATTTTTTAAATAATACAATGTTGAATAATTTGTGTTGTTGAACAGATTGTTTGCAAGCGTTTGTAAATCTTCAAGACTTACTTTGTTGTATTGCTCTCTTTCTTGATTTATTAAATGAGTTTTTCCTTCAAGGTGAGTAAAATAAGCAAGATTCATTGCTTTGTCTAAGGCTTTTATGTTGCCGAAAGTAGAGTTTGCATCGTTTTTGTTTTTCATCTTTTGCAATTCGTTTTCGGTTATCATGTTTTCTTGCATTGATTTCAACTCTTTCCAAATTGCTTCTTCACCTTGCTCTATGCTTACGCCATCTCTATATTTTCCTGTAACGACAAAAAGTCCACAATCGTCTTCTCCTGTGATGAAAGCATTGATTTCGGTAAATAATTGTTGATTTACAACCAAGCTATTGTACAAACGTGTACTTTTTCCGTTAGAAAGCACATCGGAAATTAAGTCGTATTTATAATAATCTTCGCTTAGACGTCCCCCCATTTGAAAAATGATGCAAATTAAGTTAGCAGGCACATCGGCTTTGACTGTTTTCTTGCGATTTTCACTTTGCTTAGGCTCACAAGGGTAGGCTTTCTTAATTGTTTTTTTGCAAGGGATTTTGCCAAAGGAGTTTTCTACCATTGTTTTTAACTCACTTAACTCCACGTTTCCTGAAATTGCAAGAATTGCATTTGAGGGAGTGTAGTAGTTTTCATAGAATTGTTTTGCTCTTTCAAGGCTTACGTTTTCAATATGCTCAATACATTTTCCTATTGTTTGATGTTGATAGGGGTGAAGAGTGAAAGAAAGTTGTCTTATCTCTTTCCACAAATCTCCGTAAGGCTGATTGATATATCTTTGTTTGAATTCCTCTATCACAACGCTCTTTTGTATATCTAAACTTTTTTGATTGAGGTTTAGATTTTGCATTCTGTCGGCTTCTAAGTCCAAAGCGTATTGTAAATAAATGTTTGGCACGCTTAGATAATAGTTTGTTATGTCGTTATTAGTAAAAGCGTTGCTTTCTCCACCTAATCGTTCAACTATTTGGTCGTAATTTTCATAGTTTTTACTGCCCGAAAACATTAAGTGTTCAAAAAGATGAGCAAAACCTGTTGCATTGTCATCTTCGTGCTTTGCTCCAATTTCATATAGTAAATTAACAGCAACAAGAGTAGTGTTTTTGTCTTGATTAAACACTACTCTCAATCCATTTTCTAATTGAAAAGACTCAAAATTTATCATTATTTCTATTATTCTTCTTTGTTTGAGTCTTCAAAATTACTACAAATTTCTGTGTAATCGCAATATTTACAATTTTTTGTGCTATTCCAATCCTTTTCTTTATCGAAAATATCTTCTAAACAAGCTTTTAAATGCTCTTCATATTCATTGTGAATAGCAGAGTTGTATTCTGAAACAGTGCAAGAAGAATCTTTTTGAAGCAAATGAGGATAAATCAATTGAGTGTCTATTACATTATGGTCTTTTCGTTGTAGTAAATAAGCGTAAAAAAGAATTTGCAAAGCATAGGTGTTTCTTTTTTCTTTTAAGTCGCTATTAAATAGATTTTCTATTTTGTTGTCAAATTCTTTTCTGTTTTTACTTGTCTTGTAATCAATGACAACGTAATCTCCATTAGGGGTTTTATCAATACGGTCTATGATACCGTAGAGCTCTACTGTCAAGTTTTTTAAATGAACTTTAACTTCGTTTACTTTTTTTTCGGCTTCTTGGAATTTATTATCACTCTTATAATATTTTTCTAAGGATTGTAGGTATTTTGCACAGGTGTCTTTTGCCGATTGTGTGATGCTTGATTTTTCTTCTTCGTTTAACTGTTGAAAACCTTTGTTTATACACTCATCAATAGGGGCTTTATAATCTGAGGCAACAAAAAATTCTGCTGATTTATGAAATAGATTACCAAATGCTAAGTAAGAAATATCGCTTTCTTCTATTTTTTCTAAATTTTTAATGTATTTGAAAAAGAATTTCCTGCCACAATCTAAATAAGTGTTGATCATAGAGGCTGAGAAGGATTTGCTTTTTAAATTTTCTAAGTCTTCATCGGTTTTTTTGAAAAGATTTTCTGCATTTATCTCTTTTTGCTCTGCAAAAGGCATTGAAATAGTTTTTTCTTCAAAAACTATTTTGCTTTCAAGTCTTAGTTGAAAGAGAAATCTTGTCATTTCCTTTGTCTTTCCTCCTGAGCCAATGGTGCTATAAACAAAATCTAAATCTTTACGACTTTGAAATAATCTGTAAAAATAGTAAGCAAAGACTGCAATTTTTTTGTTTTGATCAATCAATCCAAAAGCATTTCTTAGCGAAAAAGGAATAAAAGAATTTATGTTATTGACTCTCGGAATGTTTTCATCGTTTGCCGAAAGAACAAGTACGTGTTTGAAGTTAAGATTTCTACTTTCCAATAAACCCATTATTTGTAATCCATCAACAGCATCAGATTCAAAAGGAATATGTAAACGTCTTAGTAAGAAAAGTAAGGTCTTTTTTAAAAAATTGTTTTGTAGAAATTCTATCTTGTTAAAAGAAAGAGTGCGTTTAAAATCGTTTAATATTTTTATTATGCTAAAACAACTTTGTTTTATTTTGTTTTCGTAGGAGGAAATGCCTTTTGAGTTTATGAAATCAGATAACTCATCTATTTGTTCTATGATGGATTTTTCTTCTTTTTGGATTTCATCTATTTTTTCTTCTATTTTGTTGAATAAAGGAATGTTTGAAAGAGGATAACCCATTGCAATATTTACTGTGGTCGGCTTTTCGCCAATTTTTTCTGGTAAAGATTTTATTACAAAAGGTAAAAGATTTTCATTTCCGAGTATAATAGCTATTTGATTTTGCTCTAAATCTTCTTTATACTTTGTTTCTAAATTTTTAATCCAAGTTTTTATGTAGTGAGCGTTTTCATTGTCAAAAGAAGTCTTTATTATGTTTATTTTTTCTTTGTTGGTAGTGATTGTACTGAAGTCGTTTTTTGCAAAATCTTTCTTGTGTGGGAAATTTTTTAGGTTTTCTTTCATAAAGATTCCTGCTTCTTGCAAAGAGGAAGAAGTGTAATATTCATCGTAATCCCAATAAAAATCCACAGAATATTTATCTTGTAAAATTTTAAAAATGCTTTCTTCACATTTATTAAGGACATTGAAACCTACAACTGCGAAATTTTGATTGCGAAAAGTGATTTCTCCGTTTTTTATGCGGTCTAAGAAATCTCTATAAATCATTCCTGAGTATCCTATGCCTTGTTGTTGTAATTTTTCTTTGAAATCGCAATATATTTCTGCTAAACAATTCCATATTCTAATGAAATTTTTCTTTAAATCACTTGTTTCTTCAAAGATTGTAAAGAAACTTTCTAACAAGTCTTTTTGTTCTTTGGTTAAATAATCAAATGCGTTTTCTATTTCTTTGTATTCTTCTATTAGTTGAAAGACTTGTTTTGCATCAACAAGGTTTTTGTCAATGTCGTCAAAGTCTGAAAGAATTATTTTGCCCCAATTGTAGAAAGTCTCAAAGCTTTCGTTGTCGTTTTCTCCTATAATGGATTTGTAAGAAAGGAATAGTTGATAGATAAGAGAAAATTCATCTGCTACTTTAAGTAAAGAATATTGCTCAACAAAGTCTGCAATGCTTTTGCAATCAGGAATAAAAACCGTTTCTTTGTTTTGTTTTTTTAATTCTTCTTTAAAATATTTTATTGCTCTTTTGTTTGAGAATAATATTTGCAAATCAAGCAAATACTCATTGCTATGTTTCTTTATGTCTTGTGCTACTTTTTCTAAAAACATTACTCAACCTCCTTTATTTCGTTTCCTATAAACCACAAATATGTTTTAATATTTTTATACCCCATATTAGAAACTATTTGTTTGTATTCTTTTAATTGTTTGTGATATTTGTTTTCGTTTTCTTTGTCTTCGGTAAATTTATAATCCACAATAATTACTTCATCTCTGCCAAACATAATTCTATCAATTCTTCTTGTTTGTCCATTGCTTAATACTTCTTTTTCGTTTAGGACTTTATATGCACCGGAGAACCATTCGTATTTTTTTGCATCTAAAAACATCTGCTTAATTATTGTTTCGGCTTCTTGTTTTAGTGATTCGTCTTCTATTTTTGCTAAAACATTTTCCAAATCTTTTTCTTCGTAGATTTTTGAGCATATATCGTGTAAGGCAATTCCTCTGTTTCTTTTCTCTTGGCTTTCTTTTGTGTTGTGAATCTCAAAATAGTCTTGTGCTTGCTTGCTAAGAGAGAATTTTATCTCTGCTTGCATAGAAAAATTGGCTTGATCGATTTTTGATGTTATGTTTTCGCCATTGTGATTAAATATGTCTTGCTTTTTTTCTTTTTCTCCTTTTTCTTCTTTACTTATATTCTCGTTGCCAATTATGAATTTATTGTTTTCTTTTGTCGGATAGTTGTCATTTAAGTATGAAAATAAGTCATAAGAGCAATAATTTTCTTTTGTAGTCTTAGATATTGTACTTAAAGCGTGTTTTGCACGAGTGAAAGCAACATAGATAAGATTGTATGTGTCGATTATTTGTTCGTTTGTTTCAAATTGTGCTATTTGTTCGTAATAATGATTGCCAGTTTTTTCCAATTCGCTAAGGTTCGCTCTAAATAATTTTATCGGACTTTTTGAATTTATATTACCTATCCATAGTTTATTTATGTTATTGACTTTTTGCCAGTCAAAAAATGGTATTATAACAATGGGAAATTCTAATCCTTTTGATTTGTGTACTGATAATAATTTTATTTTTTTGTCAGTTGTATTTGAGTTTTCTTGATTGTCATCTAACGATATGGTAGAATCTTTTAATTCTTCTCTCCAATATTTTAGAAATAGACTTAGTTGTTGAGGTTTTTGTTGGCAATATTCTATTAAACGTTCGTAAAAGGCAGAGATAAAAATGTCTTTGTTATCTATATTGCAGATAGATATTATTTCATCTACAATATCTATTAGGTTTGCTTTGTCTTTATTGATTGATTTTATGTTTTTGAGGGTTTCTTCACTCTGTCCATATATGTTTAGTAAGTATTGTGCAATTCTTTCTTCGTTATTGTTAATCAAACGTAAACAATATATAATTGTTTTTATTGAATGAGAGGAATTAAAGGCGAATGCTTCACTTGAAATAGGAGAAATTCCTTTTGTTTTGAGGTATTGAGCTGTTAAGGCAAGCTTTTTGTTTGAACGAAATAAGAGTGCAATGTCGCAGTAGTTGAATCCTTTTGATATGTAGTAGTTTATTTCTTCTAATGTTTTGTCTAATACATCTATGTCTTTGGCTTTTTCTAAGAAATTGAATCTTAATAGTCCTTTGTCTTCGTTGTTTTTTGCTTTTTGTTTGACTTTTGTTTTGAAGATTTGATTTTCGTATAATGTTTTAAAGAATCCGTTGTTAAATTCTATTATGTTTTTGTCTGTTCGGTAGTTTGTGTCAAGTTCTTCAATGTTTCCTTTGTTTTTTTCAATCAAATCATTCATTATTGTCCAATCTCCTTCATTGAAACGATAGATAGATTGTTTTAAGTCTCCAAAAATTGTTGTGCTTCCTTGATTGCTGCTACATTCATTAGCGATAAATTGAAAGTTTTCCCACGATAGTTGTGAGGTGTCTTGAAATTCGTCAATCATAACGTGTTTTATCTTTGTTCCAATCTTCTCATAAACAAAGGAAACATCGTTCCCTTTTATCATTTCTGCAAGCAGGCCTGCTGTGTCTTTGAGAACAAACACGTTGTCTTCTTTTAAGGCTTCTTCTTTAAAGAGTTTTATGTATGGTAAAAGAATGTATTCATATACGGAGTCAATTTCTAATTTTGCCATAAAGGCTTCGTATTGTCCTTTGTCGAAAAAATCTACTATTTCCTCGTATCGTTCTTTGTTTTCTTGGTTTTGAAATTTTTTTAGTATTACTTTTTCGTATTGACAAAAAGGTTCGGCTTCTTTTACTAAGGCATAGTCATTTTTTCTGAATTTCGATTTAATTACTTCTTTGCTATTGAAATCTTTTTTAAAGCTATTTATTTTTTGGTGTAGGTCTTTGAGAAATTTATTGTAGATGTTTCTTTGCTCTTTTGCGTATTTTAAGATTTCTTCGGTGTTAATCGTTTGCGATTTTAAGTTTTCTCTTATTGTTTGTTTGTTTAGGTCTTTGGCAAGTTCTAATAAAATTGTGTTGTAATTCCAATTATTGCCCTCTTCTAAGCGTTTGTCAATTAGTTCGGCTACATAGTCTTTTAGCTCTTCGGAATTGTTGAGCTTTTCTATTGCTTTTTCTAAATAATCGCTTTCATCTAAAATCAAATCGAAGCGACTGCCAACTCCTACTTCTTTTGTGAGATTTTTAAGTACTTTTTGTAGAAAACTATCTATTGTTTCTATGTTGAAATATGAGTAATCGTGAAGAATTGTTTGAAGTATTTCTTTTGATTTCTCTCTTATTGTCTGCTCACTTTTTGAGGTGTTTTCTTGAAGCTTCTTTAAATAATCTTTTGCGTAAGATTGATTTGTGGCTAATCCGTAAAGGGTAGAGAGGATTCTTGTTTTCATTTCGTTTGTGGATTTGTTTGTGAAAGTAACTGCCAAAATGTTTCTGTAAGTGTAAGGATTTTCTAATAGTTTTTCAAGGTATTCACAAACAAGACTAAATGTTTTTCCACTACCTGCCGAGGCTGAATAAATAGTTATTTGTCCCATGATTTTAATTCTTGGAATTAGAAAATTATTTCTTTGCAAAAATAAAATATTCCGTAGAAAGAAAAAAATATTCCTTAGTATTATTTCAGTGTCAGAAAAAAGCAGTAATTTTACAACCAATTTCGCAAAGAATAATTTTAAAAAAAGATAAAATATTATGAATGTTTTTCAACAAAAATTGCTTTCACTCTCTGATAGTATGAGAAAAGCAAGTGAAAGAGTATGTGAAAGTGAGGTTGTATCTCAGTTAGATGTTGATGTTTTAAGACAAAAAATGAGGGAAATGTATGATTTTCTTCTTACTGCTGACTATCAGGAATCTATTGTTGAAACTTTTATTGAGCAAGAACCTGTTTTGGAAATTGAATTGAAGGAAGAAAAACCAGTAGTAGAAGAAAAGAAACAGGAGGTGATAGAAATTATTGAAGAAAAGCTTGAGGTTAAAGAAGAACCAATAAGAGTTGAAGAGAAAATTTTAGAGATAGAAGAAGAAAAGCTTGAGGTTAAAGAGGAAGTAGTAGTTATTAAGGAGGAGAAAATAGAGGTTGAAAAAGAAAAATTAGAAATCGTAGAAGAAAAAGTTGAACTTGAAATTGAGTTGCCTAAGGTTGTTGAACCAGAAATAGTTTTTGAAGAACCTGTAAAGCAACCCGAAATAGAAACTCCAAAAGCTTCTTCTGTTTTAGATTATCTCCATAATAATATAATGAGAGATAATGAACCAAAACAAGCAAAAAAAGAAGAATATACTACACTTGATTTATTTAAAACTCAAACATCAATCGCAGAACAATTTGAAAATAAAAATAGAAGCGATCTTAGAACTGCAATTGGCGTAGGTGAGAAATTTATGTTCATAAATGATTTGTTTTCTGGCGACTTAAAGGCATATACTAATTTTATAAATATTCTTAATGAGGCAGATAGTTTAGAAATGTCAATGGTAATAATAGAGGAAAATCGTAGTAAAAGAAAATGGATTAAAAATTCATTGGCATATAGCACGCTTGAAAATTTAGTTGAAAAGAGATTTAGAAAATAAAATGAATAAAGGTGTATTTATTTTTTCAGCACCTTCGGGTAGTGGAAAGACTTCTATTCTTAAACCTATATTAGAGAAATTAAAAGATAAGTTTAGCTTTTCTATATCGGCAACAACTCGTCCTGCACGTGAGGGAGAGAAAGATGGAATTGATTATTATTTTGTTACCCAAGGAGAAATGAAAACTCATATAGAGAAAGGCGATTTTCTTGAATGGGAAGAGGTTTATTCAGGTAAGTATTACGGAACTTTTAAGTCGGAATTAGATAGAATTTGGAAGCAAGGCAAGTATGTGATTTTTGATATAGATGTAAAAGGTGGTGTAAATATAAAAAACATTTTGAAAAATCAAGCTTGTTCTATATTTATTATGCCTCCAAGTATAGAAGAATTGGAAAATAGACTTAGAAAGCGCAATACAGAAAGTGAAGATACATTAAAGGAAAGACTTTCTCGTGCAGAAATGGAAATATCGCTTTCTGAAAACTTTGATTATGTAGTGTGCAATGATGAATTGGAAGTTGCCATTGCAAGGGTAGAAGAAATAATTACACAACAAATGAATTATTGGAACGTTAAGCAATAAAGGAAAATACGATGAGTAATAGAGAAAATTATGTTTGCGTAATAGAACTTTTGAATTTTGAACAAATAGCTTTGGAAGGTGGAAGAGATTTGTTAAAGATAAGGGTGGAGAATATTGCAAATCAACTAAAAAAAATAAAAGAAGCATTACAAGATGTTGAAATAGATTTTTTAGGAAAAGAAATTATAATTAGATTGAAAGCAGAAAGTAATCAATTTGAAAGATTTGTTGAATTGATTATGGATTATAACAAACACTCTTTGTTATTTGCTATTCCTTTTAGAGCGATTATTTTTAAAGAAAACGCTATTGTTGAAAGTGAAAACAATTTTAATTTACATCTTTCCAAAGAATACTTTTTTGCAAAGGCTCAATTACAGAATTTTGATTTAGCTTCTGTTTTGATTCAACAAGACTTATGCGAAGAAAAATTAGAAATTCTTTCAAAATATTGTGTGGTTTATCAAGGTAAAACAGTATTGAAACTCGGCAAAAAACAGATTGCTCAAATCGCTTTGCAGGGAATGAAAAATAGTATCAATAATAGTTTTAACAAAATAGGAATTGACGACTTTTCTACTCCATACTCAAAAATTCTAAACAATACTTTAAAGTTTGTTGATATGCAAAACTTATAGTTATTTATGGAAGTAAAAAACAAATTTCACGTTGAAACCTCATGTTTTCAAAAAAATCACAAAGGAGAGTTTATTTGTGGTGATGTTTTTATTTCAAAACGTTTGAAAGAAGAAAACAGAACATTAGCTGTCTTGGCAGATGGAATGGGACATGGCGTGAAAGCAAACGTTCTTGCAACATTAACTTCTACTATGGCAATAAATTTTGCAGAAGAACACAAAGATGCACAAACTATTGCTAATATAATTATGGACACATTACCTATTTGTAGCGAAAGAAAAACGAGTTATGCAACTTTTACAATAGTTGATGTTCATAATAACGAAGTAAATATTCTTGAATATGACAATCCTCTTTGTCTTATTATGAGAGGAGGTAATGTTTTTGAACCTGAATGGAATTGTTTATTGCTTGAAAACATTGATGGACAAGGAAGAAGTCAAGAAATAATGACATGCAGTTTCAAACCAATGAAAGAGGATAGAATTATCTTTATTTCTGATGGTGTAACTCAATCTGGAATGGGTAATGATGATATGCTTTTAGGTTGGGGACGAGATGCGTATGTGGAATATGTGAAAGATACGATTTTAAACGAGAGATACATTTCAGCAACAAAGCTTGCACAAAGAGTAGTAAACAAAGCATATAGCAATGATAAGTTTTCTTCAAAAGACGACACGAGTTGTGCAGTTATCTATTTTAGAAACCCAAGAAAAACAATAATTGCCACAGGTCCTCCTTGCGATGTGAGTAAAGATGCAGAGTATGTAGAAAGAGTAAAGACGTTTGACGGATTTAAAATAGTATCAGGAGCAACTACTGCTGAGATATTCTCAAAACATTTAGGCGTAGAGATTGTTGATGACTATGAAAATATGGATTCAACTCTGCCTCCAATGAGCAAGATGAAAGGAATAGATTTAGTAACCGAAGGAGTATTAACACTAAATAAAGTAATCACACTGCTTTCCAATGCAACAGGGAATTATAACTTTGGAAACGGTCCAGCAGATAAGATTTCAGAAAGTTTATTGAATAGCGATGAAATTCATCTCTTAGTAGGGACAAAAATAAATCCTGCTCACCACGAGCCAGACTTACCTGTGGAGATAGCATTGCGTAAAAGCGTAATAAAACGCTTAGTTGAAGTGCTTGAAAAGAAGTATATGAAAGAAGTAATTGTTGAATATTTATAAAAAAAGCTTAATTTTGCCTTTTTAAATCAAAGAGAAAATAAATTTAGATATGATAAAAAGAGTTTTAATTACATTGTTAGCAATAGTTTTTGGATTAAACACTTTTGCACAAACCTTTATTAGAGATGCCGAACAAGGAAATCCTAATGCACAATATCGACTTGGAAAAATGTATGAAAGAGCAGATAGAATGCCTAAGGATATTGCAAAAGCGATTGAATGGTATCAAAAAGCAGCAGAGCAAAATCACCCTAAGGCAATAATGGCTTTGGCAGAGCTTTATTACTATGGAGTTGATGTAAAGCAAAATGCACACTTAGCATTTAAGTATTTCAACTTAGCAGCAGAGCATAAAAATGCAGAAGCATATTTTTGTCTTGGTGAAATGTACGAACAAGGAGTTGGAGTAGCAAAACACTTGCCTACTGCATACGAATGGTTTAAAAAAGCGGCAGATGAAGGAGGTCTTGCTAAGGCTCAGTTCAAAATAGGCAAGATGTTGTATTTTGGAGAAGGAGTAAAAAAGAATATTGCACAAGGAGTAAACTATGTAAAATTAGCATTTAACAACGGATACCCAACAGCAATGCAATTCTGGAACGAAAACCAATTGTGGAGATATGAACAATAAGAATTATATGAAAAAAATATTATTAGGACTTTGTCTTTTATTTTGTTTTGGCATAGAAGCACAATGTCAAAACCTTTTGCTAAAAGCAAAAAATGGCAATACAGAAGCTCAATATGAATTAGCAACTCAATATTACAAAGGAATAGGACAAATACAAAGCTATTCCAATGCGTTTGTTTGGTATAAACGAGCAGCAGAGAAGAATCATCTAGCATCATGTTACGCACTTGGCACAATGTATGAAGAAGGAAAAGGTTGCACTCAAAACATTCGATTAGCATTTAGTTATTATCTTCAAGCAGCAGAAAGAGGTAATGAATTATCTCAACTAAAAGTTGCAAAAATGTTTGATGAAGGAGAAGGCGTAATAGAAAATAAATCACGAGCATACTTGTGGTATAGAATCTGTGCCGAAAGAGGAGAAGCATTTTCTTGCCGTAGAGTAGGCGATTTTTATTTTGAGGGCGATGTAATAGCAAAAGATTTAGTAGAAGCAAAATATTGGTACGAAAAAGCAGCAGAAAAAAATGAAATTTATGCAATGCAAAATCTTGCATACATATATATAATAGGACAAAGCATTGCACCCGATTACCAAAAAGCATCAAAACTAATAGAACTCCCGCTTGAAAAAAATCTACCCGTTGCTCAATACGTAAAAGGATTCCTATTAGAAAACGGATTCTATGGAGAAAAGAAAAAAAGCGAAGCAATAAATTGGTATAAGAAATCAGCAAATCAAGATTGTCCTTATGCAAAAGAAATAGTTGCAATTGACACCTATCAAAAAACAGGAGAAATAAAAGATTTGTTAGATATAAAAAACATAGAACAATCTCAAACTTATTATATCTTAGGAAAAGAATACATAGACGGTAAAAAAATTAAGAAAAACCGTAAAAAAGGAATGGATTACATTAAAAAATCAGCACAATTAGGCAACAAAGAAGCAGAAAACTATTTAACCAAAAAGAAAAAATAAACAACTATGATACAAATAGACAAAAATGCTGCAATCAATGCAGAAAAATGGTTAAACACAAGCATAGACCAGCAAGCAAAACAAGAGATAATATCTCTAAGAGAAAACAATGTAAACGAATTTAACGATGCCTTTTACAGAACATTAGAATTTGGAACAGGAGGACTAAGAGGCATAATGGGCATTGGAACAAATCGTATGAATAAATACATTGTTGCAATGACAACACAAGGATTCTGTAACTACATTGCAGAAAACAATCCAGGAAAACAAATAAAAACCGTAATATCTTACGACAGCAGAAACAATAGCAAAGAATTTGCAAAAATAACAGCAAGAGTTATGGCAGCAAATGGATTTGAGGTATATCTTTTTGAAGACATTCGCCCAACGCCTGAGTTATCTTTTGCCGTTAGAGAGTTGAAAGCCGATGCAGGAGTAATGATTACTGCTTCTCACAACCCAAAAGAATACAACGGATACAAAGCATATTGGAACGATGGAGCACAATTAACCTCTCCACACGATGAATTAGTGATAGAAAAAGTAAATGCAATAACAGACTTATCGCAAGTTAAAATGCAAGATGATGATAAAAATATCACAATCATTGGAGAAGATATGGACAAAATCTACCTTGAAAAAATTAAATCCATATCAATCAATAGCGATTGCATAAAAAAACAAAAAGACTTAAAGATTGTCTATACACCACTCCACGGAACAGGTATTTCCTTAGTGCCAAAAGCATTGAAAGCATACGGATTTGAGAACGTAATCTGTGTAGAGGAACAATCAATCCCCGATGGAAATTTCCCAACCTGCGTTTCTCCAAATCCAGAAGAGCCTGCCGCACTTGAAATGGGCATAAAACTTGCAAAAGAAATAGATGCCGATATGCTTTTAGCAACAGACCCAGATGCAGACCGTGAAGCAATAGCAGTAAAAGACAACAAAGGAGAATGGATTATACTAAACGGAAATCAAACAGCAAGTCTTCTTTCTTATTATCTGCTTTCTGCAAATAAAAATGCAAACCTTCTAAAAGGAAATGAATATATCATCAAAACAGTTGTTACAACTGATTTGATAAAGAAAATGGCAGAAGATTTTTCTGTTGAATATTACGATGTACTTACAGGATTTAAACACATCGCTTCAAAGATAAGAGAAAATGAAGGAAAGAAAAGATACATAGGAGGAGGAGAAGAAAGTTTTGGATACCTAATAGGCGATTTTGTAAGAGACAAAGACGCAGTGTCAGCCTGCTGTATATTAGCAGAAATGGTAGCTTGGCTCAAAGAAGAAGGCACAAACCTATACGATTTCTTGCTTCAACTTTACACAAAGTATGGATTCTTCCAAGAAAAACAAGTTTCCATAACACGTAAAGGCAAAACAGGAGCAGAAGAAATTCAAAAAATGATGATGGATTTTAGAAACAATCCTCCAAAGCAATTAGATAATGATGAGGTTGTTGAAATAATAGACTACTTAGACACAGAAAAAACACAATTACCAAAATCCAACGTATTACAATACCTATTGAAAAGCGGAAGTAAAGTATCTGTTCGTCCAAGTGGCACAGAACCTAAAATTAAATTCTATTTCAGCATAGTAATACCAATGAATGACAAAGGCGAATATGAAAATCTTCAAACAAAAGCCTTTGAAAAAATAGAAAGAATAAAACAAGAATTAGGACTATAAAAACAAAGGAATTTTTTCTTTGATTTTTTAAAAAAAGTCTTTGAAAAAAAAATTTTTTTCAAAGACTTTTTTGTTTTTTTCTTTGTTTTATTTTTAGAATTTAAAGAGTTTCCAGCTTACGTTAAGGTTACAATTTAAAAAATAAGGAGAATAAAGACCATTAACATAAGAAAACTCACAACTTGCACCAAGTCCTAAACGGTAATTAGTGCTTGGTAAAAAGTATTGATAAGAAAGTTCTCCTCCAACTTGAAAATGCCAAGGGTCTCTTATTCTAATAGGTTCTGAAACTGCTCCTTTCGTGTAAATATACGCAGCACCAAGAATAGCACTTGCTTTTAATCTATGTGCTTTTGACTTATTTAGAAAATTATATCCTAAAACCAAAGAAGTAGAAGTAGTGATTTCATCAAAGTATTCAGTTATATAGTCATTCAAACCTCCTGGACAAAAAGATTTTTGAAAAATAAATCGGGTCATAAATTCTGCTTTTAAAACATTAAATCTTAAACGTGCAGAAAACTTATTATCATAATCCAATTCAAAAGAAGGTAAATAATTTAAGTACATATCATTAGGATAATTTACTTCTATCTCGTGATAAAAATTATCTGTAAAATAAGTTATATCACCAAAGGGCAACAAACTTTCTTGAATGCTAAGCGTGAATTTCTTTTCATTCTCTTGCGAAACTGCAACGCCACACATAAACAATGCGACCAATAATAATAATGTTCTTTTCATAATATTTATTTTATTTTGTGATTAATAACTTATTAACGCTGTCTTTTGTCTTTATATTGTAAACACCATTTGGCAAATCACTAACATTTACATTATTTACACCAGATGATAATTCTAAGGCTTTAACTACTTTGCCGTTTATATCTATTATTTCCACTAAACTATCTTCTTGCAATTCTATATTTACAAAATCACGTGTTGGATTTGGATAAATGCTACTTGTTTCACTATTTTTTGTTTCCATTTTTATTGTAGGTTTTAGACAAGGCATTATATGGTAAGCATTTTTACAATAACCATTTGAATTTAGTGGTGAAACGCCTACTTCATACCAAGCGTCAACAACTGCTTTATGTTCATCTGAACATTTTCCAAAGAATATTTGAGATAAATATATACTTATATTTTTAGAATCTTTATATTTTCTTCTATATTCTACTTTATTTAAATAATCTTTATATAATTTTCTTGCTGTTTCAGGAGAATCTTGTCCTTCTGCATTTTTAATTGGAGCAAATTCATGTTCTCTTAGACTTCTAAGTAAAAGCATGTCCTCAACTTTGCTAAATGCATCAAATATAAACGCTTCAAATTTAAATGCGTTAGGAGCTTCTGGAACAACTTCTAAACCATTTTCATTAACATAAGAATATATTTGGTTTTTTTCAAATTGATTTTGTTTATTAAATTGTGAGCGCCGTTTAATTTCATATGGGTTTTAAAAATTATCTGTTTATATAACACCCGTAAATAAAAAAAATGCTCTTTTTAGAGCATTTTCTTAAACTATTGTAATAAATTTTCTAGTAAATCGGCATTTCGCTCTGATTTTTCAGTACTTTGCGCCCCCGTTCTTCTCATATAGCTCCTCAAGGCTTCTCTTATGAGCTCGCTTCTTGTTCTTTGTTCGATATTTGCAATTTTATCTA
>CALDHX010000024.1 GCA_937901525.1 uncultured Bacteroidales bacterium
TAAAACTGATTTATCCGTTGATGAAATTGCTGTAAAAATGGGTTTTAATTCTCTTTCTGCTTTTTCAAAATTCTTTAAAAGAGTTGCAGGAGCAAGTCCAAGTCAATTCAGAAGATAGTTTGTTTGTCTAATTCAAGGAAACAAAAATCAAATGGTTTGATTTTCTATATATGTTGCTTTTTCTTTAATAGTATATGGGTTTGTTAGTAATGTTTTGTCAAAAAAACATAGTTGCACTCTACTCATTTGTAGTAAAATTATTCCATTTTTTTGAAAGACAACATTTGTTTTTTTATTTGTTGGATAAGGGTAGGCTCTAATGGCTTTATAAGTAAATTCTGGCAATTTTTTAATGGAATCTAATACTCTAGCAACAGTTATTTTCTCTAAATTCTTTTCTTTTTTAAGAAATTCTGCCATAGAGATAAATTCGTTGTTTTGCCTTATATCACCAATTAAATCATATAGTAACGGCGAGTGTTGATCGTATTTCGTATGACAAATAATATAATCTTTTTTATTACTAAAGTAAACAGTATCTCCCCACCATTTAGCGTCTTCTATACTACTATCCCAAAAATAATATCCCTCTCCCAACCATGGTTCTTTTATTCCTTGTTTTAAATTTCCATTTGAATCTTTTTTTGAACAAAAATAAGGACCATGTTCTAATACTTCTTTATCGTTATTCCTATCTTCTATGGTTTGATAAATGTCTACAAATTTCATATTACCTATTCAATGATAGAAGTGTTTTCTTTCAATTCGTTGGTAAGCCCAATAAGATTTATAGTAGGTAATACTATTGGTTGTACGTTAGCTTGTAAAGACAATGTACTTACAAATGCTCTAATATAAGGGAAAATTATAGCAATACTATTAGGATAGAAATACTCAGGTATATCTTCTATTGAAGTAGAACCATTAAATAAAAAAGACGATTTACAAGAAACGGTTATAATATTTGTATTTTCGCAGTCTATTATAACCTCAAAAAATAAATTATATCGTCCTTCTTTAGGGTAAAATTCTCCCTTAGGTTTAAATGTAAGATTTAACTCTGTTCCTATGGAATTGCTAAAATCTAAAATTGCTTTATCAAATCGATATGATTCTAATTTAAATGATGCTTTTTCCATAACTATGCGGCAAAATAATATTGAGAATCCTCTGTTATTTTAATATCTGCTGTAATATTATAGTTAAGGTTGTCCTCATAATTAACATTAACTCTAAAATATTCTTGCACATAATTAACATACTCCGTAACATCTGGACCGATATTATCAAGATATTCGTTTTCTTTCCAATCGTTTTCAAGAATATCTTTTGGAGTATTTTCAAAATACCTTTTAAGGCTTTCTAAAAGAGTTCCCATAACTTTTTTCTATGAATAAAGATTCCTAAATAATTACCGATGTGCAAAATTACTATTTTTTTCGTTAATATAACAACAAAGTTTATTATTTTGTTTTATTTTTAGAAATTAAAGAGTTTCCAGCTTACGTTAAGGTTAAAGTTGAAAAAATGTGGATACCACAAATTATTTACATAAGAATACTCACAACTTGCACCAAGTCCTAAACGGTAATTAGTGCTTGGTAAAAAGTATTGATAAGATAACTCTCCTCCAACTTGAAAATGCCAAGAGTATGTTTCAAATCGACTTTCATAATTTTCGCCTTTGGTATCAGCATAAACCCCTCCCAAAATCACACCTGCCTTTAATCTATGGGCTTTTGACTCATTTAGAAAATTATATCCTAAAACGGCAGAAGAAGAATAAAACTTGTGGTCATATTTATAGGTAGTTTTTAGAGCATTATGTGGAAATGATTTAAAACAACCGCCATTCTCTTCAATAATACTCTTATCTGTTCTTAAATAATTAAATCTAAGACGTGCAGAATACTTATTATCATAATCCAATTCAAAAGACGGGATATAGTTTAGTAAAATAGTATTGTTGATATCATCTGATGATACGTAATTATTGTTAGTTAAGAGCATTATATCAGTAAACGAAACAACATTCTCTTGAATGCTAAGTGTAAATTTCTTTTCTTTTTCTTGCGAAATCGCAACGCCACACATAAATAGTGCGACAAATAATAACAATGTTCTTTTCATATCTCTTTTATTTTGTAATTAATAATTTACTGACACTATCTTTTTTCTTTTTGTTTTTTAGTACTAAAAAGTTTAATTGAAACTTCGTTTGCAAAAATATAATAAAAAAACATATAAAACAATAGCATTTTTCAATATTTTCTTGACTGTTTTTCAAGATTCTTTAAAAGAGTTGCAGGAGCAAGTCCAAGTCAATTTAGAAAATAGTTTGTTTGTCTTTATTTTAAACAAAGATAAACTTGCCATAGCATAATTCCGCAAGAAACCGATACATTAAAGGAGTGTTTTGTGCCAAATTGAGGAATTTCAACTGCTTTGTGGCAAAGATTTATCACCTCTTGATTTACTCCCTCTACTTCGTTGCCTAAAACTATTGCAATTTTTTCTCCTTTCTCTACTTTGAGTTCATCAAGCATTACACTATTTGTAGTTTGCTCCAAGGCAAGAATAGTCCACCCTTCTTTTTTTAGTTGATTGACCACATCCAAGGTGTTTTCCACGTATTGCCAATCCACGCTTTCGGTTGCACCAAGTGCAGTCTTTTGAATTTCTCTGTGAGGAGGGGTAGGAGTGATGCCACACAAATAAATCTTCTCTACAAGAAAAGCATCGCTTGTGCGAAATATGCTTCCTACATTATGCATACTTCGTACATTATCTACAATTATTATCAAAGGAGATTTTTCTGAGGATTTATATTCATCAACTGAAATTCTCCCTAATTGTTGCATTGAAAGTTTTTCTCTCATTTTTGACTTTTGTTATAAATTCTAACGCCTAATTGACTAAAATGCTCTTCGTCATATTTATACAACGGTAGGTAATATTGCACTGATTTGAAAATTTCCAAGGTATTAGGGTTTATGCTCCAATTCTCGCCAATCCTAATAGCAATTATATCCTCAGGGACAATATCAGAGTAGGATTTTTGTGAGACTTCAACTCCTGTGTCTTCATCATAAACAACAAAATTATTTTCTATGAAGAACAAGTTATCAATATCTTTCTTTGTAGGAAATTCTTCTCCATTTATCTTAAAAGCTTTTACTTCTCCATTTTTTATTTTAGAAAAAAGACTTGAAGCAAAAGGCATTTGAACAGGATATTTAAGTTCATGTAAAGATAAAACCGTATCGTAAATATAGAAACGTTCAACGTCGTTTTCTATGTTTCCATCTTCTGGAAAAATCCAAAACAAAGGCATTTGTACACTGTCATTTTTTTCACCATTAAAGGCTTTATATCTGACTAAATAAGGACAATAGGCTTTTATTTTTTTGCTTATAGAAACGTTTTTGTAGTTATAGTCTACAAATTCTTCAAATTGATAAGCGGAAACATATTTTTTGATGTAAGAAAAAATACTATCTTTACCTACTGTTATATTAAAATGTTCTTTTTCAAAGGCAATTATATTGTTTATTACACTGTCAAGGCTTATTTCTCGTTTCCTTTCGTTGTAAATCTTTACTTTCTTTTGCTCAACTGCCGAAAAAATTACTCCTGCTAATTCATCTCTAAAATAACCTGTGAGGTGTTCATATTTAACAGGGTTAAGTACGTGATCAATTTCCCATTGAGGATTAAAAACTCCAACTTGATGAAATTCGTGTTCAATAGAATATTCACCAAAACTTTGAGCACAAACTCCAAAGCTTGCTATTAATAATATTATTAAAATTATCTTCTTCATAAAACTTAGTCTTTACGTATATAAAATAAAGGATAAAAACCTCTAAATTCTCCATTTTTGGAGGTTAATTCAATAACTGGTGCGAAATAGTTGATTTGTTTAAAGAAAGTCAAACTCTCTAAATCGAAACTCCATTGTTGCCCGAAACGGAAAAGCTCAATTTCTTCTGAATTGTATCGCATTCTTATCACAGTGTCTATTTCTATGACATTATTTAAAGAGTCTTCTTTAACAATTTGTTCTAATTCATCGTGTCCCATACGTTTTACAACTTCAAGCTTGCTAAGAGATGTTGTAGAGGTAGGCATTTCGTATGTTTTTATATCTACATTTTCTGCTTTGCTAAGAAGCATATCTAAAAAAGGTAAAGAATATTCTGCTTCCAAGTGATTGAAATAGTATTGATATGGAATAGGGTTGTAAATAGGCATAGTAAATTCAATATTGCTTGCAACAATTATTTTTTCGCTTTTTTTGCTCGATAAACCAGGCTTAAACCAACCCAAAGGATAGGCAAAAACTTCTTTTATTTTGAGTTCGTCTTCTTCAAAAACCAAAGAATCTATTGTAACAATAGGTTGAAAAGCTGCAACTTCACTTTTTATAAGCATAGTCTTTGTATCGTACCACCATCTTTCTTCAAATTCTACTTTTCGTATATTGTTGTCAATTAAAGTTTTTGTTTCTGCAATGCTAAACTCTCTTTTGAAACGTTCTTTGAGTGAAAGAGACATGTTTTTTGCAATAGTGTCGTAGCTAATTAGGTTTTTTTCCATTATTTTGTCGAAAGTCTGCCACCAAAATCGCTTGTCGATAATGAAACTATATTCAATAGAATCTTTCTCCATTGAAGATTTTATTTCTGAACGCATAATAGGAACAGAGTATATGATTTTCATTGATAATAATTTGTCTTGACAAAAGATGTTTTGTGCACTAATTGTAAGACATATCAATAGAATTAGTTTTTTTAAAAAACAATTTTTCTTCATCATTATTTATGTTTGTTAAATAGTCTTCTATTGCAATAAAAAATTCTTCTAAAACATCTAAGTTGAGGCCTTGTTTTTTTGTTTTAGTAGTTTTTATGTTATGAACCTGAGAAAAAATATCCATCTGCATTACTTGATTCACTTTTTCTAAAACAACTTCTTCTTCTAAACTTAGAATATTTGCAAGATTTACATCTTTCTTTATGTTTTTTAGTATTTCCTCAGCTAAACTTTTATTGTCCCTGCCAACAATTATAATAATATAATTATAATCTTTCCAGTTACTTATAAAAGTGTCGTTATTAGTGTTTTTTGTGTTTACTATAATAAGCTCACAACACTTTTCTTTATAATTATAGTAGTAAGCATTGAACTCATCGTTACATTTTTTGTTTTTTTTCCATAGGGAAAAATCCTTGCTCTTGTAAAAATTATATTTTAAAAAGCGATTAATACGAGCAACAAAAGTAAAATCATAGTAATTAGACAAAACTCCAATGACGCTAACATCAGAACTTTGTATAAAGCTATCCTTTGTATCAATAGGTAATTTTAATTTGTTTCGCATTCTAAAAAAAATTTTTGCAAATTTACGCTTTTTTCTTTTGATAGAATAAGAAAAATTACATACATTTGCAATTATTATTTATAAACCAATACCATTAAGATTATGAACAATGCAACATTTTTCTTTAATCAACCAAAAAATGAACCTGTTCTCTCATACGCAAAAGGTTCAAAAGAAAGGGAATTACTATCTAAGGAATTGGAAAAACAATATAATCAATGTATAGAAATTCCTATAATAATCAATGGCAAAGAAATAAAAACAGGTAATGTATCTGAGGTAGTAATGCCAACAGAACATTCACATGTTCTTGCAAAATTTCATAAAGCAGATAAAGAAACAGTGCAAAAAGCAATTGAGTCTGCACTTGAAGCAAGAAAAAAATGGGAAAATGTTCATTGGATAGACCGTTGTAGCATTATGTTAAGAGCGGCAGAACTCTTAGCAGGCAAATATCGTTATGTAATTAACGCTGCAACAATGTTAGGACAAGGAAAAAATCCTTTCCAAGCAGAAATAGACTCTGCATGTGAGACAATAGATTTTCTTCGTTTCAATGTTCACTACGCATCAAAGATTTATGCACAACAACCTTTGAGCGATAACTCTGCAATAAATAGATTGGAGTATAGAGGATTGGAAGGATTTGTATATGCAATATCTCCTTTCAACTTTACTTCTATTGCTTGTAATCTTAATATATCTCCTGTTCTTATGGGTAATGTTACAGTTTGGAAACCTGCAACAACAGCGGTTCTTTCTAACTATTACTTAATGAAAATCTTACAAGAAGCAGGTGTTCCTAATGGAGTAATCAATTTTGTGCCAGGAGATGGAAGTGTTATATCAGATGTATGTTTTTCATCAAAGGATTTAGCAGGTGTTCATTTCACAGGTTCAACTCGTACTTTTAATAACTTTTGGAAATTGATAGGAGATAACATAAATAACTATAAAACCTATCCAAAAATCGTAGGAGAAACAGGAGGAAAAGACTTTATCTTTGCTCATTCTTCTGCAAATCCTAAACAATTAGCAGTTGCAATAGTAAGAGGTGCTTTTGAATATCAAGGACAAAAATGTTCTGCTGCCTCAAGAGCATACGTGCCAAAAGAAATATGGGACGAAACCTTCTCTTATATAAAAGAAATGGCACAAAAGATTAAAATAGGTTCCTCAATGGAAATGGGAAGTTTTATGAACTCGGTAATAGATGAAAAATCCTTTGATAATATTGCTTCTTACATAGAAAAAGCAAAAGTAGATGCTGATGCTCAAGTGGTATTAGGAGGAAAATGCGATAAAACCGTAGGATACTTCATTTCACCTACTATAATTCTAACTACAAATCCTCATTACGCAACTATGGAAACAGAATTGTTCGGTCCTGTTATCACAATTTACTTATATGATGCAGATAAGTATGAAGAAACCTTAGAATTGTGCGATAATACTTCGCCTTATGCACTAACGGGTTCAATCTTTGCACATTCACGTTATGATATAGCAACTGCAATGAATAAATTAAGATATAGCGCAGGTAATTTCTACATCAATGATAAACCAACAGGAGCGGTAGTAGGTAATCAACCTTTTGGAGGAGCAAGAAACTCAGGTACAAACGACAAAGCAGGTTCTGAATTAAATCTTTATCGTTGGGTATCTCCTCGTTGTATAAAAGAAACCCTCGTGCCACCAACAGATTTTACTTATCCTTTTATGGATTAAATAATAAAAGGGAGGAAAAATCCTCCCTTTCTTTTTTTCTTTCTTTTTTCTATCCAAATATTGTTTGAAAAATAATTTTAATGTCTTTGATAAAGGTTTGTGTGTTTATGTAATCAATATTGATTTTGAGTTTATCGGGCATTATGTGTTGAATGTAATATTCTTCTGGATTGCTTTGAGAGGAAAGAATGTCGTTTTCATTGCGGTATTTAATAGAAGCAGGGTCTGTTATTCCGGGTCTTATGCTTAAAACTTTCATTTGCTCCTTAGAATACAAATCTACATAGCGTCTTACCTCAGGGCGTGGGCCTACAAAACTCATATCTCCTTTCAATACATTGAATAATTGAGGGAGTTCATCGATTTTGTATTTTCTTATAAAATATCCTGCCTTTGTTATGCGAGAATCCTTACTTCCAACTGTGAGTAATCCTTGTTTATCGGAGTTTACTCTCATTGAACGAAACTTATAGAGTTTAAAGTCTTTGTTGTTTTTGCCTACTCTTATTTGTTTGTAGAATACTCCTCCTTTACTTGAAAGTCCTACCCACAATCCAATGAAGATAAGTAGGGGAGAGAGTATAATTATACCAAAAAAAGATGCTGTTATGTCAAATAGTCGTTTCATTCTTTTTATTATTTGTTTACAACGTTATAATATTCTTCTACCAAATTGCGAACTATGTGTTTTACTTGTTCGTCTGTTAGTTGAGGATAAAGAGGTAGTGTGATTTCTCTTGCATAAGCGTCCATCGCTTGTGGATAGTTTTCAGATTTATACCCCATGCGTTTGAAAAGTGATAGTTCAGGCATAGGGATATAATGAACGTTTGTTGCAATTTCTTTTTTCGATAGGTTTGCTATTATTTGATTTCTTTGCTCTTCTGTAATTGGATTTATTCTTAGTAGGAAGAGGTGATAAACCGATTGGAAAGTGCTATTGGATTTTGGAGGTAGTATTGCCCAATGATACTCACTTAAAAGAGAATGATAAAGTTCAAAAACTCTTTTACGTTCTGCTAAGAGATAGTCATACTTTCTTAGTTGTGCTAAGGCAACTGCTGCGTTTATATCAGGAAGATTTATCTTCATTCCAAATTCTACAATATCATAACGCCATGCTCCTGCTTGATTTTTTGTAAAAGCGTCTTTTGTTTGACCGTTAAGAGTCATTAGTTTAAAGAATTTCCTTGTTTCTTCTTCATCAAACTGCTCAGGAAGATTAAGACAAATTGCTCCTCCTTCTGCTGAGGTTATGTTTTTTACTGCATGGAAGGATTGAACGCTTACATCTACCCATTGAGTTATGGTTTTTCCTCTATATTCTGCTCCTATGGCGTGTGCTGAGTCGGAAATGAGTAGTATTCTGTTTAATTTCTTTTGTACATCTGAACTCGCAGAGTATTTCTCTCTTACCTGGGGAGTATCAAGCAATTGTTTTATTTTGTCGTATTGACAAGGCATTCCTGCTATATCAACTGTTATAATTGCTTTTGTACGTGGAGTTATTGCCTCTCTTATTTTTTCTACATCTATTGTTAAATCTCTTGGAGAAATATCTACCATTACAGGTTTTGCACCTGCTTCCATAACTGCCATTGCTGTTGCACAATAGGTATATGCAGGCACTATTACTTCATCGTCTTGTTTTAATCCTAACCATCTAAGAACTAATGTTGCTCCTGAGGTCCAAGAATTAACTGCAATTACACTTTTTGCTTTTAAATAATCTTTTAGTTCGCTTTCTAATGCAGCGACTTTCGGACCTGTTGTAATCCAACCACTGTTTAAGGATTCGCAAACAGAGTCTATTACATCTTGGTCTATGTAAGGAGGAGAAAATGGTATTTTCATATCTTTATCTTGTTATAATTCTTTGATATTTTTTTCTAAAACTAAGAAATATTTTTTTTATTCTTTGAGATATTTTAGTAGTTCTTGCAGTTCTTGAAATAGTTATTAACTCATCGGAATGTCTCTCTTGATAGGCGTCAGAAATGCTTGCATTGAGTTCAAAACCTATTAGAATTGTAAAACAAGAGAGGTATATCCATAAAAAAAGGAAGATTAAAACTCCTATAGAACCATATAGTGCATTGTAGGAAGGAAAGAAACGAATGTAGAGAATATATGCTTGAGTTGTAAGGATAAAAAGTATTGTGGCAAGGGTTGCTCCTGCTGAAAAAAACTTGTAACCTTTTTTTGATTCTAAGGAGAAATAATATAATGAACTAAGTGCAAAATAAATCATTGAAATAATAACAACCCATCGTATTACTTGTAAGCAAATTATTTGAAAAGTTGTGTTAATTATTTCCTCTGCGACCAAGTAGTTTATAAACCATTTGAAACCTCCTAATAAGGTGAGAATTATAATTATGCCAAATACACCGAAGATAACCATAACCATAGAAATTAAACGGCGTTTCCACCAAGAAGATTTTTCTATTGAGTCGTGGTAAGAGGTGTGAAAGGAAAGCATCATAGCGTTAATTCCACTTGAACTTGCGTAAATTGCTCCTATGATACCTATTGACATTAAACTATTATACTTTCTATTAAGAATTTCAATTAAGGTTGTCTCTATTGGTTGGTAAATGTTAAGAGGGAGTATGTCTTTGAGGAATGTGAATATTTGGGTGGAATAATATTGAGTATCGAAATATGGAAGGAGGGTGAAAAAAAATAATAGCATGGGGAAAATTGCCATCACAAAACGAAACGCTGCCGAAGATGCTCTTTGATTGATTGCTCCTTTTGCTAATCCTTTGATGAAAAATATTGCTACATCAAACAAAGGTATGCCCTGAAATCCCGGTAAAACTACCAATCGAGAATAATGTAATAGAGTTCTAACGGGACGCCAATATAATATTTTTCTTAGGTATTTATTTCCCCTTTTTGCCATTTAGTTGTCTGCAACAAGACTTAAATCTATGCTATCGATTTTGTGAGTTAATGCTCCAACGGATATGAAATCTACACCTGTTTGTGCATAAAGTGGAAGGGTTGTTTCGTTTATTCCTCCTGAACTTTCAATCTCATATCTTTTGTTGATAATTTCTACTGCTTTCTTTGTATCTTCAACGCTAAAATTATCAAGCATAATTCTATCTACTCCTCCTTTTTCTAAAACTTGATTGAGTTCAGAGAAATCTCTTACTTCTATTTCAATTTTTATATTAAGAGAGTTTTCTTTCAAATAGTTGTGAACCTTGTCTATTGCTTTTGATATTCCTCCTGCAAAGTCTATATGATTGTCTTTAAGCATTATCATATCATAGAGACCAAAACGGTGATTAGTTCCACCTCCTGTTTTTACTGCATATTTTTCTAATATACGCATTGTAGGAGTTGTCTTTCTTGTGTCAAGAAGTTTAGCGTTTGTTCTCTCAATTAAAGATTGATAATAAGAAGTACGTGTAGAGATTGCACTTAGTCTTTGCATATAATTCAATGCAGTGCGTTCGGCGGTAAGGATTGAAATAGCAGAACCCTCTACTTTAAAAATCTCTTCGCCTTTTTTTACCTTATCTCCATCTTTTTTCAAAGCGGTAAACTTTACACTTTCATCAACTTGGTTGTAAACCTTTCTTGCAACTTCTATTCCACATATTATGCAGTCTTGTTTTGCTACAAGTTTTGCTTTGTCTATTGTTGTTTTTTCAATGCACGATAAAGAAGAGTGGTCTGCTTGTCCCACATCTTCTTTAAGTGCAAGTTCTATATGTGAAATTATATCTTGATTATATTTCTCCCACATTTCTTTATTCTTATTTTGATATTATCAATTTTTCACTCCATTCTTCTTTTTCAGAAGAAATAATCTTAATTAAATAAGTTCCGTTTGTTAGGTGAGTTAAATCTAATGTAGATTGTGAGAGTTGATTTAGTGTTGTGTTTTCTTCTACATACACTTTGCGTGATTGCATATCGTAAACTTCTAATCTAACATTTTTGTTTGAAGAAGAGTTTATTTCAAATTTAACTTTTCCTTTTGAAGGATTAGGTAACAATTTTATTTCTATTTGGTTGTTAACTACATCTTCCAATCCTACACCATCAACAAGTACTATTCCTACTCCTGAGGTTTTTGCAGGACAAACTCCATTTTGAACTACTGCTCTATATTGCCATTCACCCATTAATGATGGTTGATGTTCAATAATTTTTAAATCTGCAGAGTTTTCTAATTCTAACCAATTAAATTCAGGTTTCTTATATTCCCAATACAATACCTCTCCCAAAGATGCTCTTAATTGAAGTTCTACGCTTTCTCCTAAGGCAATGGTTGAAGTTGAAACAAATACATTTCCTGGTTTGGTCGCTTTATGTACGTTTATCGCAACAACGTTACTTGTGTCTGATACATAAGTAGAGTAAACAATTCTGCGGAAATAGGTTGTGTCATAAAGTTGTCGCATATCAAGGTTTTGTCCTCTGTAGTCAGAACCTATGTTTGCTTCACTCCAAGTTTGTAAAGAGTCAGTACTCATTATCCAAAGGTAAGTATAATCGCTTCCATCTCCTCCTGTTGGTTCTGAACCAATCAAAATATTAGCAACAGTCCCTTCACATATTGTTTGGTCGCTTCCTATTGTGTTGTTGAATATAGGAATATGTTGAGTTCTTATTTCTTGTGGATATGTGTATGATGTTCCATTGTTGTTTGTAGCAAACGCTTTTACATAATAAATGGTGTTTTCTTGTAAATTATTGATAGTTGTTGAAATATCTCCCAAACCACTACCAAGAGAAATAACTGTCGAATTGTTAATGTCCACATCAGGAGTTGTTCCCCAGCAGAAACCTCTGTTTGAAACAGGACTAACACCTTCATAAATTATTTCTGCTGCAACTGAAATAGAATTATAAGTACTTGATGTTTGATTTATTTCTACTATTGGCAATTGATATGTAGCATACACTATAATATCTTTTAATTCTATAGAAGAAAGATTACTTACACCTTCAAAAGCAATGTAATAGTTTTCTGAAAGATTTATAAGTAATAGAGAATCTCTTGTGAATTCATTTTGGGTATTAGAATAGGTTTGTAACTCATTCCATTCTCCATTAACAGAGGTCTTGTATAAAACTCTTAAAACATCAGAATTGTTTTTTCTATCAAAACTAATATAAGTTGCTTCTCTATCAGACATGTTTAATATTGGTAAAACTAATTTAGATGTTGCAGATTGTTCGTTTGAAGAGAAAGTATATATAGTTGTTTGCTCATCAAATTGCCAAGAAGTGTTTACTTCCATACAAGATTGTATTTCTGGTATATTTACCAAGAAAGGATAATCTACAATTCTTGCACATTCTGTTATAAAACTCAATTCTTCGCCATAAGCAATATGTCCATTGTTTCTTGCAAAAGCTCTTACATAATATGTGGTATGAGGAATTAAGTTTTCTAAATCTATTGTAAACACCTCTTCTGATACATTTGTAAGAATTACTTGGTCCTCAATTGTAGGATTAGGTTCTGTTGATAAGCATATTCCTAATGTGTGAACACTATTATTTCCATGAGCATTTAATTTTGCTAAAATACTAGCTCTTTGATCTGTTACAAGTTGAGTAGATAATGTTTGAACTTGCGGATAAGCGTTTAAGTCCCCGTCATAAATTTGTACATCGTCTAATGTAACTCCATAACCACCTTTTACTTCTGCTTCAAACCCTAAAATTAAGAAGTCTATATTTGCAGGTAAATTCACAACTTCATCAGTCCAAGATGATAGGTTTGATGTATAACTTGCTAATTGATTCCAAGAACCTTGAAGGGTTTTGTATTTTACACGTAGTACATCTGTTTTATTATTTTTGTTTTTTTGAGTATGAGAAAAACCTAAAACAGGTTGACTAAGAGTAGATAAATCAATAGGTGAAGAAACTAATGTTGCTGTTTGACTACCTGAGGTTCTATCTGTTTTAATAATTGCCCAACTATCGCCTTCTTTTGCAGTAGAAATAGCTCCTTGCATATAAGCAGAATCAATTATTTGCCAACCATTATCTACATAAAGATTTGCCTCTTGTTTCCAACATAACATTTCCATTACATCTTCAAAAGATTCATGATAAGGAAAATCGTTAAATGCAGAACAAAGAGTTTTAATTCTTATTGATTCACCATATCCTGTTAAATTAGCAGTTTTAGCATACGCCCTAACATAATATTCTGTATTTGGTAAAAGGTTTGTTAAATCCAAAGACATATTACCTTGAATATTATTTGCTATTATTTTGCTATCTGTATTCTCATTTGGTGAAGGATTAGTTGCACTATAACATATACCAGCTTCAACAATACTTAACGAAGAGATGTTTTCTATAACAACCCCTACATTAACTGTATCTATTGCGATATTAGGATTTTGAGTTATAACAACAGGACGATTTGCATCTATTTGACCAAGAGTAAAAGTAATGTTTTTTGTAGTTGTATTTTCTGTAATATTAAAAATAGGACGATTTAAATTTGTTCCATTGACAGATTGACTGTTAGGAGCCGTCTCATCTGTAAAAGAAGTATTATAACCTGTTCCAGGGAAAGGTTTTCCTGCTTCACCATAATACGCTTCTTCCAAATCAAAACCAGGATTATTAGGATTACAATTACTACAATTTGCATTCCAACCAGGTGCATTTTTATTTATGTGAAAAATCAACATTCCATGTCCAGGAAGATAATAATCCCAACTTGTTTGTTGGCGATTTTCTAAAATAAAATATTCATCATTACTAAAACTCATTTTATATGCCACATTATCACTCATCAATGGAGGCAAAGTGTAATTACCACTAACTGTTAGCTCTTCAAGAATAGTGTAATTTCTAATACTACGTTCATAAGCATTCCAAATAGGAGGAGTTTTACCACCATTATTATAATTACCACTACACATCAAATCATAACTATCGTGATGAGAGAAAGAACCATTTTCAGCATAGTCTGTATCATAAAAGTCAGGAAGACCAAGAGCATGAGAAAACTCGTGGCAAATAGTACCAATTACCAAAGGTTGAGGATAATAAGTAGAACCATTTATTTCATTACTACAAGCATAATCATAAATATTCACCCCATCTTTCATAATAGGAGGATAAACCACTGAGCGATGAGGCCAGATAGTATTTGCTGCACCACCTGCCGCTTCACCATAACCTGCATAAATAACATACACACAACTAACATAACTCTCACTATCATTAGTAAACTGAGAGAAATCAACTTCTGCATCTGCTGCATCAACTGCTTCGGTAATCAACTCCCTAACTCTCATATCTCCACCACCAGAGTAGTTTTCACCATAATAGTTTAAATTATTAAGTGAAGTATAAGGACCAACTACCTGTGCCTCTACGTTCAACTTACCAAAAGAAGAAGCAACGAAATAATCATGAACACTACCTGTAGAACCATTAGAAGAATAACCCACTTGATTAAAGAGATTATCAATTTCCTCTCTTGGCGTAGTAAAAGGAAAATCTGTATAACTCATAAGAATAACCACTAACTTATAAGTTTCTTGGAAAGAAGAAGTAGTATCCTGTCCAATAGCATTTTTTCTTCTTACTTGGAAATCCGCATTTATTTCCCATAACTGTTTAAGATAAGAAATTTGCTCCTTAGAATAAAACAATTCCTTATCCAAATTTGCAATAAAACTAATCTCTTGACTACTTCTTTCATTAGGATTATGAGCAATCATAGTAGAAGGTATCATACCACCACTACCATTATCAATAGCATAAACCCAATCACCATTCTTTGCTCTCATAAGAGTGTAATCATCAGTAGTCTTACCCCAAGAAACTCTCTCATCTCCACGCATTTGAACAGTAAGATAAGAGTTATCACTTTGCTTAAACTCTAAAGGATAAGGATATGCCACAACGGCAAATAAATTAGTAGTAATCCCTACCACTAATAACGCAAAAATTAAAAATATTTTTCTCATAAATTAAATAAATTTCATTATTTTTTAACAGGCAAAGATAATAATTTTTTCGTACTAAGCAAACCACATGCCGCTAAAATATCCTCACCCCTTGAAGCACGAATAGTAGTTATAATCCCCTTAGCAGAAAGACTATCCCTAAATTTAATCATATCCTCTTGCTCAGCAGATTGAAAAATAGTATTAGGAATTGAATGAAAACGAATAAGATTAACCCTACACTCCAAATCCCCAAGTTCCCTTGCAAGAGTTAGAATATGATGAGGTTTATTATTAAGATTATTAAACACAATATACTCAAAAGTTAAGCGTCTTTGACCACTCCAATCATACTGCTTTAATAACTCAATGACATCTTCAATTCCATACGCTTTCTCAATAGGCATAATCTCCTTACGTTCGCTTGGAATAATATTATGTAAACTAATAGCAAGATGAACATTAGTATTATCGAGAAAATCCTTTAACTTAGGTAAGAACCCACAAGTGCTTACCGTTATACGCTTACCACTCCATGCCATGCCCCATGGGGAAGTCAAAACCTCAAGTGAACGCATCACATTATCATAATTATCCAAAGGTTCCCCCATTCCCATGTACACCACATTAGTTAAGAGCGAAAACTCATCAATACTCCTTATAATATTAAGAATTTCGTTAGTAGTAAGATTACGCTTTAACCCCTGCTTACCTGTAGAGCAAAACTGACAATTCATTCTACACCCCACTTGCGTACTTACACAAAGCGTATAACGCTCCTTATCGGGAATCATAACTGCCTCTACCCACGCATTACCTTCATATTCAAAGAGATATTTCTTAGTTCCGTCCTTAGAGGTAATAAACTCAACGTAAGGCGTAAGACCAAAATCGAATATATCCTCCAATGCCGCTCTTGCCTTCAAAGAAAGGTTAGACATCTGTGAAATTGAGGAAATTTCCTTCTTATATAACCAATCTGCTATTTGTTTAGCAGTGAACTTAGCAAGCGAAAGAGAAGCACAAATCTCCTCTAATTCCTGCAAAGTTTTTCCATAAAGTTTATCTTTCATGAGTGCAAAGATACGATTTATTTAATTTTTTTTATCTATATTCTTTAATTATATTAATCTACATCTCTACCTAATGGCATTCTACCATCGACACCATCTTTTGTAAAACCATATTCATTATATCCATCTCTATCATAACCATCTATATCATAACCTTCTATGTCATAACCTTCTTCATCACGATTAGTTCCTGTTTTATGATGTAAATTATCATAATTAAAACCAAACTCATTTAACCCATCTTTATTAAACCCAAAATAATTCAATCCTGTATGATAATCATATCCATCTTTTTCACCCTCATCATCATAACTTTCAAGATAAGGTTCACCCATTTGGGGTGGATTATGAAATGAAAGTAAATGAAGTTCACCACATTCTTTACATTTTATTAACCATTGCTGTCTTTTTGGTGTGTCTACTGTTTTTCTTACTAATTCAAATTCAGGACATTCACATTCCCAACATTCATTATCTTTTAATACCATAATGTTTATTTTTTTTATTTTTTTCTTTTATTATAT
>CALDHX010000025.1 GCA_937901525.1 uncultured Bacteroidales bacterium
ATTATTGTCTGCATATTGTGCAGGGTAGTCTGCATACTGTGCAGAGTTGTCTGCATACTGTGCAGGGTAGTCTGCAAATCCTGCAAAAAAAAATCAAAGAAAAATCTCTTTTTTTCTTGAATTTTTTCTTTTTTTTCTTTGAAAAAATTTAAAAATATCAAAGATTTTTGAAGAGCCTATCAATACAACAAAAAAAAATAGCCTATAATAGCAGATTTTTTGTTATCTTTGTAGTGTAAAAAGAAAAGAAAATGAAACCAGAGGAAAAATCAAGGCAAAAAATAGACCAATGGCTAAGACAGGCTGGCTGGAAAGTTATCAATCGTAATGAATTTGAAGCCAATAGCACTGCTGTTGCCGTAAGAGAGGGGTTATTAAAAGGGAATAAAGAGGTTGATTATTTTCTTTTCATCAATGGAAAGGCTATTGCAGTTTTGGAAGCAAAGCGAGAAGAGGTAGATGTTAGCACAAATGTAGTTTGTGATCAAGTAGAATCATACGCAAGAGGAGTACCTAATTATTACACTGCTTATCAAAAGCCTATTCCTTTTTTATACACTTCAAATGGTAAACAACTCTTTTTTCGTGATTTTAGAAAAGAAGATTCTTCTTTTGAAGAAATTTTTTCTATGCACAAACCAAAGAAACTTGTAGAGATGCTTGGCATTGATGATCCTTTTGCAGGCTTACCAATGTTGAATGAAAAGGGTTTACGCAAATGTCAATACGATGCTATTGTAGGATTGGAACAAAGTTTTAAAAATGGAGAAGATAGAGCCTTAATGATATTGGCAACCGGTGCTGGAAAAACCTATACTGCTTGTATGTTCTCATATAGATTCTTGGCTTACACTCCAATGAAACGTATTTTATTTTTGGTTGATCGCAACAATCTTGGTAAACAAGCAGAGGGTGAGTTTGGAACATTTCGTTTAACGGAAAATGGAGAGTCGTTTAATAATATATATTCGGTTAATCGTTTAAAATCGGCCAAGATTCCAAGTGATAGCAATGTTGTAATTTCCACTATTCAACGTCTTTTCTCTCTTTTGAAAGGAGATGAAATTTCAGACACAGATGATGATGATTCATACAACACACACGAAGTTGTTTTACCAGAGAATCCAAATCTACCTCATGATTTCTTTGACCTTATAATCATAGATGAGTGTCATCGTTCTATTTATGGAAATTGGAGAAAGGTACTTGAATATTTTGACACTGCAAAAATAGTTGGATTGACCGCTACTCCAATCCCAGATACAAAGGCATTTTTCAATGAAAACATTGTAGTAGATTACGACTTGAAACAAAGTATTATTGATGGTGTAAATGTCGATTGCCGCATCTATCGCATAAAAACACAAGCAACAGAAGAAGGTGGTACAATCTTAGAGGGAGATAAGTTTGAAAGAGTTACATGTTACACAGGTCAAGTAGAGGAAATTCAAAACAAAGAAACTATAAATTACACCAAAGAAGAACTAAATAGGAGTATTATCAATCCTTCTCAAATAAAACTAATATTACAAACCTACAAAGAGGCTGTGTATAGAGATATGTTTAACGATCCTCAGCGTGAGGCTAATTTTGATTACTTGCCAAAAACTCTAATCTTTGCTCTTAATGAGACTCATGCAAACAATATTGTAAGGATTGCAAAAGAGGTCTTTGAACGTAAAGATGAGCGTTTTGTTCAAAAGATTACTTATTCAACAGATAGCAATGAACTAATTAGACAGTTTCGCAATGATAAGGATTTTCGTATTGCTGTAACTTGCACTTTGGTTGCTACCGGTACGGACATAAAGCCTCTTGAAGTTGTGATGTTTATGCGTGATGTAGAATCTTTACCGCTTTATGTTCAAATGAAAGGTCGTGGTGTGAGAACGATTGGTGATGAACAGTTAAGGAATGTTACTCCTAACGCATTTAGTAAGGATTGTTACTTTTTGGTAGATGCAGTAGGTGTAACCGAACACGAACACTCTATACCAAGACCAGGAGGTTTTGAAGGGAAAGTATCATTAGAAACTATTTTAGAACTTATTTCTCATGGTTATATACCAGATTATTATCTTGATAGATTAGCTTCATCTTTATTTAGGATTTACAATAAAGCAACAGTAGAACAACATCAAGAGTTTATTCGTTTGGCAAACGATAATATGCAAGAAATTGCTTTAAGAATTTACAACGCTCTTAAAGAAGGTGTTTTACCTCCATTTATTGACACCAATCACCCAAATATAGAAAGAAAGGCTTTGGTTGCTTCATTGGCTTGCAACGCAAAAGCTCGCGAATATATTCTTATATTACATAGAGGATTTGTAGACACTTTGATTCCGGGAGAAGATACGCTTATTTCTCAAGGTTTTTCTCTTGAAGAAGCAAGAAATACAACAGATGAGTTTGAGGATTTTTGCAGAAAGAACAAAGATAAGATTGAGGCTTTACGTATTATATACAACAATAAAGGGGAATCAATCACCTACCCTATTTTAAAAGACTTAGAAAACAAACTTAAAATAGAGAATAGTCGTTTTTCAAGCAAACAATTATGGAACTCATACGCTATTGTTTTCCCTAATAATGTTCGCCGCTCTTCAATGAAAGAAGAAGCTGAGGCTTTGACAAATATCATTCAATTGGTACGCTTTGCTTATCATCAAATTAATAGATTGGAAAGTGTAGTTAGTTCGGCGGGTAGTTATTTTAATCTTTGGGTTGGACACTATCAACGCAATTTTAATCTTACGGAAAAACAACGTGAAATTATGTCACAAATAGCAAATTATATTGCTTATAATGGTGCATGCACGGTGAACGATATAAGAAAAGATGATCAAGATAGAGGCACTCAACTAATATTGGCTTTTGGTAATATGGAAAAGGCTAACCAGGCTTTACAATCGGTGTTTAATTTTATAGTTTATAAAAAAACAGCATAGTCTATGACAAAAAATACATCAACAGAACAATCTCTTACTAAAAAAGTATGGAATCTTGCAACAACTCTTTCAGGGGCAGGAATAGGTTTTACTGATTACATCACACAATTAACCTATCTTCTTTTTTTGAAAATGGATGCCGAAAACACAGAACTCTTTGGGGAGGTTTCTGCTATTCCTGAGGGTTATCAATGGTGTGATATTAAAAATCTTGATGGAATAGAATTGATTGAACAATATGAGTCCACTCTTAAACATCTTAGTGCACAAGATAATCTTATTGGAACAATATACACCAAGGCTCAAAACAAGATTGACAAGCCTGTTTATCTAAAAAAAGTTATCTCTATGATTGATCAAGAGCAATGGCTAATAATGGACGGAGATGTAAAGGGTGCTATTTATGAAAGTATTCTTGAAAAGAACGGTCAAGATAAAAAAAGTGGAGCTGGACAATATTTCACACCTCGTCCTTTGATTAAAGCAATGGTTGATTGCATCAATCCTAAGATAGGAGAAACGGTTTGTGATCCTGCTTGTGGTACGGGTGGTTTTCTTTTGACTGCATACGATTATATGAAAAGTCAATCGGAAAATAAAGATAAGCGTGATTTCCTTCGCAATAAGGCTTTGCACGGAATTGACAACACTCCTCTTGTTGTTACTCTTGCTTCAATGAATCTTTATCTACATGGAGTGGGCACAGAGAGAAGTCCTATTATTTGTGAGGATTCTTTGGAAAAAGAACCTTCTATGCTTGTTGATGTAATTCTTGCAAATCCTCCTTTTGGCACTCGTCCTGCTGGTTCGGTGGAGATAAATCGTAGCGATTTTTACACCGAAACAAAGAACAATCAATTGAATTTCCTTCAACACATGATGCTTATGTTAAAAACAGGTGGTCGTGCAGCGGTTGTGCTTCCCGATAATGTGTTGTTTGAGGCTGGTGCAGGAGAAACTATTCGTAAACGTTTGTTACAAGATTTTAATCTACACACTATTCTTCGTTTACCGACAGGTATTTTCTATGCACAGGGTGTAAAGGCTAATGTTTTATTCTTTTCAAAAGGAGAACCAACAAAGGAAATTTGGTTTTATGATTATCGCACAGAGATTAAACATACTCTTGCTACAAATAAGTTGGAGCGTCATCATTTAGATGATTTTGTCGCTTGTTATAAAGAACGTAAGGAAACATATAATGCAAATACTAATCCACAAGGGCGTTGGAGGAGATACTCAATAGATGAAATAATATCTCGTGATAAAACAAGTCTTGATATTACTTGGATTAAGCAAGGTGGACAGGTGGATAATCGTTCCTTGACAGAGTTGATGAGAGAGATTAAAGACAAGAGCATAAAGATAAGTGATGCTATATCGGAATTAGAGAAATTACTTGCAAACATAGTAGAGGATTAAGTGTATGGAGAATATTCAAAAGCGTGAAGATAATCTTTTTGAACGCATATCTGAATTGATAGAACAAGCTCGAAAACGAGTGGTTACCGCAGTAAATGTTGCTGAGGTTTATACTAAATATAGCGTAGGCAAATATATTGTTGAAGATGAGCAACAAGGAGAATATAGAGCACAATATGGAAAGCAAGTCCTTCAAAATTTATCTATAAAATTGACAGAACGTTTTGGCGATGGGTGGACCGTTGATACATTAAAGCGTTGTCGATATTTTTATAATGTATATTGTTTAGAAGAGAAAAGGGAAACACTGTTGCCCAATTCACAAATAGTTAGAAATGAATTAGTAAACAATTTAACTTTCTCTCTTTCTTGGTCGCATTATCTTATTCTTATGCGTATTGAAAATGCTGATGCACGTCGTTTCTACGAAATTGAATGTTCCCAACAACAATGGAGTGTGCGTCAGTTGAGCAGACAGGTTGGAAGTAGCCTTTATGAACGTCTTGCACTTAGTCGAAATAAAGATGAGGTTATGAGATTGGCAAGCGAGGGACAAACAATTGAAAAACCTTCTGATGTAATAAAAAATCCAATCACATTGGAATTTTTAGGGCTTAAACCAGATTCAGCATATACAGAATCAAAATTAGAAAATGCTATTATTGGTAAAATGCAACAATTCTTATTAGAGCTTGGTAAAGGTTTTCTTTTTGAAGCTCGCCAAAAGCGTTTCACCTTTGATGAACAACATTTCTATGTTGATTTGGTTTTTTATAATCGTTTGTTGCAATGTTATGTACTCATTGACTTAAAGACAGACAAACTGGCTCATCAAGATCTTGGACAGATGCAAATGTATGTTAATTATTATGACCGTTATGTGAAACAGGATTTTGAAAAACCGACTATTGGCATTTTGCTTTGTGAAGAAAAGAATGACGCATTAGTAGAATTGACGCTTCCAAAAGATGCAAATATTTACGCTTCCGAATACCAACTCTATCTTCCCGATAAAGCAGTTTTGCAACGAAAACTTAAAGAATGGATTGATGAATTTGAAGAGCAACAATAATTATGAATACTAAGAAATTACGTCAAAAAATCCTTGACCTTGCAATTCATGGCAAACTCGTAGCACAAAACACAAACGATGAACCAGCATCGGAATTGCTTAAACGCATTCGAGCAGAAAAAGAACAGTTAATAGAAGAAGGTAAAATAAAGAAAACAAAAACTACTGATAGCTCCCATTATGAGAACGTACCGTTTGAAATTCCAAATTCGTGGGAGTGGTGTAAACTAAAAGATTGTTGCCATATTGCTGGACGCATTGGTTTTAGAGGCTACACAAAAGAAGACCTCGTAACAGAAAATAACGGAGCAATAACATTAAGTCCATCAAACATTGTCAACGGGATTATGAATTATGACAAATGCACATTCATATCTTGGAATAAATATGAGGAATCACCTGAAATTAAGGTTTTTGATGGAGACATTTTATTGGTTAAGACTGGTTCTTCTTTTGGCAAATGTGCTTTAGTTGAGGGACTACCAACTGATGCTACAATAAACCCACAGTTTGTAGTTCTTAAACACATCTCAATAAGCAACAAATTTTTAACGTTGGTTTTGCAAAGTCATTATGCAAGAACTAACTATGATAGTTTTGTTTTAGGCACTGCAATTCCAACATTTACACAAGCTATCTTAGGAGAAATGCAAATTCCTCTCCCTCCTCTTGAAGAACAAAAACGTATTGTTGAGGCAATTGATAAATGGTTTGCTTTGATTGATAGTATTGAAAACAATAAAGCAGATTTAGAAACTATAATAAAACAAACAAAAAGCAAAATCCTTGACCTTGCAATTCATGGTAAACTCGTAGCACAAAACCCAAACGATGAACCAGCATCGGAATTGCTTAAACGCATTAACCCAAAAGCAGAAATTATTTCCAATAGCGAACAATATGAAAACTTGCCTAATGGGTGGTGTATAACATTATATAAGAATATTGTTAAAAACGTTAATTCAAAAGCGTATCAAATTTTACAATCAGAAATCAAAGTTAATGGAAAGTACCCTGTTATAAGCCAAAGTTCAAATTACATAGAAGGTTACTCAAATTGTACCGAAAAAGTTTTTCAATGTAAAGAAGCTATTATTTTTGGAGACCATACCAGAAATGTAAAATTCATAAATTTCCCATTCATAGTAGGTGCAGATGGCGTTAAGATTTTACAAACACAATTTGATTACAAATACATCTATTATTTCACTATTTTCTCATCGGATAATTTAATAGAAGACAAAGGTTATAGTAGGCATTTTGGCCAATTATCATCATTAGAAATCCATCTCCCTCCTCTTGAAGAACAAAAACGTATTGTTGAGGCAATTGATAAGGCTTTTAAGTATCTTGATGCAATAGCAGAGAGTTTATAGATTTACGATAAGTTTTTGTATATTTGCAAGAAAATAAGAGTAAACAATGTACATACCGCCTTTTGAAATATCATCTCGAACCATAAATTTGATTGCTGAAATATCAGCACAGATTGAACGTTATGCTATTCGTTTAGAAAATGAAGGTCTTAAACTTCGTAAGGCTAATCGTATTCGTACTATTCATTCTTCTCTTGCTATTGAGGGTAATAATTTGAGCGAAAATCAGGTGAAAGATATCATCAATGGCAAGAATGTTATTGCTCCTTTGCGTGAGATTCAAGAGGTTAAAAACGCTATAAAAACATACGAATTATATAGTTCATTAAATCCGTTTAGTATTACCGACCTTTTAAAAGCTCATGGTACTATGATGTTTGCTTTGAGTGATGATGCAGGACGCTTTCGTCAAGGTGGTGTAGGTGTTTTCTCTGAAAAAGGTTTAGTACACATGGCTCCTCCTGCTAATCGTGTACAAGGATTGATTGAAGATTTAATGCAATGGCTTGCTTCTTCTGATGATCATTTGCTTATTCGTTCTTGTGTTTTCCATTATGAATTTGAATTTATTCATCCTTTTAGTGATGGAAATGGTAGAATGGGACGTTTATGGCAATCGCTTATTCTTGGTAAATTGCATCCTTTGTTTGAACATCTTCCTGTGGAGAATATGGTGTATAGTAATCAACAGGCTTATTACGATGCAATCTCTCAAAGTACTTGTAAGGGAGAATGTAGTCCTTTTATTGAATTTATGCTTGGAGAAATTCTAACAACTCTTAAAACTCATCAAGGTAATGAAATTGATGTTAATGTCGGTAGAAATGTCGGTAGAAATGTCGGTAGAAATTATGATTTAACTGAAAGTGAACATCAAGTTTTAGAACTTATCATAGAAAATAATAGATTAACAATAAAAGAAGTGGCATTATTATTATCATTCTCTCAACGTCAAACGGAACGTTTATTTGCTTCTCTTAAATCAAAGGGTGTGTTATCTCGTCAAGGTAGCACTAAAAATGGTTTTTGGATTATAAATAAATAACCTTTTTAACTCTCTCCTATCCATTCTTGGTCTATGCCTAAGAAGTTTAATTATCAGCAGATAGTTACAATAAGTTTTTGTATATTTGCAAGGGAGAAAAAGTTTTTTTTAAAAATGGCATAATATTTCATACAATGGAAAATAGCAAATCACTAACCACTCAGTATAATCAAGCAGCGGAAATAATAAAAACAGCAATATTGCAAAGCCAATATGATGCGGCTAAAGGGGTTAATCGTGTACAACTGGCATTATATTATGGTATAGGTAAATTTATATCTATCAAAACCCGTAAAGGTGTATGGGGAACAAATGCCTTGCAGACCATTAGCGATAAGTTACGTAAAGATCTTCCTGGACTTCGTGGCTTTTCTGCAAATAGTTTGAAGAATATGCGTAAGTTTTACGAAAATTGGATAATGCTTGATGCTGCTAATTCTGATACAAATCTTAATTCGACAATTGCAATTGTCGAATTGGAGGAAGATGAAAATGTGGTAGAAGTTGGTGCTATGCACATTCAAAAAGTTAATAATTTTCCTGTAGAAGACTTTTTTAGAGTACCGTTTACTCATCATATACGAATTATTGAAGGAACAAAGGATATTAAGGCTCGTTATTACTATATCCACAAAACAGCGGAAGAGCATTTGCAAGTTGATAAGTTGACATCTCTTATTAAAGCGGAGGATTATATGCATTGTGATAAGATGCCGAGTAATTTCTCCAAAACAATATCAGATGCGTCTTTGGCTCGCAAGGCAGTGTTGATGTTTAAAGATGAATATTTGCTTGATTTTATTAACATAGAGCAGATTGGTGAACGCGATTGCATTGACGTTGATGAACGGTTGGTAGAGAAACAAATAATAGACAACATTAAAAGGTTTATTATGTCTTTTGGTAGTGATTTTGCTTTTATAGGTAATCAATATCATTTAGAAATACATGGGGTTGAGCATTTTCCTGATTTGCTTTTCTTCAATAGAGAATTAAATGCAATGGTGGTTGTTGAACTGAAAACGGGTGAATTTAAAACTTCTTATCTTGGTCAACTAATGGGTTACTTATCTATTCTTGATGCAAAAGTAAAGAAACCTCACGAAAATCCTTCTATTGGCATTGTTCTGTGTAAATCTGCTAATAAGGATTATGTTGAGTTTGTTATTCAAGATTACAATAAACCTATGGGAGTTGCAACCTATACCACATCAGAAGAAATGCCAGAGAAGCTAAGAAATGCTCTGCCAGATATAGAGGAGTTAAAAAAGCTCTTATAAGAGATTATTATTTCTTTTTCTCTAACTCTCTCCTATCCATTCTTGGTCTATGCCAAGTAAACGACATAGATTTATCGCTTCGGTTGGGGCTTGGTTGCTTTGATCTTCTACAAGGGAGTAGTCAATGTGTTGTGAAATTTCTTCTATCTTGATTGGTGGTTGTAGGTCTTTGTGATTAAAGCCTTTTACTCGCATTCTTTTTGCTGGGGCTTCTATATCGGAATAGTGGGTGGTTACTATTACTAAACTGCCTCTTTTGTTGCATACTTTTAAAAAGCCTTCTACTAATTTCTTGCCTTCTATTGGATTGGTGGTGCGAGCAAGTTCATCTACAAGGACAAGGTGGGTTGCATTGGTTTTTATTTCTTGTATTATGTTGTGAAGGTTTTTTACTTCGTAGGCAAAGGAGGATAGGCCTTCGTTTTCGTTTTGTCCATCGCCTATGCTGGTTAGGACTTTTTCTACAAGGCATACTTCGCCTTCTTGGCATGCTACGAAAAAGCCGTATTGTAATAGTTGTTGATTTAGGGCAAGGGTTTTAAGAATTAGTGTCTTGCCTGCCATATTGGCTCCTGTTATTAAATAGTTTTCTTCCCCTATTTCTATGTCTATGCTTTGGTAGGGTTGGTTCTTTTCTTCTAATAGTTGTTTTACTATTGGGTGGAAGATTTTTTTGTAGTGTATTTGTTTTTTATCGGTGATTTGGACTTTGTTTAGGTTGTGTTGTGTGCTTAGTTTGGCTTTTGCAAAGGTTAGGTCTATTTGGGCTATTATGCTTAGGCTTTTGCTAAGGGCTGGTATGTAGGGATAGAGTTTTTGACTTAGGGTTTGACGTATTTGGTTTTCTATTTCAAGGGTTTTTATGTAGAGTGAGTGGGCTTTGAGTTCGTTGGCTTCTTCTTTGGCTTTTTGCCAAAGTTTTCTTGCTTGTGATAGTTCTTCGCTATATGCTGAGTAGATGTAGAATTGCATAGCTTGCATTTTCTCGGGGTCGAGTATGTCGATTATTTCTTGTAAATCGGGCAATGGAAAGAGTGGTGAGGTGAAGTCTTTTTTTAGTTTTTTTGTGTTTAGACAAAAGGCTTTGATTTCAAATAGGGATATATCGTCAAGGATTTGGTTTTGTTGTAGGGCTTTTATGCTTCCGCTTATGTCGTGTATGGTTGATAGGTGCATAAAGAAGCGTTGTGTGGTTTGAGGGTTAAGGGTTGTGAGATAGGTTTGACATTCTGTGATTTGTTGCCATTGTTGTTCTATCCATTGTTGGCTTTGACTAAATGGAGTGTGCAATAGTAGGTTTCTTGCCATTGGGGTTTGGATTTCCATTTGGCTATATAGGGTTCTTAGGCTTGGGTTTTGGTTTATGGCTTGTTGGAATGTCATCTTTATAGTTGTTTTACGTTATATATATTGATTGGTATTTCTTTTCTAAGGGCGTCTAACATTTCTTCATTGTTGAAGTTATAGCCTGTTGGTGAGATTGGGTTGGCGGTTATGGCTATTAGGTTGGTTTGGTCAAGTACTTTTATTTGTCCGCCTTTGTGTAGGTATTGTATTACGTTGTCTTCTTGGGCAAAGATTTTTGTAAAGTCTTTTATTATGATTTCTATTTCTTGTGGATTCTTTTGTATTTTTAATAGTTGAACGAATTTGTCGTTTAAGGCTCCTGCTACAAATAGGCGTTTGCCGTATGTAAATATTTTGTCTTTGTATTTGTCTATCATCATTAGGGAAGGAATTTCTAAATCTACTATTCCTTCTTCTGTAATGGCGTATATTCCGTTTTCTATGTTTTGTAATTGTTCTGCGAGTGTACTTTGATATTGTGGTAGTTGTGTCATTTGATAGATGAATTTTGTCTTTTTTACCACAACATTGAGTGAGGCTGAGAGTGAGGCTCCTGTTGAGAGTATCATTGCATCGGTTATTGTGGGTGAACCAAAGCTTTTTCTCGATAAAGCACCGTCTATTAGAATTAAATCTACGTTTTTTTCTAATTTTTCTAAGAGTTTTTTTAGGTTTTTCGTATCGCTTGGACCTCCAAGTAGGACTTTTCCTTGGGTTATGGCTCGTGCGGTTATGAGTTTGCCTAAGGCTGTGTAGTCTTTTGATACTTCTTCTATGGCACTTACTATTTCTTTTTGGTTATAGAGGCTTTGTGAGGTGATGAAGGTGGTGTTGGGATAGATTTCTATTTCGGGCTTTGAGGTAGAGGTTACTATATCGAGGGTTTCTCCATCGACTCCTATTGAGGAAATAGCAAGTTTTAAGTTAGAAAAAGTGCGGAGACGACTCAACACATAGTTTAGTGTTTGAGTCTTCCCCGCATTCTTTTCCATTCCTACGAAGGAGATGCTTTTGTATTTTAGAACATCTTCTATAAAAGGCATTCCTCCAAGGATTTATTTAGTTCTTTTTTACTCTTTCGTGTCTTGCAAGATGTGATGGTTCAAGTGATAGTTTTTCTCCTTGTAATAAAGAAGCAACTCCATCATTCTTTATTTCTGTTCCTTTTAAGAAATCCACATCACATTCACCCGGTACGTAGTTTGTAGGTTCTGTATATGTTGTTATCACTCCTTCAAAGTTTCTTAACACTACTCTGTTTGGAGATTGTGAAACAACGTATTGTGGCATTACTGGTGTTTTTCCACCACCGCCTGGTGCATCTACTACAAATGTTGGTACTGCGTAGCCTGATGTATGTCCACGTAAGTTTTCTATTATTTCTATTCCCTTAGAAACAGGTGTACGGAAGTGTTCCAAGCCCATTGAAAGGTCGCATTGATAGATGTAGTATGGACGTACTCTCATTTTAACAAGTTCGTGAACAAGTTTTTTGAATACTCTTACATCATCGTTTACTCCTCTTAAAAGAACTGATTGGTTTCCTAATGGAATACCTGCATTTGCTAAGCGTTCGCATGCTGCTTTTGCCTCTGGTGTACATTCATTAGGGTGATTGAAGTGAGTGTTCAACCATATTGGGTGATACTTCTTCAACATATTTACCAAGTCGTCAGTTATTCTCATTGGACATACAACCGGTGTACGAGAACCTATACGTATGATTTCTACGTGTGGAATTGCTCTTAGACGTTGAATGATTGATTCTAACATCTTGTCGTTTACCATCAAGGCATCTCCTCCTGAAAGAAGTACGTCTCTTACTTGTGGAGTTTTTGCTATGTATTCTATACATTTGTCTATTCTATCTTGTGTTGATTCGCAGTCGTTTTGTCCTGCAAATCTTCTACGAGTACAATGACGACAATACATAGAGCACATATCTGTTATAAGGAACAATACTCTATCTGGATAACGGTGAGTAAGTCCTGGTGCTGGGCTATCTTCGTCTTCATGAAGAGGGTCAAGTAAGTCTGCATCTGCTTGATGTAATTCTGCTCCTGTTGGAATTGCTTGACGGCGAACAGGGTCATTTGGATTGTTTACATCAATCAAACATAAATAATATGGGGTTATTGCCATACGTAATGTCTTTAACGCATTGGCAACACCTTCCTCTTCTTCTTTGGTTAGAGAAATATATTTTTTTAAATCCTCTAATGTTTCTATACGATTTTTAACTTGCCATTTCCAATCGAACCATTGTTCGTCCGATACGTTTGGAAACAACTCTTTACGTCTATTTACTTGCATTTGCGTATAATTTTAAAATTATGCGTAAAGTTCTGTGAATATTTTTCTTAATGCTTCACATTCTCTCAATTCTTGAAGAGTGATTTCAGCGTGTCCTTTTGTATAGCCGTTTCCAACTATCATTGTTACGTCTGAACCAACTCCTTCTGCTCCTAAGGCTGCTTTTGTGAATGAAGTTGCCATTGAGAAGAAATATACAACTCCTGTATTCTTTGTTACAAGAATAGATGTCATTTCTGTATCAGGGATATTTACGTTGTTGATACAAACATCTGCCATTTGACCGTTTGTAAGTTCTTCTATTTTCTTCATTACAGGAACAGGTTGTGTAGCATCTGCTGAGAATACTTCATCACAGAATCCTAAATCCATCATACGTTTTGTAGATTTTTCGCTGTGGCATATTCCTATTACTTTACCTGTTACGCCAGCACGTTTCTTTGCTTCATAGCAACAAAGCATACCTGATTTTCCACCTGCTCCTATGATAACTACTGTATCACCTGGTTTAACAAGTTTTGCTGTTTGTGCTGGTGCTCCTGCAACGTCAAGTGCAGATAAAGCAAGATTTTCTGGAAGGTCAGCAGGTATTTTAGCATAAATACCACTTTCAAAAAGAATTGCTTTACCATCTATATCAACTTGGTCGATATCAGGACGAATATCTTTTATTTTGTCTATTCTTAATGGAGTAAGTGATAAAGAAACTAATGTTGCTATTTTATCACCAACTTTTAAATCAGTTTTTCCAACTAATGCATCACCTATTTTTTCAACAGTTCCAAGTAACATACCGCCTGAACCTGTTACAGGATTACGATGTTTTCCTTGTTTTTCAACAATTGACATCATTATCTTTGCAATTTCTTCTTTATCGCCTTTTGCTTGTTCTTCTATTTGAGTAAAAGAAGCAGAGTCAATGTTTAGAGTTTGTACATCAATAAGGATTTCATTATCATAGATTTCATCCATATTGTTATCTACTTTGTTTGCTGGTTGAGGCAATACTCCTTTTGGTTCAATTACACGGTGTGTTCCGTATCTACATCCTTTTTTCATATTAAACTAAATATTTGGATTGTTAATAAAATAATTAAATTCTTTAAGTTTGCAAATATACGTGTTTTTTTTCGTATTCGCTGAAATTTTTTCAAAGAAAAAAAAGAAAAAAGCAAAGAAAAAAAGAAAAAAAGCAAAGAAAAATTTTAAAAATGCATGCATTTATTTTCTTTTTTTTCTTATACTTGCAAACTTAATTTTTAAAGTATGTTACAAATCTCTAACGACTCTTTACAATCAAAGGTGATTTCTTTTTTAAGATTTCCATTGATTGTCGGTGTGATTTTAATTCACACTCAACTCCCTAATGCAAATGAAGAGTTTGTTTGTTATGAAAATACAAAATTCATAATCTCTAACGTAATTGCTCGCATTGCCGTTCCATTATTCTTTGTTTGTTCGGGATTCCTTTTCTTTTTCAAAACAGAGGAATTTTCTTTACATACCTATTCAAGTAAATTAAAGAAAAGAGTTAAGACATTGCTTATTCCTTATTTAATATGGAATACATTGTTTATTGTACACTTCAATATTACAAGTGGTGATTTTGTTATCGGAGAGGGTTTTGATTGGAAAGATTGGTTAAGGGTTTTTGGAGGAAATTGTTTTCATCACCCTTCTAATTATCCACTTTGGTTTATTGGCGATTTGATGTGGGTTATTCTCTTTACCCCTATCATTTATTGGCTAACAAAAAGATTAAGGATTTTCTTTCCTTTGATTTTAGGAGTTTTATGGTTGATTAACTCTAATATTTGTTGGAAAACAGAGGCGTTTTTCTTCTTCTGTTTAGGAGCATTCTTCTCTATCAACAAGAAATGCTTTACCGATGTGGTTAAATCTCATACACTTGTTTTAGGTTTGATTTATCTTTTGTTTGTAGTAGCAACCTTTTGTGCAAAAGACTATGCCTTTTGGATTTATTTAAGACGCCTTAGCGTAGTAATTGGTATGGGATTTGTAGTTAGTTTGGTTGCAAAATTCATATCAAATGGCAAATGGAAAGAAAATAAGTTTTTAACCATAGGCAGTTTCTTTCTCTATCTACATCACGCAATCCTTTTACCATCATACAAGAAGGTTTTAATCGCTATCATTCCCCCTACTTGCGATGCGAATATGATAATACTTTATTTCCTTTGGGCAATCCTTACAATCATCATAGGATTAGGACTTTACTACATCATCAAACACCTTTTACCTAAGACAACATCTTTTCTAATGGGCGGACGATAAAGAGAAATTGTAGGTTTATTTATTTTTCTTATATTTGCACTGCGTAAAAATACGCAATGGACTGCGTAAAATGTAAAGAGATGTATAAAAGAAGTGAATATCAAATAATTAAATAAACAAATAAATATGAAAAAATTAAATTTCACAATCATCGCAATTTTGTTTGCTGTAAGTTTATCGGCACAAAGCGTAAACAAAAACCATTCTTTTGGTTTTGGTGTTCAATTCAGTTCTTTTCCTTTAACACATGCTTATTCCGGAGGTTATGAATTATCAGGAGGAAGTTTCGACCTTGCAAATGCTTTTGCAATTGGTGTATCGGGAAAATATGAATATGCTTTCAATAGAGCGTTTTCTCTTTCTTTTGAACCGGGTTATCTTTACACGAGATTATCTTACAAAGAATATCTAACATATCCAGAGCATGCGTTAGTGAGTAACACAAATCTAAATGTGCATCAATTAAACATTCCTTTAATTGCTAATTTCAGTTGCCCTATGCTTGAAAATGTAAATTTCCTTGCCTCAGGTGGAGTTAATGCTTTGGTTTCTCTGCAAAAAGAAATTAACTTTTCTGAAACACCAACAGCATCTTATGTAAACGGATTAAATGCTTTGAATTTTAAATCTTCAATTACTCCCGAAATAGTAATGAAAACAGGTTTTGAAATCGCAACAAAACATAGAATAAGAGTAAACGCTTGTTATTATTTACCTCTTACAAAAAATGCTTACTACTCTATGAATTTACCAATTGACAAAATAGAGTATGATGCAATGAGGATAAGTCGTTTAGCCTTTGAATTATCTTTATTCTTCTAAAAACACACAATACATAATAAAAAAGGTTCGGCTAATGCAAGAAATATTTAAAAGTGCATTATAACGACGTTGAAGTAGTTAAATCTTCGAATTAAATATCTATAATTACAAAAAAACACGTATATTTGCATTTATAATATACGTGTTTTATCAATTAATAATTTCTAATAATGAAATTAAAATTAAGTAATATTCTAAAAATTGCAAATGCAGATATAGAGCTTGGTGGCTTGACTGTAATTACAGGTGTGAATGATTCTGGAAAAAGCACTATTGGTAAAGTATTATTTTCAACACTAAAAGCTGTAAATAATGCAAGTCAAATAAAAGAAAGTGATGCTATTTTTAAAATTAGACTTCAACTAATAGGAATTAAACGAATATTGAATAGACAAGAAATATACTTACAAGAAATAAATGACATCAGAGATTTGGCTGACAATTTAATTGAAAAAACTTTTAATAAAATAGATGTCTTAACGAAATCTATTATAGAAAATGAACAAATAAAAAACTTACCAAGTAGAGCGTTATCTATTTTAGAAAAAAGACTCTCAACCATACATACAATTATAGAAAACTTTTATAATCCTAATCTTGCTATCAAAGAAGAGTTTAATCGAATTTCCGAATCTGAATTTACTACACGTCTTCTTAATTCATTTGGGAAAGAATATGCCTCAATAGAATTTTATGACGACACAAATAACAAGCAAGGTAGTACAATAAAAATAGACTTTGCAAATAAATCTTTAGATGATATAAAAGTTAATGGAAGTTTTTCCATAGAAGATATAACTTATATTGAATCACCAGTTTATTTACCAATACTTAACACTTTACGTTTATCAAATTCTTTTTCAACTTCCTCTTTCAGAAACATTCCGCCTTATTTACAAAAAGGAAATATTCCGTATCATATAGCAGATATGGCAGAAAAGATTTTAACTATAGAAGAATTTGTTCCAAGCTTATTTGACACTTTAAACACCGCACAATTTGAATCTCTTTTAAAAGAAATTAACTTATTAATAGGTGGTACTTTTAACGTTAATATAAAAGATAACCAATTATACTTTTGCAAAGAAAGTGGTGAAAAAATCCCTGCAATAAATATTGCAACTGGAGTAAAGTCTTTTGGGGTTTTATTACGACTACTTGAAACAAATAACATATCAACATCTAAAATATTAGTAATAGATGAGCCTGAAATACATTTACACCCTGAATGGCAAATTAAATTTTGTAAACTTATAATTGAACTTATCGCAAAAGGAATTCCTATTGTAATTTCTTCTCATAGCCCTTATTTTCTACAAGGTTTACGTTATTATGCAGCAGCAAAAGGTGTTGAAAAAGATGTTATTTATTATATGGCAGAAAAAAAAGAAGATGGTCTTTCTAATATAATAAATGTTAGCGATGATTTAAATAAAGTATTTACATTATTATCAGCTCCTTTACACCAAATAATGAATGTTGATGAAGTAAGAAATACTCAAAAATGACACCATTAGAAATATACAATTCCATCAAGAATTATATCGGAAAAGATAATATAATTTGTAATTTACATAGTGCTTGTAAAAATAGCAAATATCTTTGCGAACAAATCGCATCAAATAAAAACGTTTTAGACTTCGATGCTGTTTCTCACAAATGGTGTGAAGAAAAAAGTATTTCTGACTTCAAATCTGTTGATGCTGTTACAAATTCTGTTTCAAACAATTATTTTTGTTTCATTGAATTAAAATCTTGGAAATTATTTCTAAAGCACAATCAAAACGAATCAGACATAGATAAACAAGCAAAGAAATACGAATCCGATTTACCTAATAAACTTCAAAAAAGTATAGAATTATGCAAAGAAATAACCAAAAAAGATTCAACTTTTAAGGATTGTAGCATTCTTTTTATTTTATTAACTGACATTTCAGATAAAGACGGAATATCAAGTATTGACAATGCTCTTACTGCCTTAGCAGGTACTGCATCAAATTTAAAAACACTTTGTAATAAGAAATCTAAAGATGTTTTAGATAAAATATCCAATATTGAAACTCGCTATTGGGAATGCAAAGAGTTTGACGAAAAAATTGCTAAACTTTAATCTTTATTTATTATTATTTTATAACAAACTACATACTAAAACAAAGAAAGGAGACTAAAAATTTAGTCTCCTTTTCTTTTTTATATACTTAATGCTGTTATTGTTGCATTGGGATTAGGTTTTCTGATATGATTAGTTCTGCTTCTGTTGCGGCTTGAACTTGTTCTACTGTGAATTCTGGGTGTATTTCTGTCAATACTATTCCTTTTGGTGTGATTTCCATTACGCCCATTTCAGTGATTATCATATTTACTTGACCTTTTGCTGTTAGTGGCAATGTACATTTTTTAAGGATTTTTGGATTTCCTTTTGCTGTGTGTTCCATTGCAAGTATTACTCTTTTTGCTCCTACTAAAAGATCCATTGCTCCTCCCATTCCTGGTATTTTTTTGCCTGGTATCATCCAGTTTGCAAGGTCGCCGTTTTCATCTACTTGCATTGCTCCAAGGATTGATGCATCTACGTGGCCTCCTCTAATTAAGGCAAATGAGGTTGCTGAATCAAAGGTTGCTGCTCCGTCTATCATTGTGATGAAACCTCCTCCTGCATTGATTAATTCTGGATCTTCTTCGCCTGGTTTTGCGTCTGAATCCATTCCTATCAATCCGTTTTCGCTTTGAAGTAATACTTTTACTCCTGGTTTTAAGTAATTAGGTATTAGGGTTGGTATTCCTATTCCTAAGTTTACTACGAATCCATCTTGAAGTTCCAAAGCTGCTCGCTTTGCTATGACTTCTCTTACTTGATTCTTATCCATATTTTTGTTTTGTGTTTTTTTTCTTGGTTTGTTATTTTCCCATGCGTCTTGCTAATTCTTCTACTACGTATGAGGCTACGTCATCGGCGTATGTGTTCATTCCAAAGCCTGCATCGTATCCAAGTTCTTTTGCAAGTTCGTGTGAGATTCTTGCTCCTCCACAACATAGAATTACTTTATCTCTTAGACCTTCTGCTTCTAACATTTCAACTAATTCTACAAGGTTTTGGATATGTACGTCTTTTTGTGTAACGGTTTGTGATACTAAAAGGGCATCGGCTTTTAATTCTATGGCTTTTGCTATAAATTCTTCGTTTGATACTTGTGCTCCCATGTTTAGAGCTTCTATCATTTCATAGCGTTCCAATCCATAATGGCCTGCATAGCCTTTCATATTCATAATAGCATCGATTCCTACGGTGTGGGCATCTGTTCCTGTTGATGCTCCTACTACAACGATTTTTCTTCCGATTCTTTCTTTGATAAATTCGTCTGTTTCGTGCATATCCATTACGTTAGATTCTACTTTTGGTACGTGAATTGTAGAGTAATCTACTGTATGCACTGTGCTTCCGTAGCAATTAAAGAATGTGAAGCCTTCTGTTAATTCTTTGTAATATACAACTTGTGGGTTTTCAAATCCCATCTTCTTCATAAGTTGTTTTGCTGCTTCTATTGCTTCATCTCCACAAGGTACAGGTAAGGTAAAACTTAATTGTGTTTTACCATCGTTCATTGTGTCGCCGTATGGTTTTACTTTGGTTAAGTCAAGTTCTGTATCGAAGTTCTTGGCTTCCATTGAATATAATCCGCCGCTCATTATTGTTGTCCTCCTTTTCCTTTCATTAAGTCAATAAATGGATTGTAGTAGTGTTCTCCTTTTTCAAATACTCCTGCTAATCCTTTTCCTCCGTCAAATGGACGTTTTATGTCTGCAAAGATTCCTTTTTCTAAGGCTTTGAATAGTCCTTCTTGTGTCATCTTTTCCAATAGTTCTATTGCATCGTCCAATACTTTTTTCGCTCTTGTTTGCATAATTCCGTCTTTTTTGAATTCTAAATCGTCTCCGATGTTTTTCATATTACGGAATATGTATTGTGCATTTTCTATTGACAAATATCTATCTGACATAAATGGTGTGTGAATTGCTTCGGTCATCATTCCTAATAATTGAAGACCTTGTCCTGTCCAAATAGCAATTTCATTAAATAATGCATCTTGAATATGTCCACGGAATATGTTTCCTGTCATAAACTTTGTAGGTGGCATATATTTTAATGGAGCCTTAGGGAAGATTTCACGAATCATTTGTGCTTGTGCAAGCTCGTAAAGGAATCCATTTTCTAAATCTGGTGTCATTTCAAAAGCATGACCAAGTCCCATTTGTTCTTCTGGCAATCCTGCTGCGAAAGCTAATTGTTCGTTAATCAAATCAGAAGCCAATACTGTGTGTGCTTGTTCAAAAGCATCAGCTGTTGTCAAGTAGTTGTCTTCTCCTGTGTTGATAATAACGCCTGCAAAACCATTGATTACTCTTGAAAAATATTGGTCAATCAAAGTTCTTTGCATATTGATGTCTCGGAACAAGATACCATATAAAGCATCATTCAACATAACATCTAACCCTTCCAAAGCACCCATTACTGCAATTTCTGGCATACATAATCCTGAGCAATAGTTACATAAACGGATATAACGACCAACTTCTTCTCCTACTTCGTCCAATGCTTTACGCATTATACGGAAGTTTTCTTGTGTAGCAAAGGTTCCACCAAATCCTTCTGTTGTTGCACCATAAGGAACATAGTCTAAAAGCGATTGTCCTGTTGTACGAATCACCGCAATTATATCTGCTCCTTGTCTTGCACCTGCTTGTGCTTGAATAACATCTTCATAGATATTTCCTGTTGCAACAATAATATAAAGATATGGCTTTTGACCCTCTCCTATCGTTTCAATATAGTTTTCTCTACGTTTTCTATTTGCTTTAATTCTTTCCATTGATTGATCGATGAATGGTTGCAAAGCCTCTTTTGCTTTTTCCATATCACCTTGTGGCAATGTTGCTAAATCCAACTCACCTTTTCCAACCAATTCTGCTATTTCATTTGGAGTCTTTCCTGTTTGCATAACAGCATTACCCAACACAGGTAAAACACCATTTGAAAGCATTCCTTTTTCTTTAAGATAATCAACCAACACATTTGGCAAAGGAACACCACTTTCATCAATTCCATCAACACCCATCAAACGACAAAGTGTTCTTTCGCAAGCAACGGTTGAATAACCATCAACAAAATCTTGCACTTGATCAGAAATAACCTTTGCAAGTTCTTTTGCGTGTGCTACTTTATTAAAATCTAAGCCTAATTTGCTTTTTTCCATATTGCGTTAAAGTATTTTTATCAATTAAAACATTTTAGCATAATTCTTTGCTTCTCTTTTTTGCCAATCCCCCTTGTGATAAACATACGAAGCAATCAAAGGAACAACAGTTGTAGCCTCAGCATAAACCATTTGTTCAAAAGTAGTATCTACCTTACCCCATGAGCAAGCTTCTTTCAAAGTAGAAGAAGAACAAGCACCATCTCTTACATCAGCAACAGTGATTTGAACAGCATATTTGTGCATATCAACATCTTTTCCTAACACCTCTGCACACACAACAGTATCTTGTGCAAAGTTTTTAGGAACACCACCACCTACCATAAACAAACCTGTTGTACCAGCTTTGATTTTGATTTGAGTAAGTTCCAAAAAGTCTTTTACGCTATCGATTGACAAGTGTTTTTCAGGATTTGCAACTTGGTGCATAACAAGTCCGAAACCAGCAGAGCAGTCAGAAAAAGCAGGAACAAAGATTGGCACATTGTTTTCATAACAAGTTTGAATCAAAGAATCCTTTTTCTTAGCATTACCTTCTGATAACCATTTACCAAGTTCCCAAATAAACTCTCTTGAAGAATAAGGACGAGGCTCCAATGAATCAGCAATCATTTTAATAGTAGCATCGCAATTTTGAAGTTCTTCCTCATCAATGTAAGTATCATAAATTCTATCAACATAATTACTTCTCAAATACTTATCATCAATAAAAGGAGTACCCTTATAATGTTTGAAACCTAAGGCTTCAAAGAAATCCATATCAATTATAGAAGCACCAGTTGAAACAATGCAATCCACCATTTTATTTTTCACCATATCAACATAAACTTGCATACAACCAGCAGCAGAAGTACTACCTGCAAGAGTCAATATAACAGAACACTCCTTATCGTTCATCATTCTTTGAAAAATATCAGCAGCATTAGCAGTATCTCTTGAAGAGAAACTCATATCACGCATTGCATCAATAATTTGTGTAGAATCAATTTGTTTAATATCTACATGCTTTACTACTTCTTTCAATAAATCCTTTTTTTCCATATCTTATTTTTTTTATTATTTCCATACTTTAAACTGCAAAAATAGTAAAAATTCGTGCAATTCCAAAGAAAATTTTTCAGAATTGTTTGTCAGAACAAAAAAATGACGTACCTTTGCAAACGGAAAGTTGGCAGAGTGGTCGAATGCGGCGGTCTTGAAAACCGTTGATCTTAACGGGTCCGGGGGTTCGAATCCCTCACTTTCCGCAGAGAAAGAAAACGACAAAAAAAGCAAAGAATTTTCAAAAAATTTCTTTGCTTTTTTCTTTTTTTTCAAAGACTTTTTTCAAAAAAATCAAGAAAAAATCAGAGAGTATCACATTCCCGATTATTTACCAAAATATTCTGTCTTCAACCAATAAGCATAAATTGGATCTTGAAATGATATTTCCCCTGCCTTGTTATCCAATATATCATTTTTAACAAGAGCTGCTTTTGAACGAGCAACAGATGTTGGAGAAGATATTTTGTAACGGTGCATCACTTCGGTAGAACTAATAGCTTTCTCGCCTGCAATAAGAGCTTTAAGATAATTGAGTTGTTGAGTTGTTAGCGTTTCGGTAATTGTTACAAACAATAAATTTAACTGTTCAACTAATGCAGTATGTGCTGCACGGACAATCTCAATAGTACACTCATCTTTTGTTCTCAACCACGACTGCTGTGCCAACTGTTGCGCATAATAAGGGTGATTATCCACAAGTTCCACAATCAAATTAGCCGCATCTTTATTTATCCTCTTACCCGTATCGGCAAAACGGCTATTAAAAAACTCCACAAGATAAGGCGTTTCAATCTTATTAAGAAACATCAAGTTACCAAACTTATAAAATGGCTTGGAAGAATTTGTAAACACCTCCATCATCATATGACGTTTACTACCATACAAGCAATAAGCAACACTTTGATGCTGTTGCCAATGTGAACGCAATTTCTTTTGAAAATAATCAGGGTCAGTAAACTCCGAAATATTTTGAAATTCATCTACACAAACAACTATTTTAAGCCCCTTTTTCTTAGCAATCCTTTCCGCAAGATCAAGCACCTCATCAGGATTATGCCTTACCTCATCCCAATCAAAATTAATTGACACCTCATTTGTAGGATCTGAACCAATAGAAACCTTTGGAACAAGATGCGAAAAGAAAGCCTTTGCATTCTCTACTGCCTCTTCCCACTTAGTTGATGTTGCAGCAATAACCTTTTGAGCAAGTAACGCATAAAAATGCTCTTCATTACGTACATTAAACAAGTCAATATGACAAATACACAACTTTACATCTTGCTCCATAGCCAATTTAGCAGCCTTATTTACAAGCGAACTTTTACCCCAACGGCGTGGCGAAATAATAATTGTATTGATTAGCGATGTAAAATTTTGAACCAAATAAGCCGTTTCCATTTCTCGGTCCGTAAAATTCTTTTCAGTAGCAATCTTACCAAAGATAAAAGGAGTCTCCATGATACACTATTTAATTATTCTACTGCAAATATAGTACAAAATATGTATTTACACAAATTGTTATTACAAAAAATGTACAATTGTACTTTGATAGTTAAAAAAATCAAGAAAAAAAACTACCAAAAAAGAAGAAATGCTGACAAAAGAGAATGATGATTATTTTCTTTCGTCAGCATTTCAATTATAAAAGTTTCTTTAATTCTTCAATATCTGGCAATGCTTGTTTTAATTTTTCTGGCATTTCCTCCGAAGTCTTGTATGTCGCAACGCCTAATGGCTTATCGTAGTCTTGGATTACATACTCCACATACTTTTTGTCTGCACTCTTACATAATACAATGCCTATTGATGGATTTTCGTGTGGCTTACGCATTTGGTCGTCCACTAAACGAAGATATGTACACAACTGCCCTAAGTAAGAGGACTTGAATGCTCCTTTCTTTAATTCTATTACAACTAATGCGTTCAGTTCTCGATTAAAAAATATAAGATCAGGGAAATGCTCAACTCCATACACCTCTAATTTGTACTGATTGCCTACAAATGCAAAATCTCGACCAAAGGTAAGAATGAATTTCTTAATATTGTGTATAATTTCCTGCTCAATAACCCGTTCGTCAATATCCTCTTTATCACGCTCTCCAAGTTCCTCTACATTGATAAAATCTAAAAGATATTCATCTTTGAACATTCCTATTGCTTTCAATGATTGACGGGCATCTGGTATTTTTTGTATGAAGTTATTTGCAATCTCTCCTTGATGATTAAACAAATCATCTTCTATTCTTGCAGCTAACACCTCCTTACTCCACTTATTTGCGAAGGCTTGACGAATGTAGAACAGACGCTCTGCAAGAGAACTGGTCTTACGAACTATAATCATATGATGAGTAAAGCCTAATCCTAAGAATGAAGCCACATCAAAAGCCTCTTTCTGAGGGATTTCGCAAAGTATCAATAGTTGGGTATCAATTTCGTTAACCACAGTTAGCGATTTATCATTACCTATTTCGCTAACCATAGTTAGCGATTTCAAATCCTCGCACCAAGTTTCATAGAATTGACGCATAAATTTGATGTTGGCTGCTGAGAAACCACGAAGTCCTGGTAACTCCTTTTGTAATTGCTGGCTTATTGTTTCTATTGCTCCTTTACCCCAAAAACCCTCACGAGAGTTTTTAGAAACATAGCAACCTATACCATAATACAACGATAGTTGTTCTTTATTAGCCGCAGATGCTGCACGATACTGACTACACAATATCGCTTCCTTAATAATTTTTACAGCCTCAACGTATGTTTGCAAATCGCTCATATGCTTATTATTTGCCAACAAAAGTACAAATAATATATGAAATTTGACCATTAGACCAAAAATCAAGAAAAAAAACTACCAAAAAAGAAGAAATCACAGGAAAAAAAAGAAGAAATTTCTCGCTTAAAAGAATATCAATTCTTCCTTTTTTGCACACTCCTATATATAGGTAGATAAAAAAATAATATCTTTTGAATTTTATAGCGAAGATAGAGAATAAATCTACTACGATACGTAGTAGATTTGATAGCATACAGACAAAAACTGTGTAAAGACACACTTTTTATCTGCGGGGTATATATTTTTTAGTATCTTTGTAACGATAAACTAAACACAAGATAAATTATGGTTACGGGAGAAATAAAAAACCGCATTGATGCAATTTGGGATACTTTTTGGAATGGTGGAATTACCAATTCAATCACTATTCTTGAACAGATGACTTATTTGTTCTTTATGAAAATGTTGGACGATAGTCAAAAAGCAAAGGAAGCAACAGCAAGCATTATGGGTGTTGAGATTAAAGAACCTACCTTCAAACAAGGAATGTGGTACAATCCCGAAACCGATAAAGATGTACCTTATGAAACTTTGCGTTGGAGCGTTTTCAAAAATAAAGAAGCAGAAGAGATGTATCGCATAATTAGTCGTGATGCTTTTATTTTTATTAAAAATCTCAACCAAGGCAAAGAATCATCTTACAGTAGGTTTATGAAAAATGCTACTTTTATGATTCAAAATCCAAGAACGCTTACAAAAATAGTTGAAGGCATTGATGGATTGGATATGAACAACCGAGACACTATGGGAGATGTGTATGAATACATCTTAGGCAAGATGGCTGCTTCGGGAAATAATGGACAATTTCGTACACCAAGACATATTATTAAGATGATGGTTGAACTAATGAAGCCAAGTCTTAAAGATATTGTTTGCGACCCTGCAATGGGTTCGGCAGGATTTCTTGTTGAAACTGCAAAATACATTCAAGAACACTACAAGAATGAGTTATTAGAAAAGGAAAAACTAAAACATTATAAGAATGGTTTGCTACACGGTTTTGATACAGATTCAACAATGCTTCGTATCGGTGCAATGAATCTTATGCTTCACGGTGTTGATAATCCTGATATTGAATATAAAGACACTCTTTCAACCGATAACACTGACGAAAACAAATATACTTTATGTCTTGCAAATCCTCCTTTTTCGGGTAGTCTTGACAATGGTGCTGTAAGCAAATCTTTACTTTCTATTACCAAAACAAAGAAAACAGAATTGCTTTTTATGGCATTGTTTGTAAGAATGCTACAAGTAGGTGGCAGATGTGCTTCTATCGTTCCTGACGGTGTATTGTTTGGAACAAGCACAGGGCATAAAGCAATTAGAAAAGAGATTGTAGATAATCAACGTTTACAAGCGGTTATTTCTATGCCAAGTGGTGTTTTCAAACCTTACGCAGGGGTTTCTACTGCAATTCTTATTTTCACAAAAACAAATGCAGGTGGAACTGATAAGGTTTGGTTCTATGATATGAAAGCAGATGGCTATTCGCTTGATGATAAACGCAACCCTATTGCAGAAAATGATATTACTGACATAATTGAACGTTTTAATAATCTTGACAAAGAGGAAGAAAGAACAAGAAAAGACAAATCTTTCCTTGTTCCTGTTGAAGAGATTCGCGAGAAAGGATATGACTTGTCTATCAATAAGTATAAAGAGATAGAGCGAGAGAAGGTAGAATATGAAGCATCGGAGGTGATTCTTGCTCGCATCAATTCATTAGAAAACGAGATTGTGAGTGCATTGAATGATTTTCAAACTAAATTTATGTAGTATGAAAGAGGGTTGGGAAATAGTTAATATCGGTTCTATTTGTAATATCATAACAGGGAAGTTAGATGCTAATGCTTCTTCTGAAAGTGGAGTATATCCTTTTTTTACTTGTTCAAGAGAAAGCTTGAAAATAGATAATTATGCGTATGATTGTGAATGTGTGTTGATTGCAGGTAATGGTGATTTAAATGTGAAATACTATAAAGGTAAATTTAATGCGTATCAACGTACATATATAGTAACACTTAAGAATGATATAAAGGATATTAGTGTAAAGTATATTTTTAAGTTTTTTGAAAAATATGTGGAGAAATTAAGACAATTAAGTATTGGTGGGGTTATTAAATATATTAAATTAGGAGATTTAACAAATGCAAAAATCCCTGTACCTCCTCTTTCTGAACAAGAAAAGATTGTTGCAGAGTTGGATTGTTTGAGTGGAATAATTGAAAAAAAGAAACAACAACTTAAAGAATTGGATTCTCTTGCTCAATCAATCTTTTATGAAATGTTTGGCGACCCTGTGGAAAATGAAAAAGGTTGGGAGGTAAAGAAGTTGGGTGAATTAGGAAATTCAGAATTAGGTAAAATGCTCGATTCAAAAAAGAATCAAGGTGATTTATATCCATATCTATGTTCCTTAAATGTAAAATGGAATGATATAGATTATTCTCAAATTAAAGAAATGAGAATAAAAAAAGATGAGTTAGATAGGTATAGAGTAAAAAAAGGAGATTTATTGATTTGTGAAGGTGGAGACACTGGACGATGTGCGATATGGAAAAGTAACAAAGAAATATATTATCAAAATGCTTTGCATAGAGTTAGATTGAATGAAGGTTTAATGTTACCTATATTTTGTCTATTTGTGTTTAAAATTTACAAAGAAAATGGCGAAATCGATAAATATAGTACAGGACAAACTATAAAACATTTAGTAAAAAAAACATTATTGATAATTCCTATTCCTACCCCACCTCTCTCCTTACAACAACAATTTGCAAATAAAATTGAATTAATAGAAAAACAAAAAGAGTTAATAAAGCAGTCGATTAAGGAAACGGAAACTTTGTTTGATAGTCGTATGGATTATTATTTTAATTCTTAATGTGCTATGAGAAACTTTGACTATATAAAAGAATTAGGTTTAGATGACTTGTATAGATTTTGTTCTACTACGGAAGAGAATCAAATCAGCAATCCTGTTTTCAGTGCCATAAATGCAAGAAAGGCATTAGAATATATGGTTCGTGCTATATATAAGATAAAGAATTTGGAAATTGGAGAAAGACAATCTTTATTTGAACTTATAGATGCAGAACCTTTCAAGGAGTTTATCTCTGACGAAAAAATGATGATGTCGATTCATTACGTTAGAAAAGTCGGCAATAATGGAGCTCATACCTCTTCGGTAAGCAAGAAAGAATCTTTCTTTTGTCTTTTAAACACATACAATATAGTCGCTTCAATCCTCATTAAATTAAAAATACTTCAAAGCATTGCACCTTTCAACAAAGACTTAATTCCAAACTCTCCTCAAAACCCTACTCCTTTTATAGAAAGCAATGATACGGACAAAATTGTTAAACTTGCAGACAAGGATTCGGTTAATTCTCCTCAACCTGTTGCTTATCTTCCTTTGGATATTTCGGAAGAAGAGACAAGAAGACTTTACATTGACTTGATGCTTAAAGAATCTGGTTGGGAAATTTTAGAAACAAAGGGATTGATTCAAGCATCGAAAGCATGTATAGAAATAGAGGTTGAAGGAATGCCTAACAACAAGAATATAGGTTATGTGGATTATGTGCTTTTTGGTAGTAATGGAAAACCGTTGGCGGTTATTGAAGCAAAAAAAACATCTCTTTCTGCCGAAAGTGGAAAACATCAAGCAGAATTATATGCAGATTGTTTAGAAAAACGATATGGTGTTCGTCCTGTTATTTATTACACAAACGGATTTCAGACCTATATAATAGACTCTCTTGGTTATCCTTCAAGAAGACTTTATAGTTTTCATACGGAAGACGATTTAGAAAGACTGATTCAAAAGCGAGGAAGAAAAGATATTTCAGATTTCTCTATCAATCAAAATATAACAGATAGAGCATATCAAGAAATGGCAATCAAAGCAGTTTGTGAACATTACAATAAAAAACATAGAAAAGCTTTGCTTGTGATGGCAACGGGCACAGGAAAAACAAGAGTTGCTATTTCGTTGGTTGATGTATTGAAAAGAAATGATTGGGTAAAGAATGTTCTTTTCCTTGCAGATAGAACTTCTCTTGTTACGCAAGCTCAAAGAAATTTTAGTAAACTCTTGCCAAATGAAACGATATGTGTGTTGAACGAAACGGGCAATTCTAAAAAAGATTTGGACGCTCGCTTAGTGTTCTCTACTTATCAAACAATGATTAACTACATTGATAATGATGAGAAGTTGTTTTCTGTTGGTAGGTTCGATTTAATTGTTATTGATGAGGCACATCGTTCAATCTTTGGCAAGTATGGTGCTATCTTCAATTACTTTGATGCAATGCTTATAGGACTTACCGCTACTCCAAGAGAAGAAATAGAAAAATCAACTTACGACATTTTTGAAATGGAGCAAGGTTTTCCTAATTATGCATACGAACTTGAAGATGCGGTAGAAGAGAAATATCTTGTGAATTACACAGGATTTAAGCGTGGAAGTCTAATTATTAAAGAAGGCATAAAATACGAGAATCTTTCCGATGAAGAAAAGAAACAAATGGAACGTATTTGGGAATATGAAATGACTATAAACGCTTTATCGGAAGGACCAAGAAATATTAAAAGCAGTGAAATCTTTACATATATCCATAATATTGACACAATAGATAAAGTGTTGCAAGATTTAATGGAAAACGGATTGAAAGTGCAAGGTGGAGAACGCATAGGAAAGACTATTATTTTTGCTTACAGACACGAACATGCAGAAAAGATTGTTGAGCGTTTTAAGATTCTTTACCCGGAATATGGTTCTGATTTCTGCGTTTTGATAGATAATACAATTACTTTCTCACAAGACTTGATTGATAAGTTTGAACAAAGGAATTCTTTCCCTCAGATTGCTGTTTCTGTTGATATGCTCGATACAGGAATTGATGTGCCCGATATTTTGAATTTGGTATTTTTCAAACCTGTTAAGAGTAAGATAAAGTTTATGCAAATGATAGGACGAGGAACAAGACTTTCAGAAGGAATATTCGGCAACAAAGACAAAGAAGAGTTCTATATCTTTGATTGGTGTGGAAATTTTGAGTATTTTGGAAAGCACCCTAATGGAAAGGAATCAAAAACCGTTCAATCATTAACAGAAAGATTATTTGGATTACAAGTAGATATTGCTTTTCATTTACAACATCAAAAATATCAAGAAGATAATTTTGCAAAGAAACTTCACGATGAGACTAAGAATATTTTAAAAGAACAAGTTTATTTATTGTCTGATAATCATATTTCGGTTAGAGCAAAATGGGAAGAAGTATCTCGTTTCAAAAAAGATGAAACTTGTTGGATATGCCTTACTGAATTAGACGCATTAACATTAAAGAAAGACATCGCTCCATTGATTGCAAAAAACACATCAGATGAAAACGCAAAAAGATTTGATATTCTAATGCTTTCAATAGAACTATCGTTGTTGGATGATACTATAAATGCACACAAGGCAATAGAGAAAGTTATTGTTATTGCTGAAAAATTACAAGAAATAGCAACTATTCCACAGATTAAAGCAAAAATAGATACCATAAAAGAAGTCTGCAATATTGTGTCTTGGGAAAATGCAAATCTTGAATGGTTGGAAAAAGTGCGTGAGGATTTAAGAGATTTAGTAAAATTCTTATTGGGAGGCAATAGAACCTTTGTTGTAGATATAGAAGATGTTTTAAGCAATAATGGAGAAATAAAAGGTGTTCCTATAAAAGTTTCATATAAACAAAAGATTTTAGATTTCCTTGTAGAGAATAGAAATTTACCTGTTCTGAATAAGATATATTCAATGGAGCAACTTTCAATAGAAGATATAAAAGAATTAGAACATATTTTGTGGAGAGAACTTGGAAGTAAAGAAGACTATGAAAAACTTTCAAAGGAAAACAATGTAGCAGTCTTTATTCGTTCGATAATAGGAATAGATAGAAGAAGTGCCGTTGAAAGATTTTATAAATTCATAGTAGGTTCACAACTAAATTCAGAGCAAGAAGAGTTCCTTATGAATATTATTTCATACGTTTGTAGCAACGGAGACATCACAAAAGAGATTGTTGTAAACGAAGCTCCTTTTGATGAAAAACTTTCAGCGGTATTTGGATTATATCTTTCTCCTCTTGCAAATTACATTGACAATATACATAAGGTTGTTTACCCACAACAAGAAATAGCATAAAAAAAAAGCAGAAGTTGTTTCTTACTTCTGCTTTTTCTTTCTTATTTCACGCATTTTACGTGGATTACTTTTTTGGTTTCAAAGAATTCTTCTTCAAAGTAATTGTCTTTTGATTTTACTTAACTATACTTCCTTTTAGGTTTGAGGAAAGAAAGTCTTTGATGTACACATGTTCTACTCCTTCAAAACTGTTTTCAAAGGAGCGTTCGGCTGATACTACTATTTTTGGATAGTTGTCTTTTATCTTTAATAGGTTACCAAATTCACGTTCCATGGTTTCTGTGCGAGACAATTCTACTGCTACTTGCACATAAAGTGTTTCACCATTGCGAGTGCAAACAAAGTCTATTTCTTCTGTTGATAAACTTCCTACTTTTACATCATATCCGCAAACAATTAAGTGATTACAAACAAGATTTTCTAATCTCTTTGCCTTATCTTGTGGTTTGTAGCCTGCTAATGCATTGCGAATACCCATATTTTCAAAGAAATATTTTTCTCCTCTTTCAAAAAGTCGTTTGCCTACTATGTCGTAGCGTCCTAAACGATGTACGATAAAGGCATCGGAAAGTGCATCGGCATATTCGGATACTTGGTTTGAGGCTATATTTACTTTTTGACTTTTAAGAAAATCGCTAATACTTTTTGCAGAAAATAAACTTCCTACATTATTTGCCAAGAAACGAATGAGTTGTTCAAGGAATATGGTATTGCGTATTTTTTTTCTTCTTATTACATCTCTTAAAACTATGGTTGAGTATATGCTGTTTATGTATTCCATTACTACTCTTTCTTCAAGCGGAAGGTTTTTCAAGTATGGCAAGCCTCCAAAACGCATGTATTTTTCCAAAGATTCATCATCGTTTGGCAGTTTATGGAATTGCAAAAATTCAAGGTAAGATAAACTATATATTCTAAACTCGACATATCGTCCTCCTAATTCATTTGCCAAATCACTTGAAAAAATTTCTGAATTGCTTCCTGTAATGTATATATCGTTATTTTCATTTAATGCAAGAGAACGTATTGCCAAATGAAAATTTTCTATTTCTTGTATTTCATCTACAAAGATGTAGTTTTTTCTTTCTTCAACCAAGTGTTCTTTTATATAGTCATACAAATCTCTGTAATTAAGAATAAACTCAAAGTCTAAATCTTCTTTATTTATGTAGATGATATTAGGATTTGTTTCTTCATTTTTTATAAGTTCCATTAGTTGAAATAAAATATAACTCTTTCCAACACGTCTATGTCCTATCATAACCTTGACAGTGTTTGTTCTCATAAAAGGTTTTATTCTTTCAATATAAATATCTCTACTATATATATTACTTGGTATCTTCATGTTTTTATTTTAATTATGTTTTAAATTCTTTGCAAAAATAAGAATTATTTTAAACATACTTTAAATATCTATGATTTTTTATGATTATTTAAAGTATGATTTAAGTTTTTAAAGAAATAAAAAATGCAGAAGTTTTTTAGGCTTCTGCTTTTTCTTTTATTTTACGCATTTTACGTGGAT
>CALDHX010000026.1 GCA_937901525.1 uncultured Bacteroidales bacterium
TAAGCATCTTTTTTTATGCTTATACTTCCCTCATCACATCTTTCTACCTTAGCAATCATCTTTAATAAAGTTGACTTGCCACAGCCATTATGCCCAACAATTGAAATTGCCTCTCCTTCATTCAATGAAAAAGAAACATTTTCAAATAAAACACCATAACCAAAATTTTTACTTACTTTATTAACATCTACTATAATCATTACAACACCTCATTTTCTAATTAATGAAAGTGCATTTAAATTACTCAATAATTGGTAAATCAAACTTAATAACTTGAGTGTAACCTACACTAATTGATACAACTACCTTATTTCCATTTTCTTCTTTATACTCTAAAGAGACAGTTTTTAATTTATTTGTACCAGAAACCTCAATGTTCAATTTTACTTCACTAACTCCACTTAAATCAAATCCAAAAAAAGAAGAAAGTTCTTTATCTTTTACCGATGTTAAATCTAAAATCGGTAACAACTGGTCGCCCGGTTGTTTTCTATAACGAGATAAATCATATGGTAAAACATGAGAATATCGTTTTGACATGGATTTTGTTTGCAAAAGATAAACACTGTCGCCCATAGAAAATCCAGTTGGTATATCAAGCCATCTTCTACCGTCTTCAGCAATCTCTACGCTTCTAACTTTATGACTTTCACGGCCTGTATCATCTTTTTTATGCAATCTGATTGAATCGCCCGGATCAGGATCATAAGCTCCGCCAGTCAAAGTTGCTAATTGAATCATATTTGAATTATTATCTTCATCATTTGAAGAAACATTTACTTCATAGATTATCTCTGTCATATTGTTTGCAAAATAATATGACCAATCAAATGAATTTTGATAATTAGGCAAAGCATCACAACCCACTACTAAAGCTACATTGTTAGTATTAGCGAAAGTATTATATACATATTGGAATGTAGGAGGAATTGTGGCCAAACTAACTAATGTTTGTAGAGAAGTACAATTATTAAATGTAGCTTCCGAGATATATTTCAAGTTTTTACCAAGAGTAATTTTAGTTAAAGAAGAACAACCTTCAAATGTGCCAGGATAAAGAGCGTAACCGTACTGTTTACCAAGCGAATCAACACTATTAGGAACTACAAAAGTATTTAAGCTTGTGCAATTTTTAAAAGCTCCATCGCCTATATAAGTAAGATTATTTGTGAGAAAATCTACTGAATTTAAGTTGATACAATCTTCAAATGCCTCATCGTCAATGCGAGTAACGTTATTTGGAATTGTTATTGAGCTTAAACTGCCACAACTCTTAAAAGCACCGATACCGATGTAAGAAAGATTATTTGGAAGGATTATTGAACTTAAATTATCGCACTCTAAAAATGCTTCTTCTCCTATATGAGTGATACTATCTGGAAGATTTAATGTAGTGAAACCATCGTAATAAGCAAATGCTTTCTTGCCAATATGGGTTATATTATTTGAAAAATTTATTGTTGTTATACTATCCATATCATAAAGAAAGTTTTCTGGTATTTTTTCTACATTATCACCTATATTTATCGTTGAAATACTTGAGTAGCTAAACGGGTGGTCAGTCCCTGCTGAGAATCCATTACAATTTTTTGCGTTATAATCCAAGGTTGTTAAATTAGTACAAGAACCAAATATTGCTGCACCAATGTGTGTAACGCTATCAGGAATAGTAACAGAAGTTAAACTACTGCAATAAGTGAACGCAAAACCACCAATAGAAGTAACACTATTAGGAATAGTAAATGAAGTTAAATTAGAACAATAAGTAAATGCCCAACTGCCAATATTAGTAATACTATTTGGCATTACAACAGAAGATAGGTTTTCGCATTCTTGAAAAGCTGATTGACCAATAGATGTAACAGTGTTAGGAATAATGACAGAAACTATATCGTCTCTTCCCATAAAGGCTCCACCTGCTATTGCGACAACAGTATATTTTACGCTGTCAAACATTACAATGTCTGGAATAATTACGGTATCTTGATTATTATAGCAGTTCCAAACTGCTACACTGCCATTATCAATTACTATATACTGAAAACCATTTAAACTAAAACCTTGTTGTGCTAAAACTAAGCTATTAGTAAATAATATTGCACAAATTAAAGATAAGATTTTTTTCATAATTTTGTCCTCCTATTTTTTAAGTTTCTTATATATAAGACAATATTTTTGTGCAAATTGTTACACTTTGTGTAATTTTTTTTTGAATAAAAAAAATAACTCTTTGAAATAATGTTGTAAATCAAAGAGTTATTTAAAAAAATCAAAGAAAAAAATTGTTCTTTTTTCTATAAGATTAGTCCAACTAAAACAAAGGTCCAGTGTGCTATGATTCCTGCACAAAGACCTGCGATTGTGTGTGCTAAAAGTGCTTTTGAGATAAGTTTTCTATAACCTAATGAATCTAACATTGCGGTGTGAGTTGATAAATAACCACTCCAACTTCCATTTTGTTTCCTAAAAAAGGAATCCTCCAATGAGTATTACTAAAAAAATAGGACTTATTGAAAAATAAGTCCTATTTTTTTACTATTTGTTTTTTATTATTTGTTTATAATTCGCTTCCGTCTGCTCTATTGTATCCATTTTCATAGAACATTACGATATTGTATCCATCACCATTAGTCATAATTTCTATCCATACCAATCTTTTGTCATCAGCTGTTGTTCCTTTTTGGATAAAGAAAGCTTGATATTGTTTGTTAGAAGATTTTATTCCATCTTTCACGTTTTCATTATCAGGAATCGATTGGTCGTTCGATGGTTCGTAGTAATTACCGTTATTTTCAAATTGACGAACAAGTTCATTGAATCTCATTTTTACTTGAACCTCATTTCTAATAGTAACATCTGTTACCAAAACACGCCAAACCTTATCGTTTTGAGTAAGGATTGCAATATTAACGTCCTCTCCATTGAATTTACCATCAAGTATATCATCTTTTTCTCTATTAACAGTAAATCCTTTTGCTCTCAATTTTTGAATCATAGAAGTTCTTGTACCATCTACAGGTATTCCTAAAAACTTTGTAACTTCCTTTTGTGCATATACTCCTACAGAAAGCATAGACATTAGAATAAGTACTAATAACTTTTTCATTTTTATATCTTTATTTTTTATTGCATATTGGTGTTTCAATCAGCAAAAATACATAAAATTTTTATAACCACAAAATTTGATAAAAATTCTTTGATTTTTTTAAAAAACTCTTTGAAAAAAAAATAAAAATCAAAGAATTTTTTAAAAAAATCAAAGAAAAAAAATTGTTCTTTTTTCTATAAGATTAGTCCAACTAAAACAAAGGTCCAGTGTGCTATGATTCCTGCACAAAGACCTGCGATTGTGTGTGCTAAAAGTGCTTTTGAGATAAGTTTTCTATAACCTAATGAATCTAACATTGCGGTGTGAGTTGATAAATAACCACTCCAACACATTCCCATTGCAGTAAAGACTGCTATTGCGTTTGCATCTAAAATTCCGTTTTCTGCAAAGGTTGGTAAAAGTCCAAGAGCTGCTCCAACAGCACCAAGAGCTGTCATAGGGAATGCTATTAATTCCATGCTTTCAAATCCAAATAACCATTTGAATACAAAATCTATTTTTTCTGCAAGCCAAGGTAAAATAGGAACTCCTTCGTATGCTACTCCCGCATAGCCAGCTGCTGCATCTTTTGGTCCAAAAGTTATCATCATTACAAGAGTTGAAATAATCAAAACGCCAGGGATTATTTGTAAACCAAGATCTACCCCGTTTTTACCTCCATCTAATATTGCGTTCATTATTCTTATGAAAAGGCTTTCTTTCTTTTCTTCTTGTTCTTCTGCAACTTCTTCTTTGCTTTCTTCTTCTACTACAGGAGAATTCATTTCAGGGTATGTTTTAAGTACTGATCTTTGCATAATTCTTGTTGAAATAATACTTCCAACAAAGGCTCCAAACAATCCAACTAATGCTCCTGTTATTTCTCCGTAGCCAATCATTGTGATAATCACAACAAATCCCATACCGAAAGCAGTTCCGAAGTTTGTAAGTGATACTAATTGATATTTTTTAAAGAATTTGCTAAAACTTTTGTCTTTTGCTAATGAAATAATTGCAGGATTGTCTGAAAGGAATGTCATAACTGCACCTAAGGCTCCAACACCTGGAAGTCTGAAAAGAGGTTTCATCAATGGTTTTAGCAGTTTTTCTAAAAGACCTACAACACCAAATTCTGAGAATAATTTACTTAATGCTCCTGTTAATACAGTTATACCCATAAGGTAAAAGACTGTGTTAAGCAAAAGGTCATGTGCTGTGTTCATTATTGTTTTTAGCATATTTGATGCACCCATTTTGCTTCCTAAAATAAGGAATCCTCCAATGAGTATTGCCAAAAACAATAAGGCACCGAGCGTTTTTTTTGTCGATTTCTTCATTCTATATTTAATTTTTATTGATTTATTTTAATTTCATATTCCATGTGATACCTGCGTTAAGGAATAGGTTTTCAGGTTCTCTGTTATTTGAAGATATTATTGCGTGAAGTCTTACGTCTTTGCTGTTTTTGATTGGGAAATATTCAACTCCCGCTCCATAAAGCATATAATCTGTTCCCGGAGCTATGGTCATTGTCCAATAATTAGGGGAAACAAAACGTGAGTATTCTGATTGGTTTTGATCAAAAGAAAGTTTTGCGAAAATATTTAATTGAGGTAATTGATATTTTACTTGTGTTGCCAATGTGAAATCTGAAAAGAAGTTTTCTTGACCGTCAATGTATTTATTTGTATAGTCAAGGTCTATTACAAAATCACCAAGGTAGAATTGGTTTCCTAAGGCTATGTAATTTACATAATTGCCTTGATTAAATTCTATAAGGTTTACAGAATATAAAGTCTTCCAAAAATCAGTTATGTTACCATTCCACAAAAGGTTGTAGGCATAAAGTCCATCAAAAGGTTGTTGTTTGAAAATTGAATTGCTGATTTGGAAGGTTAAAGCTTGATTTTTTGCATCATTACTCCAAGTAAGAGATGTTCCAAATTCATAGCAAGAAGGCATAACATTGCAAAAATCTGAATAGAAATAAACATCTATTGGAGCGTAGTCATATTCAAATCCTCCTATTGCTACGACTTGTTTTCCTGCTGAAAGGGTTAAATTGTCGTTTATATGATAAGAAAGATACGCCCAATCGGTTGCTTCAAAGAAATTTGAAGTAAAGTTTGTACGATTCAATCTTTGACGCCAATGATACTCAAATTTGTCGTTAATTTTTCCATCTAACATTATGTTAAGAAACTTTCCTGCAAAACCAGAACGGTCGTTGATGTTGTCTTTATCAAAGTATTCGTAATCGAAATCAGCTCTCGTGTTGAATCTTAGAGAGAAATCATTGTTTTGAGCAAAGGATATAGATGCTATTGCTGCAAAACACAAAAATAATACTACTTTTTTCATAAAAAAATCTTTAAAATTAGGCGGCAAAGGTACGAAAAAAGACTAAGAAACTAAGAAAATACTATTGAAAATTACTCTTATTCTTTGTAAACTTCAAAATATTCAGTACTTTTGCAGATTAGTTTTACTATCAAAGTATTGATTTCGTAATTTTTAAGCAAATGAGTTTAAAAGAAAATATTATATTAGACAAATTACCCGAACACATAGCCGTCATAATGGACGGAAACGGACGTTGGGCTAAACAAAGACAAAAAGAAAGAATCTTTGGACATCAAAATGGTGTTAATGCAGTGCGAGAAGTTACTGAGGGCTGTGCAGAATTGGGCGTGAAATATCTTACATTATATACTTTTTCTACTGAAAATTGGAATAGACCAAAAGAAGAGATAGATGCCCTTATGGCAATGTTGGTAGATACAATTGCAAAAGAAGAAGAAACTTTAATGAAAAATAATATTAAGTTAGAATATATTGGAGATATTTCTCAGATTGCTATTGAAACTCAAAACGCTCTTAAAAATACTATTTATAATACTCGTAATAATACAAGAATGACTCTTATTCTTGCTTTGAATTATAGTTCTCGTTGGGAAATTACTCAAATGGTAAAAAATATTTCGCAACAGGTAAAAGACAATTCTTTGGATATTGATTCAATTGACCAAAATATTATCTCCAAAAACTTATCTACTGCAAATTATCCTGATCCTGATTTGCTGATAAGAACCTCTGGAGAATATCGTTTAAGTAATTATTTGCTTTGGCAATTGGCTTATACAGAACTTTTCTTTACTCCAACTCTTTGGCCTGACTTTAATAAGGAAGGACTTTATGAAGCAATAGTTTCTTTTCAAAATAGAGAAAGAAGATTTGGTAAAACGAGTGAACAACTAAAAAAATAATAGTAAAAATAAAATTATTACACAACTCAAACGTTACCTATTATAAACAAGGAAGAAATGAAATTAGCAAAATTTATAATATCAGCATTATTTTTATTTTCATTGCATGTTTTAAATGCACAATCAATAGAGTTGAATTACCTTTCTCCGAAAGAATATGAGGTTGGAGGAATAGAAATTGAAGGAGCAGATCATTTAGATAAAAATTCTGTTATATTGCTTGCAGGAATATCTGTTGGTGAAAAGGTTTTTTTGCCAAGTGATAAGACAAGTATTGCAATAGACAAACTTTGGAAACAAGGTGTTTTTGAAGATATTCAAATTTCTGTTTCAAGAATAGAAGGTAAAACAATATTTCTTACCTATCATCTTAAAACTAAACCAAGATTGTCAGGATATAAAATAGAAGGAGTAAAACGTGCCGAAGCAGATAAAATAAGTGAGACTATGAAAATATATGCTGGGGACGTTGTTACAGAAAATCTTAAATCGAATTGTAAAAATATAATTGCAGAGCATTTTATTGACAAAGGATTCTTTTCAATTAATACTGAAATTGAAGAAATTAAAGATACAAACTTTAATAGAAATGAAGTATTCTTAAAATTTAAAATCAATAAAGGAGAAAAGATTCGTATTGGACAAATAAATGTAAAAGGCAATAATATTATTGCTGAAAAAAAGATTCGTTCCAAGATGAAAGATACAAAAATCTATCGTTGGTGGAGAATATGGAAATCTTCAAGATTTGTTGATGAAGATTTTCAAACTGACAAAGAATTGGTTATAAACGAATATAATAATCAAGGTTTTAGAGATGCAAGAATAATTAGAGATAGTGTTTACATAATTGATTCATATAAGACGACTTTTTGGGGAAAGAAAAAACCTATAAAAGAAGTTGCGATTGATTTGGAAGTATATGAAGGACCAAAATTCTTTTTTAGAGATATTACTTGGGTAGGAAATACTAAATATTCTTCGGAAGATTTATCAAAACGTTTAAGAATACAAAAGGGAGACCCATATAACAAGGGATTATTGGAAAAAAATCTTAATTATGACCCAACAGGAACGGATATATATTCTCTATACACAGACGATGGTTACTTATTTTTTAGAGTTATGCCAACTGAAATAAAAGTTGAAAATGATTCTATTGATATTGAAATGAGAGTTTACGAAGGAAAGCAGGCAAGAGTTGGTAAAGTAACATTATCTGGAAATACAATCACAAATGATTATGTTGTAATGAGAGAATTAAAAACTTATCCAGGAGATCTATTTAGTAGAGATGCAGTTTATCGTTCTCTTCGTGAAATACAACAATTAGGATATTTTGATCCTGAAAAAATAGTACCAGATATTCGTCCTAATCAAGAGAGTGGTACTGTTGATATAGAGTATCAACTTGTAGAAAAATCAAGCTCTCAATTTGATTTAAGTGGAGGTATTGGCAACGGTTACGTTATTTTCCAAGCAGGAATATCTTTGACCAATTTTTCAACACAAAAATTCTTTAATAAAAAAGCTTGGAATCCTTTTCCAATAGGAGATGGTCAAAAACTTTCGCTTAGAGTTCACACAAATGGAGATTATTATAACGCAGTTTCGTTATCGTTTACAGAACCTTGGTTAGGAGGTAAAAAACCAAATGCATTGAGTGTTGGAGTTTACTATTCTTATCAAGACGATGGATTTTGGAATACATCTGGTCAATCAGAATATCATGTAGGCATATTAGGAGGTTCAGTTTCTTTGGCAACACGTTTAAAATGGCCTGATGATTATTTTACTTTCGTACATGGAATAGCATATCAACAATATAATGTAAAGAATTACTCAACTCTTACAGCTATGCCAACAGGAATATCAAATAATATTAACTATAATTTTACTATTGCACGAAACTCTGTTGATCAATTAATATATCCAAGACAAGGTTCAGATGTTTCTTTGCAAGCACAAATGACATTCCCTTATTCATTGGTAAACGGAAAAGATTATTCTAATTTAACATCACAAGAAAGATATAAGTGGTTAGAGTATTATAAAGTAAATCTTAGAGCAGCTTGGTATTTTAATCTTTTCGATGACTTAGTTGTTTCTACAAGAGCAAGATTTGGTTTCTTAGGTCAATATAATAGCAATGTAGGATACTCACCATTTGAAAGATTCTATGTAGGAGGAGATGGATTAACAGGATATAATCTTGACGGAAGAGAACTTGTAGCATTGAGAGGATATAAAGAAGCATCACTTTCACCAAATGGAGGAGGAATGGTATTTGATAAATATACAATGGAGTTAAGATACCCAATTACATTAAATGAAGGAGCCTCTGTTTATGCATTAACTTTCTTTGAAGCAGGTAATTCTTGGGCAAACTTCCAAAGTTTTGAACCATTTAAGATGTATCGTTCAGTTGGAGTTGGACTAAGAATATTTATGCCTATGTTTGGGTTGCTTGGAGTAGATTGGGGATATGGTTTAGATTCAATTCCAGGTGAGCCAACCGCATCAGGTTCTCATTTCCACATATCATTTGGTAATACAATGGATTAATAATATTAAAAATTATAGAGATGAAAAAATTATTGCTTTTATTCGTAATGTCATTTATTTCAATAAGTGCATTTAGTCAAAAATACGCTTGTGTAGATACAGAATACATACTAAATAGTATGCCAGAATACAAACAAGCACAAAAAGAACTTGAAGAAGTCTCATTACAATGGCAAAAAGAAGTAGAAGAAAAATTTGTAGCAGTAGATAGACTTTATAAAGCCTTTCAAGCCGAAGCCGTTTTGTTACCAAACGATTTGAAAGCACAAAAAGAAAATGAAATAATTGCTGCAGAAAAAGAAGCAAAGGAAATACAAAAGAAAAGATTTGGCAACAATGGGGATTTATCAAAAAGACGTTCAGAATTAATAAAACCAATTCAAGATAGAATCTATAATGCGATAGAAAAAGTTGCACAAGAGAAAAATTATTCTGTTGTTTTCGACAAAGCAAGTGGAGCAACAGTGCTTTATGTTGATAGCAAAACAGACATAAGTAACCTTGTCTTAGCAGAATTAGGATATAAAATTAATACAACAAATAAATAATCCATAAAAATATCATAACTTTGCAAAACTAATAAAGAAATAAAAACGAAAAAATATTAAACAAATGAAAAGAACATTCCAAGTATTAGTATTAGCTGTTCTATGCTTATTAGGAACAGACACATTCGCACAAAAAATCAAATTAGGTCATTTTAATTCTAACGAATTAATGCAAAAAATGCCAGAAGCAAAGCAAGCAGAAACACAATTGCAAGAGTATGTGGCAGATTTGCAAGCAGAAATGGAATTAATGAATCAAGAGTATAATAGATTGATGCAAGAATATGAAGCAAAAAAAGATCAACTCACAGATTTATTGAAAGCAAATAAGGAAAATGAAATAAAAAGTGTTGTTGAACGTATGCAAAACTTCCAAAGACAATCAGACGTTTCAGTACAAGAAAAACAAATGGAATTAATGAATGCAATAGTTGAAAAAATAAAAGCAGCAGTTGCAGAAGTAGCATCAGAAAATGGTTATACCTATATCTTTGAAAGCAACGGCATACTATGGTATTCAACAGACAGCGATGATATAACAAGTTTATTAGAAGCAAAACTTCTTAAATAAGTAGTTTTTTTTGAATTGTGAGAGCAAAAGTAGTAAAAAAATCAAAGAAAATTTGGTGGGAAACAAAAAAAGTACTACTTTTGCAATCGCAAAGAGCGGGCGTGGCGTAATTGGTAGCCGCGCTAGACTTAGGATCTAGTGCCGAGAGGCGTGGGGGTTCGAGTCCCTTCGCCCGCACTCTTGAAAGGAAAAAGAGTTTCTGAATATTCGGAAACTCTTTTTTTATTTATCTTTTTTTAAGCCTTGTTTTATTTCCTTTGTTTAATATAGTATCCTTCTTGAATTGCTGCAAAAGTTGCAATTAAACATATTATCGAGAGACTATATTTTAATTCTACAAATTGCATCGTTAAGGGTAAAAGAAACAAAACGAATCCCGTAATCTTATTAAGAATACTATGTACAGATATTAAAGATTTTGTTCTAATAAGTCCCCAAATAATATTACTCAATTTGATAACGGCAATTATAATAATCCATATCCACAACCATAAAGGAAGATGAATTGTAGGCAATAATTTATAACAAACAACTATCATAAAAATAAAATCTGCAACTGTGTCAAATTTTGAGCCAAAACTACTATTACTATTAGTCTTTCTTGCAATAGCTCCATCTATCATATCACTAAAACCACATAAAAGATATAAGACATAAAACTTTAACGAAAATACAGGGAAAAACAGTAACAAAACACTGCCAAGAATACGACATCCGGTGATAATATTTGCAATTTGCCTCCTCATTTCAAATTATTTGATATGCAAATGTAAAGTTAATTTTTGAAAATCAAAAGAATTACTTTGCCATCATTGATTCAAAAAATTATTTCAAAAAGTTATTTTTTTCTTACTTTTGCAGATAGTTATTTTTTAAGAATAGACTAAAAATAATGAGAAAACAAAATAATCAATCCCCACTTATATCGGTTGTTCTACCTGTTTACAATGGTAAAGACACTATTCGACTTTGTATAGATAGTATGTTAGCACAGGATTTCAAGGATTTTGAATTAGTAATTGTTGATGACGGCAGCAAAGATAATAGCCTTGAAATTATAAAGCAAGAATATGCTAAATTTTTTAATGTAAAAATTTATTCAAAAGCTAATGGAGGAGAATCAAGTGCAAGAAATTATGGAGTAGATAGGGCAGAAGGAAAATGGATTACATTTATTGACCAAGATGATTTTGTAGATTCCAACTATCTTTCTTCGTTTATGCAAAAGGAAGCGTTACGAGAAGATACTTTCTATGTAGTTGGGGAGAAAGAAGGTTTTAGTATAGATTCTTTAAAGCCACAATACAATATTTATGCCTCAGGAGAAACAAATAATACTATGCTTCAATTACTCTCAAATAATGGAACAACTTGGGGAAAACTCTTTTTGAAAGCACGATTACTTGAAAATAATATCAGATATAATGAAAATGTATTCTATGGTGGGGATAAACTTTATACAATGCAGTATGCTGCACATATAAATCGTGTGATATATAATGACAAAGCCTTTCCTTATAACTATGTAAACAACTTTAATCCATCTAAATTTATGAAAGATTTTGAGAAAGAAATGACAAATTTTCTTGAAATAGAAATAAACTTAAAAAAATCATTTTTCTCACGCTTTCAATATCAATGGTTAGTTGTTCATCTTAAACTTTTAGTACTTTCTATCTATGCTCGCTATCATAAATCCAAAGAAAGAAAAGAGAAATTAGAGATCGTGAAAAATCATATCAATGAAAATAATGATTTTGTTAAGGTTTTGGCATCTCAAAATTGGAAATCAAAAATTATTTTCAATGCACTAAGTAATAAATCATGTTTTTTAATAGACTTTTTCTTGTCTTTGTTTATACCAATGATTGTTTGGACATTTGCAAACAAAAGAATACCATTTTTTATTAAGCGATTACTAAAATCTTTCGCATAAATCATACAAAAAAAGCGTTGAAATTTTTCAACGCTTTTTGTTTTTATTTTATTAAGAATGTGTATTCGTCCCAATGTTTTAAGGCCATGCCTGTTCCTCTTGCGACTGCTCTTAGTGGATCTTCGGCTACGTGAACAGAAAGTTTTGTTTTGTTTTGTAATCTCACGTCTAAGCCTTTCAATAAAGCACCTCCTCCTGCAAGATATATACCTGTGTGATATATATCAGAGGCTAATTCTGGTGGAGTCATTGCTAAGGCTTCCAAAACTGCACTTTCTACTTTTGCAATACTCTTATCCAAAGCGTGAGCAATCTCTTTGTAGTTTACAGACAACTCTTTTGGAATTCCTGTCAAGACATCTCGTCCTTGAACAGCGAAATCATCAGGTGGATTTTCCAAATCTGGAATTGCAGCACCAACTGCCTTTTTTATTCTTTCAGCCATACGTTCTCCAATATGGATATTGTGTTGTTTTCTCATGTATTCTACAATATCTCTATTGAATTCATCTCCTGCTATACGGATTGATTTATTACAAACAATACCTCCTAAGGCTATAACTGCAATTTCACTTGTTCCTCCTCCTATATCAATAATCATATTGCCCTCTGGCTCCAATACATCAATACCTATACCGATTGCGGCAGCCATTGGCTCGTGAATAAGACGAACATCTTTTGCTCCTGCTTGTTCTGCTGCATCTCTAACGGCTCTTTCTTCAACATTTGTAATACCAGAAGGAATACATATTACCATTTTTAAAGATGGTGGTACAATTGTTTTTCTTAGATTCATCATTTTGATAAGTTCTCTAATCATATCATTAGCCATATCAAAATCTGCAATCACTCCATCTCTCAATGGTCTTATGGTTTTTATGTTTTCGTGTGTCTTACCGTCCATTTGCATAGCACGTTTCCCAACTGCTATGATTTTTTTGGTGGTTTGATCAACCGCTACAATCGATGGCTCATCTACAACTACTTTATCGTTGCAAATTACAATCGAATTGGCAGTTCCTAAGTCTATTGCGACCTCTTTGGTCAAAAAAGAAAATAATCCCATTTATTTAATTTCTTGTTATGCGTTATTTTACGTTCTTTTATTCTTAGAGTTTCAAAATTCAATGATTTTTTTAGTGCTTAAAGTGTCTGAATCCTGTAACAGCCATCGCTATTTGGTTTTCTTGACAATAGTCTATTGTTTTTTGATCATTAACACTACCGCCTGGTTGAATGACTGCTATGATTCCTTCTTTGTCTGCAATTTCTACACAGTCAGGAAATGGGAAGAAAGCATCAGATGCCATTACTGCTCCTTGCAAATCGAAGTTGAAACTCTTTGCTTTTTCAATTGCTTGACGTAAAGCATCAACTCTTGATGTTTGACCTGTTCCACTCGCACAAAGTTGTAAATCTTTTGCAAGTACAATTGCGTTTGATTTTGTATGTTTCACAATCTTGTTTGCAAAGATTAAATCTTCTTTTTGTTTATCTGTTAAAGGAGTTGATGTGATTGAAGATAATTCTTCTACTTTTTCGGTTTTGTTGTCTTGTTCTTGAACCAAAACTCCATTTAAAGCAGAACGGAATTGTAAAGGACTTTGCTCGCAAGCTTTGCGTTTAAGAAGTATTCTATTCTTTTTACATTTCAATATCTCTAATGCCTCTGCTGAATAGTCAGGAGCGATACATATTTCCATAAATAAACTATTCATTTCTTCGGCAGTTTCTTTGTCAATAGGACGATTGCAAACTAAAACGCCACCAAAAGCCGATACATTATCACATGCTAATGCTGCAACGTAGGCTTCTTTCAATGTAGGACGAGTTGCAATTCCACAAGCATTGTTGTGCTTGATTATAGCGAAAGTTGTGTCTTCAAAATCATCAATCAATCTGCACGCAGCGTCAATATCTCCTATGTTGTTATAGGAAATTTCTTTTCCGTGAAGTTGTTCTACAAACGAATCTAAATCTCCAAAGAACATTCCTTTTTGATGAGGATTTTCTCCATAGCGAAGAACCTTTGCTTCATTGTAACTTTCCTTGAAAGCAGTAAGATTAGTTTCTCTGTTGAAGTAATTGAAAATTGCAGTATCGTAATCAGAACTTTCCATAAAGGCGTATGTTGCAAAACGTCTTCTTTCTTCCAATGTAGTAAAGCCATTGTTTTTGTTAAGTATGTCTAAAAGTTCTGCATAATGATTTACCGAAGGCACAATTACAACATCTTTAAAGTTTTTAGCTGCTGCACGAATTAAAGAAATACCTCCTATATCTATCTTTTCGATTATATCTTGTTCAGGTGCGTTACTTGCAACTGTTTTCTTGAAAGGATATAAATCTACAATAACTAAATCTATATTTGGAATATCATATTCTTGTACTTGTTGAATATCTGTTTCGTTATCTCTTCTTGATAAAATTCCTCCAAAGACTTTTGGGTGTAAAGTCTTAACTCTACCTCCAAGAATAGAAGGATAAGAAGTTAAACCTTCAACTGTTTTTGCTTTTATACCCAAATTAACTATGTAATCATAAGTTCCACCTGTTGAATAAATTTCTACTCCAAGCGAATCTAATTTTTTTACTATTTCATCTAAGCCATCTTTATAAAAGACCGAAATTAAAGCTCCTTTTATCTGTTTCATCACTAATTGATTTTTTGTTACAAATTATTTAATCTGCAAAGATAAGAAATAAGTCTAAGAAATGGAAAAATAAAACAAAGAAAAATGACTTTTACTTAAAAGCACAGAGAAATATTAAATGGACTTAAAGTTTATTTTGATGAATTTTTGTTTTTGCAATTCTTGAAATTTTTTGGCGAAAATTTGCGAAAAATTGACGAAAATCAGAGCTGATTTTTCGCAAAAAAAGGCTTTGGTAATAAAAGTCTTTGAAAAAAATAAAAAAAGCAAAGAAAAAAATTGAAAAATCAAAGAAATAATCAGAAAAAATCAAGAAAAAATTAAAGAAAAACAAAGAGTTTTTTGACGATTTTTTGACTTTAAAAAGTTAAATCTTTGATTTAGTGATTTTTATTAAGCCTCTATATTTTCAAAATTTGCGAACAGAAATTTTAGAGTTGAAAATATCGCACGCATTTGGCCTTAACTTATGGATAAACAAATTTATTCAACAGTAATATGTTTTAAGAAATAATGCTAATCTATGAAAAATTCTTCGGAAAAGTTCACTAAGAAAATTTGTTCTCTTGCTCGTGTTACTGCTGTATAGAGCCAACGGAAGTAGTCTTGATTTATTGCTTCTGAGGCTTGCACTTCGTTTAGAATAAAGGCAGTGTGCCAATCTCCTCCTTGTGCTTTGTGGCAAGTAATGGCTTTTGAAAATTTTACTTGTAAGGCATTGAAATATTTATCTTCTTTTACAGCTTTGTGAATGAGAGCTTTGTTGTTGCAATCCTTTTGATAGTAAGAGAAAATGTTATTGTAGAGTTGTCTTTCTTTTTCTTGCGATAGGTGAGCTTGCTTTTCGCTTAGGGTATCGAGCATAATAGTTAGTTCTATTGGTATTTTGCTTTCGTTAATCCTCGCTTCAATGTTGGCAAAGTTAAATCCAAATTTTTCTTCGTAAGAATATATATTCGTAACCTCTACTATATCTCCGTTTGCTATGAAATCGGAATATTCATTTTCTGTTTGCCAATAATAGTTGTTGCGAATTGACATTAGTTTTTCGCCAATATCTATTATGTTTTCCTTTTCTAAAATTCTGTTTCTAATGTATTGATTGAGTTGATTGGCAGCAAAATTGCTTCTTGTAACGACTACTACTTCTTTTTCTCCAATTTGTCTGTATTGATTCACAAGTGTATCTTCAAAATCAATGGATTCTATTCGTTTAAAGTCTTTGTGGTTTTGTGTTTTGAAGATTGGCAGTTGCAATTTGTTGTTTAAAGCCCAACGAATGTTTGCTGCATTTTTCAAAATTCCCGATTGCAAGGCTTGTCTTACTACTTGTGTTAGTTGATAATATTCTATTGGTTCAAAAAATCTTTGTCTTAAATAATCAGGATTAAGAGCAAAAGACTCATTACTGCCAACGGGTGGAAGTTGAGCTTTGTCTCCAAGGAGTATTGCCTTGTTTTTTACTCCGTTTTTCACGTAAGAGAATAAGTCTGAAAGCAAATTATCGCCTTCTCCTATCATTGAAGCCTCGTCAATTATGTAAAGAGTGTGATGATTTTTGTTTTCTTTGAGTTTAAGACTTATATTTGAATAATCATCTGTTTGAGTGTAATAGATTTTTTTATGAATTGTGTAGGCTTGTTGCAGGGAACGATTGCTTAATACTTTGGCTGCTCGTCCTGTTGGTGCGAGTAATTCTGTCCTTATATTATAATAAGGTAGTGTTTTAATGAGTGCAGAAATTATTGTGGTCTTTCCTGTGCCTGCATAGCCGTCTAAAATAAAGATATTGCAGTCTTCTTTGTGGAAAATGAAGTTTGAGAGATTTTTTACAAGATTTTCTTGATCTTGTGTTAAGGGAAAATTACAGAAACTTTCTATTTGTTTTACAAACATCTATTCTGCTTTTTCTAATATTTGGTCAAGATTTTTTGTGTGTGAGGTTTCTATTTCTCCTTCTTTGGTTGAATAGATGAAAATAGCATCATATTCTGGGTGAGTATTGAGAAATTCTTCTGCTTTTTCTTTTCCCATTACCATAAAGGCAGTTGCTAATCCGTCAGCCGTTGTTGCATCTTGTGCAATCACAGAAACGCTTAGCAAATTGTGCGACACAGAGTATCCGGTCTTTGGATTGATTGTGTGAGAAAGGCGAATTCCGTCTTCTTCTATGTATTTTCTGTAATTGCCACTTGTAACTATTGATTTGTTTTCAAGTTTTATGAAACTATTATACTCTCTTTCTGCATACATATCTTTGGAAGGCTCCTCTATTGCTACTCTCCATTGTTGTCCATCGGGCTTTTTTCCGCTTGCAAATACTTCTCCGCCTACATCTACTATGTGTTGATTGATGTTATTGCGTTTTAAATAATTGCTTATTTGGTCTGTGGTGTATCCTTGTGCGATTGCGTTGAAGTCTATCTTGGTTTGAGGATATTGTTTTATTAGTTTGTCGTCTTCTAATCGTAATTTTTCATATCCAACATAAAGCATCATTGAGTCTATTTCAGCATCTGATAGTTTTTTTCTTTCTTTTGCAGCAAAACCATGTGCTTCTATCAATGCTCCAAGGCTAATATCAAAATTTCCATCGGTGAGTTTTGATATTTTTTCTGCGGCTAAGAAGTTTTCTTTCAAAATAGTATTCATCACATTTGTTTGATTGTTGTTGATTTTGTTTAGAAGTGATTGTGGATTCCAAAGAGATATGGAATTATCTATTTTAATCAGAATGCTATCTATGCCTTTTTTTATTTGCGATGAGGTTTGCCAGTTGTTTTTCACGCACCATTTGTCCTCAGGAGCATAATATACTATGTGATAATATGTACCTTGCGTCCTACCATTAAGAGTGTATTTTTTTAACTCAGGATTTTCCTTGTTTTTACAAGTTGAGAAGAAAATTAAAACTAAAATAAAAGATAAGTATTTGAAAACTTTGAATAATTTTTCCATAATCTCACAAAAATAATTTGTGCAAAGATAGTGTTTTGTTCCCATTTTGTTTTGTTTAATTTTTGTTTTATTGTTAAGTGTTTAATAATTAGAGAAATAAAATTTTTATTTAGATGTAACATTCTAAGTTTTGTGGCGTAAAAGCAAGCAAGAAAATGGTAATTTTTGGGAGTAAATGGAAAAAAGTTATCAACAAATGTATTTTTTTGGGATAAATGTAGTAATTTTACAAACTGAAAAATAGTAGAATTATGTCATCAATTGTAGGTATAGAGTTTTGCAAAATAGATTCAAACGGCAGGTTGAAACTTCCTGTTGCTTTGAAGAAGCAACTTGTTACCTCTGATGACACAAGGTTTGTTCTCAGAAAAAGCATTTATAATTCGTACTTGGAACTTTTTACTTACTCTGATTTTCAAGAAGAAGTCTCTCGACTTCAACGCAATCTTAACCCTTACGACCCAAAAGCGAAAAGGTTATTTAGGAAATTGACCCAAGCAAACATAGTTGAGCTTGATGCAAGTGATAGAATCCTTATACCTGCTGAACAAAGAAGTATGGTAAATATTGATAAGGATATTGTTTTGCTTGCCTCAGGAAAATTTATTGAAGTTTGGGATTCTGAAGCCTATAAGTCGCTTGACGAAGATGAGTTCGATTATATCTCTTCTGCGGAACAGTTGCTTGGCAATCTACAAGAGGTCGATTGTAATAAGGATTAAGATTTAGAAAATGCAGCAAGAACAGTATCATATTCCTGTAATGTTAGATGAATGTATGGAAGGCTTAGATATTAAGCCTGAGGGGGTTTATATTGATTTAACATTTGGTGGTGGAGGTCATTCAAAAGCAATTATTCAACGTCTTTCAGAAAAGGGAAGTCTTTATGCGTTTGATCAAGATAGTGATGCGATAAAGAATGCCTTAGATGATGAACGCTTTACTATGATTGAAGACAATTTTTCTAATCTTACAAATCAATTAAAGCTTTATAGAGTAACGCAAGTTGATGGAATACTTGCTGATTTGGGTATTTCGTCTTATCAAATTGATTGTGCAGAAAGAGGTTTTAGTACAAGATTTGATGCAGAGCTTGATTTGAGAATGAATAGAAAGCAAATTCTTACTGCAAAAGATGTGGTTAATACTTATTCTTATGAACAATTGAAAAAGATATTCTCGGATTTTGGAGAATTATCTAATGCTCATCAAATTGCAAAGAAGATAGAGTCTTTGCAAATAGAGGGAATATCAACTACAACTCAGTTGAAAGAAATTCTTCAACCGCTTGCTCAAAGAGGAAAGGAAAATAAGTTTTTTGCACAAGTGTTTCAGGCGTTGAGAATAGAGGTAAACGGAGAAATAGATGTGTTGAAAAAAATGTTAGAACAAACTTCTCCTTTACTAAAAAAAGGAGGGAGACTTGTGGTTATGAGTTATCATTCTTTGGAAGATAGATTGGTGAAGAATTATATGAAGACAGGAAATTGCGAAGGGAAAGTAGAAAAGGATTTCTTTGGTAATGTGTTAAATGATTTGGTGCTTGTTAATAGAAAACCTACAACTGCAAGCCAGGAAGAATTGGAAAGCAATCCTCGTTCAAGAAGTGCAAAATTGAGAATAGCTGAAAAGAAGTAAAATTATGGGAATTAAGGAGATTGTTCAAGGAGATGTATTGTTAAGAAAATGGTTTTCAAAAAATATTTTCTTGTTTTTGTTGATTGCTATCTTGTGGATTGTGTATATAGCAAATAGATATGGAATAGAAACAAAGGTTAGGCAAATAGAAAACACTAATAAAGAAATAAAAGAGTTGGAGATGAAACGTACAAGTATTAAAACTCAATATCAAAAGTCATCAATGATGATGGAATTAGAGAAAGCTTTGTCTCCAGTAGGGGTAGGGGTGTCAAGAGAGCCAATAAAAAAAGTTATACTAATAGGAGAAAATGAGTAATACAATAGACGAAAATAAGGATAAAAGAGAATTAAGGCTCTCTATTATATATGTAATAGTAATGCTTGTGATAATTACCATATTTGGTAAGGCTCTTTATATGCAAATAGCATTGCATGATAGCGAACTTTTGAAACAGAAAGAAAGAATTGTAAAAGAGAGAGAATATCAGGCTAAAAGAGGTAATGTCTATTCGGTAGATTATGATACAGGTGAACTTATGTTGTTGGCAACTGATGTTCCAATATATGATATGTATATAGATTTGGGTAAACAGAAGGATAAAAAGACGGGTAAAGCAGAATGGGTTGTTCCTGATAGTATTTTTAGAAAGGATTTAAAGCCAATGTGTGATAGTTTGGCTAAAATCTTTTCGTATAAGAAAAATAGTAAAACTTCTTCTGAATATCAAAAATATTTTATGTCTTTTAGAAACAAGAAACACAATAGAGGTGTTCCAGTTGCAATGGGTATAACATACGAAGAATTACAAAGATTTAAAACTTTCCCTATTATAGGACGACAAATCAAGAGTAAACAAGATTCAACAAAGGTAACCTACAAGTTAAGTCATAGAGTGCATATTATTGAGAAAGGTAAGAGGGTTTATCCTTACTATCCTTTGGCAAGAAGAACAATAGGAATAAAATTACCTGGTTGCGATACTTGTTATAATGGTATTGATGGTGGTTTTGATAAATATTTGAGAGGAGAAAAAGGAAAACGCTTGGAAAGAAAAATAAATCCAGGTGTTTGGGTGCCATATAATAAAGATGAAAAGATAACTGCTAGAAATGGTTTCGATGTTGTAACAAGCATTGATGTGAGTTTGCAAGAATTAGCAGAAAGTTCGTTGATGAATTGTTTGAAAGAAAATCAGGCTGAAAGTGGTTGTGTGGTTTTAATGGAGGTTGAAACAGGTTTTGTGAGAGCAATAGCGAGTTTTTCTGAAGTTGAGGGAGAATATTTTGAGAATAATAACATCGCAATTTCAAGTTCTTTTGAACCAGGTTCAACATTTAAAACCGTAACTGCAATGATGATGTTGGACAAAGGTCTTGTAACGCTTTCAGATTCTGTTCCAACAGGTGTAAAACATTTTCCTGGAAATGCAAAGCCTATTGAAGACGTAGGAAAGGTTAATAGGGGGAATGTAAGTTTTGAAAGAGCATTAGAAATTTCTTCAAATGTTGGTATAAGTCAATTAGTTTTTGATCATTATGGCAGTGTTGCAAAAAGAAAACAATTTAGAGAGGATTTGATGCAGTATTTCAACTATGAAAAATTAGGATTGGATATAGATGTTCACGAACCTAAGCCTATTATTCGTTCGTCTGAAAATCCAACTGACCTTTTAAGAATGAGTTTTGGCTATGTTACTCAAATGACTCCTTTGCAAATGCTAACTTTTTATAATGCTATCGCAAATAATGGCAAAATGGTAAAGCCTCAATTTGTAACCGAACTTCTAAGAGATGGGGTTGTGGAGAAAAGTTTTGAACCTATTGTAATGGCTGAGAGTATATGTAAACAAAGTACAAGAGATTCTATTCACAAAGTATTAAAGGGGGTAGTTAATAATGGTACTGGAAGAAGATTAAAGGGAACTTCTTACGGAATTGCAGGAAAATCTGGTACAGCTGAGTTGGGTTATGATTCAAAAGAGGGAACTATTCAACATAGGGCTTCATTTGTAGGATATTTTCCTGCTGATGAACCTAAATATTCTTGTATAGTTGTGATAAGTAAGCCAAAGGGAGCAAGAACTCATGGAGGTGATTTGGCTGCTCCTGTTTTTAGGGATTTGTCTGATAGGGTTGTTGGTACAAGAATAGCATTAACTAAGGTGGGGCAGACAAGTGAAAAGAAAATGCCTATTATGAGTTATGGTAATAGGGATTCTTATTCTGCTTTTTGTCAATCTTTGGGCTTTGATGTTAATCTTCCTGCATCGCCTTGGTTAAAGGTTAGAGAAATTAAAGACAGTTTGATTTTTACTCCTTATTTTACAGATAAAGAATATGTGCCTAATGTTGTTGGACTAACGATAAGAGATGCTGTTTATATGCTTGAAAATCTTGGTATGAGAGTTAGGTTTAAAGGAAAGGGTAAGGTTATTAGTCAAAGCATAGCTCCTGGAAGTAAAATAACAGATGAGGTAATTGTTTTGGAACTTGGTGTAAATGAAACAAAGAAAAAATGAATAGAAAACTAAGAGATTTATTGTTGGGTATAAACATTATAAAACAAATAGGTGAAATAGATAGACTTGTTTGTGGTATTGTGTTTGATTCTCGTAAGGTTAAAAAAGATAGTTTATTCGTTGCTCAAAAGGGAACTCAGATTGACGGACATGATTTTATTGATTCTGCAATAAGTGATGGTGCAAGTGTTGTGGTTTTGGAACAAATGCCAAATCAGATAAAAGAAAACGTTACTTATTTGCAGGTAGAAGATTCTTCAAAGGCCTTAGCTCTTTTGGCAAGAAACTATTACGATAACCCTTCTTCTAAATTGAAATTAATAGGTATAACAGGAACTAATGGAAAGACTACAACAGTAACTTTATCTTACAATTTATTTAAAAGTTTAGGTTATGAATGTGGATTAATTTCTACAATAGTAAACAAAATAGGTGATAGAAAAATTGCTTCTACTCATACAACACCTGATTCTTTATCATTAAATAAGTTATTGAATGAAATGGTTGAGAGTGGTTGTGAGTATGTTTTTATGGAAGTTAGTTCTCACGCAGTAGATCAACATAGAATATGGGGATTGACTTATTATGGAGGAGTGTTTAGTAATATAACTCACGATCATTTAGATTATCACAAGACTTTTTCTAATTATATAAATGCAAAGAAAGGATTTTTTGATTCATTGAACGAAAAGGCATTTTCTCTTACAAATATTGATGATAGAAACGGAGAAAAAATGTTGGAATCAACAAAATCTAGAAAATTTACTTATAGTTTGAGTAGAATGGCTGATTATAATGCAAAAGTAATTGAGAATAGTTTTTTCGGATTGCTTTTGAATATAAACGGTAAAGAAGTATCTACTCAATTAGTTGGCCAATTCAATGCCTATAATCTACTTGCTATTTATTCTATTGCAGAATTGTGTGGATTGAAACAAGAAGAAATTTTGGTAGGTCTAAGCAAATTAAAAGCTGCTAATGGAAGATTTGAAACCTATCGTCTGAAAAATGCATCTACTGCAATCATTGATTATGCTCATACACCAGATGCGTTGCTTAATGTCATATCTACCATAAATGAAATTAAGCTTGCAGGTAAGTTAATAACGGTTGTAGGTTGTGGAGGAAATAGAGATAAAACTAAACGTCCTCAAATGGCAAAAATTGCACAAGAAGGAAGTGATATAGTAATACTAACTTCTGATAATCCTCGATTTGAAAATCCTGATGATATAATTGAGGATATGAAAAAAGGGGTTGTGGATAACGAAAAACTATTTTGCATAACAGATAGACGACAAGCAATAAGGTTAGCTTCACAATTAGCAAAAGATAAAAGTGATATAATTCTTATCGCAGGCAAAGGGCATGAGACATATCAAGAAATAGAAGGGGTGAAACATCATTTTGATGATAAAGAAGAAATATTAAAATATTGAAAGTAAAAAAGGAGAATATATTATGTTGTATTATTTATTTAGTTGGTTAGATTCAAGTTTTGATTTCCCTGGGGCAGGGGTGTTTCAGTACATTTCTTTCCGAGCTGCTGCAGCTGTAATAACTTCTTTGCTTATTACAATAGTTTTTGGCAAAAAGTTAATAAATTTTTTAAGGAGAAAACAAGTTGGAGAAACTGTTAGGGATTTAGGATTGGAAGGACAAAAGGCAAAAGAAGGTACTCCAACAATGGGAGGGCTTATAATATTGGCAGCAATTCTTATTCCAACATTATTATTTGCTAAGTTAGATAATATTTATGTGATAATAATGTTGATAACGACTATTTGGTTAGGGGCTTTAGGTTTTATAGATGACTACATTAAAGTGTTTAGAAAAAATAAAGCAGGGTTAAGTGGAAAACTTAAAGTTGTAGGTCAAGTGGTGTTGGGAATAGTGGTTGGTTGTATGATGTATTTTCATCCAGGTATAACAATAAAAGAAAAAACGGAAATAGCACAATATTCGCAACAACATAATTTGCAGGATAAATCACAATATGAAAATGCAAAAGTGGAGTTTCAAGAAGAATCTTCACGTTCTACAAAAACCACAATTCCATTTGTGAAAAATAATGAGTTTGATTATAGTTGGTTAATAAAATGGATAGGAGATAACTATAAGGATTACGCTTGGTTAATATTTATTCCTATTGTTATCTTTTTTATTACTGCTATTTCTAATGGAGCAAATCTTACTGATGGTATAGATGGATTAGCTACGGGGACCTCTGCAATTATAGGATCTTGTTTGGCAATTCTTGCTTGGGTGAGTGGAAATATAATTTTTGCAAATTATCTTAATATAATGTATATTCCAAATGTTGGAGAATTGACAATCTTTATTGCAGCCTTTGTTGGAGCGACTATGGGCTTTCTTTGGTATAATACTCACCCTGCGCAAATTTTTATGGGAGATACAGGTTCATTGGCTATAGGTGGAATAATCGCAGTTTTTGCTATTTTGATTAGAAAAGAATTGTTAATACCTATTCTGTGTGGTGTGTTTATTGTAGAGAATCTTTCTGTTGTTATGCAGGTTTCTTACTTCAAATACACAAAAAAGAAATATGGAGAAGGTAGAAGAATATTTTTAATGTCACCTCTTCATCATCATTATCAAAAGAAGGGTTATCCTGAACAAAAAATAGTACAAAGATTTTTTATAATTTCAATAATTTTAGCAGTAACAACAATAGTAACACTTAAATTAAGATAAACAACAATGACTATCGATAAGTTAGCAACACAGGGAAGAACAGTGTATTCAACTTTGGCTGGGAGACAATATTCGGAAGTCTCACGTTTGAGAAATGAGACTCTAAGAAGTATGTTTGGAAGTAAAGAAAATTCTAAACATAAGAAACAAGTTATTGCTAATATAAAAGGAGTGAAATATATAGATGATTCAAAAAGTATAAATCCTAATTCAACTTGGTTTTCTTTTGAAACTATATGTAATCCGATTATATGGATATTAGAAATAGATGATGTTAATGAAAGTTTTGTGTCTTTAACAAATTCTGTAAAAGAGAAGGTGCATACATTGATAATAGTAGGAGAAAAGGATAATAGTATATCTAAAATATTTAATGGTTTAACGAATTTAATCCAAGTAAATAATTTGTCAGAAGCAGTTAAAATGGCATATTATTTCGCTAATGAACCAGATGTTGTTTTGTATTCTCCTGCAAATGGTAAAGAAGAAAATATAGAATACAATGCAAATAGATTTTTGCAATTGGTAAATGAATTGTAATTGAATGAAAGTAAAATTAGGAAGACCACATATAAAAGGAGATAAAGTTATATGGATAGTGTATTTAGTGCTATCTGTATTGTCGTTGATATTTGTGTTTAGTAGCATGGGTAAAAGTGTATATCGTACAAATGGTGATATAGTATTCATGTTTTTAAAACAAACTTTTATAATTTGTCTTGGTATAATAGTGGTTTATGTTGTGCATAATATACGGTATGTAAATTATGCTAGATGGCTTAAAATAGGTTATGCAGGATCTGCTCTTTTGCTGATTTTTACTTTGGTGTTGGGTGAGTTTTCAGATAAGGCTGCAGATCGTTGGTTGGTTATTCCTGGTTTGGGACAATTTCAACCATCAGAGATTGTGAAGTATATACTTATTCTATATGTTGCTTCGGAATTAGAGGAATTAAAAGCTAAAATTAAACAGAAAGAAGAGTTTTGGAAATTGATAGTGAAAATAGGTATTATTTGTATTTTAATATTTCCAGAAAATTTTTCAACTGCAATTATTATATTTTTTGCTTGTTTTGCATTAGTATTTATTGCAGGAGCAAGAATAAAGCATATTTTTACAGTTATTCTTTTGGGGCTGATTATTGTATCTTCTGTTTTAGCATTACATTATGCTGGTGTGCCAATAGGAAGAAACTCTACTTGGGCTGGGAGAATAGAAAACTTTGTTAATAATGATCCTAAAGAGGATAATCAATATAATTCTGCGGTAATGGCAATAGCAACAGGTGGTGTAACAGGTGTTGGTATAGGAAATACAGTACAAGGTCGATTTTTAAGCGAATCTCACAATGACTTTATTTTTGCTATTATTTTAGAGGAAGGTGGAACTTTTATGTGTGTTTTAATTTTGTTGGCATATTTTGTGCTCTTTTATAGGTGTATAAAGGTTTCGCGAGAAGCGAAAGGGTTATTTGGTAGCTATTTGGCAATAGGTATAGCATTTATTATAGTAATACAAGCTCTTGTCAATATGTCTGTGGCAACAGGCTTGATACCTATTACAGGACAAACTTTACCTTTTATTAGTTATGGAGGAACATCGTTTATTATTAGTAGCTTTGCATTAGGGATAATATTAAATATTAGTGCAGAAAGTAAAAAGATAAAACAACAAATAACAATAGAAGAAAATTCACAAATAGATAGTAATAATATAGTAGAATTATGAAAGTAATAATAAGTGGAGGAGGAACAGGAGGACATATTTTCCCTGCAATATCAATAGCTAATGCAATAAAGTGTAAATATAAAGATGCAGAAATATTGTTTGTTGGAGCAAAAGGTAAAATGGAAATGCAGAAAGTTCCACAAGCAGGATATGAAATAATAGGTTTGCCAGTAGCAGGTTTTCAAAGGAAGAAGTTATGGAAAAACTTTTCGTTCCCATTCAAGTTACTTTCTTCAATGCAGAAGGCAAAAAAAATAATAAAGACATTTTCTCCTGATATAGTTATAGGAGTTGGGGGTTATGCTTCAGGACCGATATTACGTTCAGCAGTTTCTCAAAAAATTCCTACACTTATACAGGAGCAAAATTCCTATCCTGGTGTAACAAATAAAATTTTGGCAGATGGAGTCAATAGAATATGTGTTGCATATGAAAACATGGAAAGATGGTTTCCTACAAATAAAATAGTATTTACAGGAAATCCTATTCGTCAAAATATTTCTTTGTTAGAAAGTAATATGGCGGAAATAAAGACTATGGCGTTAAAAACCTTTTCTCTTACATTAGATAAACCAATAGTTTTGGTTGTTGGAGGTAGTTTGGGTGCTTTGACAATAAATGAAAGTATAATAAAGAATCTTGACTATTTTGTAAAAAATGACATACAATTAATATGGCAAACAGGAAAATGGTTTTTTGAGAAAGCAAAAACGATTGTTTCTCAAATAAATTCTCCTAATATCAAAGTTTATGAATTTATATATGAAATGGAACAAGCATATTCTTTAGCTGATGTTATCATTTCAAGAGCTGGAGCAATTGCCATATCAGAATTGTGTATAGTTGGTAAGCCGTGTATATTAGTGCCATCTCCAAATGTATCGGAAGATCATCAAACTAAAAATGCTAATGCTCTTGTTGCAAAATTTGCGGCTATAATGGTTAAAGATGTAGAGTCGAGAGAAAAACTAATAGATGAATTAGATAAATTGATAAATAACACACAGTTACAAGAGGAAATGTCAAAAAATATTACAAAACTTGGCATAAGAGACGCAGATAAAAGAATAGTAGAACAAATAGAAATTATACTTAATAAATAAATGAACTCAAAAACGTATTATTTTATAGGCATAGGAGGTATAGGTATGAGTGCAATTGCTCGTTATTTAAATAATAATGGGCATAAAGTATATGGATACGATAGAACTCAAACACAATTATCTATTCAACTTGAACAAGAGGGTATGAATATCTCATACGAAGATGATCCTACTTGTTTGCCAAGTAATATTGACTTAGTAATATATACTCCTGCTATACCAAAAGATAATAAAATATTACAAGAGGTTATTAATAGGGGTTTAAGATTAGAGAAAAGAGCTATCGCATTATCTGAAATAATAAAAGATAAGAAAGTGGTTGCTATATCAGGAACTCATGGTAAGACTACAATATCAGGCTTACTTGCACATTTATTACACAATAGTAAAATAGGTTGTTCAGCGTTCTTAGGAGGAATAGCAAATAATTATTCTACAAATATGTTGTGTAATGAGAAATCGGAATATGTCGTAGTAGAAGCAGATGAATACGATAGATCTTTTTTACAACTCAGACCATATATAGCAGCTATAACCTCTATTTCTCCAGATCATTTAGATATTTATCAAAATAGAGATAATTTAGAACAAGCCTTTACACAATTTGCTAATCAAACAAACAAAAATGGGAGAATATTTCTCAAAAAAGAAGTTAGCATTGAGACTAATACAGATATTACAACTAATACATATTCTTTGACAAATATAGAATCAGACTACTATGCTTGGAATTTAAGAGTTAGTAATGGTAGCTATTATTTTGATTATCACACTCCCGAAAAGATTTACTATGATATGCAAATGACTTATCCAGGTATTCATAATATAGAAAATGCTATACTTGCTTTATCAATAGCATTAACACTTGGTGTAAGCGAATATGAATTACGATCAGCATTGAAATCATTTAAAGGAATGAAGAGAAGGTTTGATTTAAAGTTCAACACATCAGAGACTATTTATTATGATGATTATGCCCATCACCCAGAGGAAATAGAAGCTACAATAACATCTTTAAGACATTTATACCCGAATAAACGTATTTGTGGAATATTTCAACCACACCTTTATTCAAGGACAAAAGATTTTGCAGATGAGTTTGCAAAAGCATTAGAAGAATTAGATGATATAATACTTTTGCCTATTTATCCAGCAAGGGAAGAACCGATACCTGGAATAACTTCAAAGACTATTTTGCATAAGATAAATAAGATGGATAAATATCATGTAACTAAAGAACAACTTTTCCCATTATTATCTGCACTTCAACCACAACTATTAGTAACTCTTGGAGCAGGAGATATAGATCAATTAATAGAACCAATAATAGAATTATTAACAGACGATGAATAAAACATTAAAATTTATCTTGCTGATAATAGGAGTTCTTTTGTTAGTTATTGTAACAAATGTTACAATAAAGAATCTTACAGTATCAAATGTAGATATAGAAATAATATACAAAGGAGAAGATAAATTGATAACAAAAGGACAAGTTAAAGCATTGCTTCATAAAAAATATGGTAATTTAACCGATTATAAAAGAAAAGAAATAGAAGTAGAAGAGATAGAAGAATTTTTAAAAAATAAAAATTTGATATATACAGCTGATGTATACTTAAATTTGCTTGGTACACTTGAAATAACAATAACACAAAACAATCCTATATTGCGAATTATCAATAATAAGGGAGAGCAACGTTACATAGATGAAGAAGGGAATATATCTAATCCAATAAAAAACAAAGCTGCTAATGTATTAATAGCAAATGGAGATATAAAAGAAACGTTAAAAGGATTGGAAAAAATAGATTCAACAAAAGTTCCAATTACCTATAATATATATACAATAGCATTAAAGATAAAACAAGATAGCATACTATGTAATCAAATTGATCAAATCTATTATGATAAAAAAAAGCAATATGAACTTTTACCAAAAGTAGGAGATTATGTAATAAAAATAGGAGATATAGAAAATATAGACAATAAATTTACAAAACTAATTAATCTATATAAAGAAGGCTTTTCAGAATTTGGATGGGATAATTATAGTGAAGTGAAGTTAGAATTTGAAGGGCAAGTAGTTTGCGTTAGAAAGAATAAATAATTAAACACAATAAATGATATGAGAAATATAGTAGTAGGAATAGATGTCGGAACGACAAAAATAGCAGTATTCATTGCAGAGAAAAAAGAAAACAATGAAATACATGTAATAGGAATGGGACGTACAGAATCCCAAGGGGTAGAACGAGGTGTTGTAAAAAATATAGAAGACACGGCTACTTCCATTAAGATTGCGGTTAAAAAAGCCGAAGAAATGTCAGGAGAAAAGGTAACAGAAGTGTATGTGGGCATTGCAGGGCATCATATTCGTTCCAAACAACATAGAGGTAACATTATAATTCATGAAGAAGAACACATTATTACAAAAGAAGACGTAGAAAGATTAAAAAATGAGCAATACGCCATTCTTATGGAGCATGGAGAACAGATTATAGATGTGATACCTCAACATTATATAGTTGATAACGATTCTCCAACTCTTAATCCTGTGGGAAGAATAGGTAAATGCTTAGCAGGGGATTTCCATTTAATTACAGGGAACAGAACAAATATACAAAACATTTACAAAAGCGTACAATTAGCAGGCTATGAAGTAAAGAAATTAGTATTAGAACCAATTGCTTCTGCTGAATCAGTTGTAAATGATGAAGAAAAGCTTGCAGGAGTATGTTTAGTAGATATAGGAGGTGGAACAACAGATGTGGCAATCTTCCATGAAGGCATAATACGTCATACATCAGTCATACCATTAGCAGGAAATGTAATTACCGATGATATAAAATCATGTTGTTCTATTATAAGAACACAAGCAGAAGCGCTAAAACAAAATTTTGGAGCTTGTCTTGAAACACCAACATCAGCTAACGAAATCATATCAATACCAGGATTTAGAGGAAGAGATCCAAAAGAAATATCAGTACAACAATTGACTATGGTAATAAAATCAAGAGTGATGATGATATTAGAACAAGTATTATATGAATTAGAAAATACAGGATACCATAAACAACTTATAGCAGGAGTAGTATTAACAGGAGGTGGAGCAAAAATAAAAGGAATAGATAAATTTACAGAATTTGTATTAGGATTAGACGCTCGCGTAGGAACACCGGAAGAACATCTTTCAGGAGAAATAACAGAAGAGATGAAACATCCTATGCATGCAACAGGAATAGGACTTATTCTAAAAGCTATACAAGACGAAGAAAATTACAAATCTCGTAATGTTGAAGTTGAAAACAAAGAAGTAATTACAGACACAGAAGATAAAGAAATCAAGGAAGAAGACAGAGCAGTTACTAAAAAACGCTTTGGTAAAAAAATAGAAAGTTTTCTAAAAAGCATTATAGGAGATAGTAAAGAATAGTATTGTTAACAAATTGTTGTGGAAAACTCTATCATTATCAATCATTATTGTGTGTATAAAAAATAGTAATTTTACAAATTGATATAATATTGTCATTATAAGTATATAAGTATGGAAGAATTAATGCAATTTGAAAGTGAAATAAAAGAAAGTAATCTTTTAAAAATGGATTCACCAAAAGAACAATCCTCATACATAAAAGTATTAGGAGTTGGAGGAGCAGGAACCAATGCAGTAAATCACATGTTTAACTGTGGAATACAAGGAGTAGATTTCATAGTTTGTAATACAGATCAAGTATCATTAGACACTTCACCTGTATCAAATAAGATAAAAATAGGTGAAGGAGGATTAGGAGCAGGTAATACACCAGAGCGAGCACGCTTAGCAGCAGAAGAAGCAGAAGAAGAAATAAAATCTTACTTAGAACACAATACAAGAATGCTTTTTGTTACCGCAGGAATGGGAGGAGGAACAGGAACAGGAGCCTCACCTGTGATAGCGAGATTTGCAAAAGAAATACAATTAGAATCAACAGACGAACAAATCTTAGTAGTAGGAGTTGTAACATTGCCATTCTCATTTGAAGGAAGAAAAAGAAAAACACAAGCACAAGAAGGAATCAAGAAGCTAAGAGAAGAAGTAGACGCTGTAATTACAATAAACACAGATAAACTTAGAGAATACGGAAACTTTACCATGACAAAAGCATTCTCAATGGCAGATGATATACTACTAACCGCTGCAAAAGGAATTTCAGAAATGATGACAGGAGCAGGACGTGTACATGTGGATTTTAGAGACGTGCAAAGTGTTATGCAAAATTCAGGAGTAGCTTTAATGGGAACAGGAATTGCAGAAGGAGACAATAGAGCAATGGAAGCAATACAATTAGCTACAACATCAAAACTGCTTAATGACAACGATATATCATCAACAAAACAAATACTTCTATACTTCTTATCTTCCGAAGAGCACGAAACCAGAATGGAAGAAATAGACACAATTACAACATACTTAGAAGAAATTACTAATGACGATGTAGAATACATTTGGGGTATGGGAATAGACAATTCCTTAGGAGATAAACTATCAATAACCTTAGTAGCAACAGGATTTGACTCACAAGAAATCTACACATCTCAGGTAAGAACACATCAAGTTACAACTTCATTACCACAAACACCACAAATTCCACAACAAACACTACAACAACCACAACAAATAGAACAACCATACATCAAAAAACAAGAAGATGTTGTAATGGTAGAAGTAGAAAGAAAACCAGAACCAGAACAACCAATTTCACAAATAACAAGAATAGAATTGGATGAAAATATGAATCCAATAATTAATAATCCGGTTATTCCAACTACTGCAACAGCACCAAAATTAACAGGAATAATACAAGAACCACAAATAGCTGTAATTACAAGACCAGAACCAATTACACAAATAGTAGAAGAACCAAAACCACAAGTAGAAGTTACTAACATAAAAGACATAATTGGTATAAATAATGTACAAAACATTACTTTGGAAGAACGCAGAGAAAGAGTTCAACGAATAAGAGAAATGTTTTCAACAGAAGAAGGAATCAATCAAATTATAGCTACCTCTCCATTAGAATTGGAGAAAATGAATTTTAACCAAGAATACTCACAAACAAGCAAACCATCAAACTACTCAATCAATCAATCAGGACAAGTAGTCTATTCAATCAACAGAGCTATTGATGCAAAAGTAGATTAACCACAAACAAAACATCATAGTGAAAGTAAACATAATAAACAAATCAAAACATTCCCTACCTGCCTACGAAACAAATTTGTCGGCAGGTATGGATTTAAGAGCCAATCTCTCTGAACCGATAATCCTACAACCAATGCAGAGAGCCTTAATCCCCACAGGACTTTACATAGAATTGCCCTCAGGCACAGAAGCTCAAATACGCCCACGCTCAGGCTTAGCCTTCAAAAACGGAATCACCGTTCTCAATTCACCAGGCACAATAGATGCCGACTATCGTGGAGAAATAAAAGTCCTACTCATAAACCTATCACAAGAAGCCTTTGAAATAAAAGACTCAGAACGCATAGCACAAATGGTAGTCAGCAAACACGAAACAGTAGAATGGCAACTAGTAGAAAGCCTTAACGAAACCCAAAGAGGCGAAGGTGGATTTGGACACACAGGAAAATAAAAAACCATGACAATAGACGAAGCAATCAAAACCTTTCAAGAAAGAGTAGCAACTCTAAGGAGGTGTCTTTGACGTAGATGCCTTAGAAAAAGACATAGAACAAGCACAACAAAAAACACAAGCAGAAGACTTTTGGCAAGAACCCAAAGAAGCCGAAAAATTCCTTAAACAACTAAGCGAAAAAAAAAGCCGTTTACAATCCTTCCTAACAGTAAACACAGCCTTTGAAGACTTTCAAGTCCTAAAAGAATTCTATGACGAAGGCTCTGTTGAAGAAACAGAAGTCCAACAAAACATAGAAAGCCTTACAACCCTAATAGAAGACTTGGAATTCAAGAATATGCTCTCCTCAGAAGAAGACAGACTATCAGCAATCATAACAATAAACGCAGGAGCAGGCGGAACCGAATCTTGTGATTGGGCAAATATGCTCCTACGTATGTACTTACGATGGGCAGAAAAGAATAACTACAAACAATCCCAAGTAGATTACCAAGAAGGCGATGTGGCAGGAATCAAAAGCGTAAGCATAGAAATAGAAGGCGAATACGCATACGGCTATCTCAAAGGAGAAAGCGGAGTACACCGCCTTGTAAGACAATCTCCCTTCAACGCAGCAAACAAACGCCAAACCTCATTCGCTTCTGTCTATGTTTACCCAATAATAGACGAAAACATAGAAATAAATATCAATCCTGCCGACATAGAATGGGATACTTTCCGTTCCTCAGGCCCAGGAGGACAAAACGTAAACAAAGTAGAAACAGCAGTACGCCTACGATACAAACCCGAAAACATAGTAATAGAGTGCCAACAAACCCGTTCACAACTCCAAAACCGCGAAAAAGCAATGCAAATGCTACGTTCGCAACTCTATGAAATGGAGTTAAGAAAGAAAAAAGAAAAAATAGCCGAAATAGAAGGCAGTAAAAAGAAAATAGAATGGGGAAGCCAAATCCGAAACTATGTCTTACACCCATACAAATTAGTAAAAGACGTAAGAACCGGCGTAGAAACAACCGATACCACAGCAGTACTTGACGGAGAATTAGAACAATTCATCAAAGCCTTCCTAATGGAGTACGGAGACTAAGAAACCATTTAAAAAAACGAATAAAAATAAAGAATAAACGCCTTTTTCTTAAAACTAAACTGCGAAATACTTCAAAAATTTTGGACT